>JANXYH010000203.1 GCA_025350145.1 Burkholderiales bacterium | reverse complement strand
CGATTCGTCGCGATACATCGCCGCGCGGAATCCAGTGGTGTCGTCGCGCAGATCACTACTGGCGATACTGCCGGCAGGCAGTCCCAGCGCCTGAGTCAGCCCAGTGCCATCGGTAGGCAAGCGCGTCAGGCAAGGCATGCTCGATGGCTTGTCGCCCGCTTTGTCGCCCAACTGGTTGATATCGGCGGCGGCCCGCGCCGACGGCAATGCGTCACGGTAGCGGTTGAAGCGCTGCAGCACGGGGGCAAGTGTCGACGCCTTCTTTGCGCACGCGCTCGCGTTACTTGGCGCGGTCGGCTGCGGTGTGGCGTTCGGGCCTGCAATTGCCGGCACCGCCTTGCCTGTAATCGATTGAATGCGGGCCGCTGTGGCGTTGGAAAGTCGATCATCGGCTGCGCGTGCGCTGGCGCACGGGGAACTGCAGCGAATCTGGCCGGTAGCAGGCGCGTTGGAACTGAAACCGGCCATCGTCAGCGAGCATCCTCTTGCAATAGTTCCGGAACGTCAAAGGCGGAGAACCGCAGCAGCCCGCGGGTCGACAAGAACGTCTTCAGACTGAAGGCTGGATCGTCAGAGCGGCGTGCGATCACGACGCCCTGTTGCGGGTCGAATCCAAGTGTCCTGCACGCAAGGACGAAGCACAAGTACATAGCTGCCAACGCTTCCGGCTCGTCGGCAAGTCCAGGCCAGTACTGAGCCCAAAGCGCGTTGCGCGCTGGTACATCTGATACCGCATCCCGGTATCCATCATGGGTCGTCTGCTGGCGAATGAACGCGGCAACGCGATCAAAGAAATACGCTTGCGTCAGCGCCTTCATCTGAAGCGAATTGATATGCATTCTGCTTCTGTGCTCCTTGTTTTCGGTGGACTGTCACCGATCAGCTTCCTTGGGGAGATTCTTATTGATCGCTTGATTGCCAACCGAAGTACCGCAATAGTCTTGTCCAACGAGGTATGAGCCTGGAGCCGGGCGCGAGATTCCATTGAGGAATGAGCCTGGGGGAGGCCTGGGATCGTTGGTTTGGGGGCTGGCTGGCAGCCCGCCTGCGGCGTGGGTCGATCATCGAATCGATGGTGATCGACATGAACGAAGCCCAAGTTCGCACGTTGGAGCAGGTGCGTCAGGTGCTGGCGGGCACGCAGGCGATGGCGTTCCAGGCGGCGGCCGACGATGCGGGCCGGTATGCGTGGATTGGCAGTGTCCTCAAGCGCTTGGAGTACCGGCGGCTGGCGCGCGCAGACCGTGGCCAGGTGCTGGCCTACCTGCAGCGCCTGAGCGGCTACAGCCGAGCCCAGATCACGCGGCTGGTCGCGCGCTGGGGTGGCGGCCAGCCGCTGGTGAAGAACTACGGCGCGCCGATGCGCCCGTTTGCCCGCCGGTACACACCTGTGGACGTGGCGCTGCTGGCCGACGTGGACCGCGCCATGGGCACGCTGTCGGGCCCGGCCACGGCCTGCGTGCTGCGCCGCCAGCGTGAGGTCTTCGACGATGAGCGCTTCGAGCGTCTGGGCTCGATCTCGGTGGCTCACCTGTACAACCTGCGCCACAGCGCGCCTTACCGCAACCAGCGCGTGTTGCTGACCAAGACCCAGCCGAGCAAGAACACCCAGATCGGCGTGCGCAAGGCCCGGGCGCCCGAGGGCAGGCCCGGCTTCATCCGCATCGACAGCGTGCATCAAGGCGACCTCGATGGCGTCAAGGGGCTGTACCACATCAACGCCGTGGACTGCGTCACCCAGTGGCAGGTGGTGGCCAGTGTGCAGACGATCTCGGAAGCGCATCTGCTCAGCGTCATCGAGCAAATGCTGGCGCAGTTCCCATTCGAGATCCTGGGATTTCATGCCGACAACGGCAGTGAATACGTCAACCACAAGGTGGCGCGCCTGCTAGACAAGCTGCGCATCGAGTTCACCCGCAGCCGCCCGTGCCGCAGCAACGACAACGGCCTGGCCGAGACCAAAAACGGCGCGGTGGTGCGCAAGGAGTTCGGCTACGAACACATCCACCGCCGCCACGCCGCGCGCTTCGACACCTACTGCCGCGAGTACCTCAACCCATTCCTGAACTTCCATCGGCCGTGCCTGTTCGCCACCGAGCTGGCCGACCCCAAGAAGGCGGGGCGAATCAAGCGTGTGTACCGGCCGCGCGACGCGATGACGCCACTGGACAAGCTGGCCAGCCTGCCCGATGCAGCGAGTTTCCTGCGGCCCGGCCTCACGCTGGCGGAGTTGCACGAATTGGCACGCGCGCTGACTGATTTGCAGGCCGCCGAGGAACTCAAGGGGGCCCGCCAGGCGCTGTTCAAACGCGCAGGCACGCGGACCGGCTGAAGCGACCCGACCGCGCCCGCACCAGCGGGTTGTGGACATGTGGACGATGCGCTGGCGCGCACCGGCACGGCCCGTGGACAACGTAAGTACACGTTGCCCACCGCCCGCGCCTTCGCCCACATGCCCACAGCCCTCGACCACCACGGTTGAAGAAACCAGAAATGCCGGGCCCCAAATACACTGACCAGTCCTACAACCGATCGACTCGCTTCGCATCGTCGATTTCAGGGCGCTCCAGGCTCACACCTGGTTTGGAAAAGACTGCTAGCGCGCCGGCACGAGCACCGCCATGCCGCCGAGGTAGGGCCGCAGCGGCGCCGGTATGGCGATGCTGCCGTCGGCCTGCTGGTGGTTTTCCAGCACCGCGACCAGGGTGCGGCCGACCGCCAGGCCCGAGCCGTTGAGGGTGTGGACAAACTCGGTCTTGCCTTGGGCGTTGCGGTAGCGCGCCTGCATGCGCCTGGCCTGGAATGCGCCGCAGTCGCTGCACGAACTGATCTCGCGGTAGGTGGCCTGGGCCGGCAGCCAGACTTCCAGGTCGTAGGTCTTGACCGCTCCGAAGCCCATGTCGCCGCTGCACAGCAGCACCACCCGGTAGGGCAGCTCCAGCTTCTGCAGGATCGCCTCGGCGTGGCCGACCATGGTCTCCAGCGTTGCCGGGCTGGCTTCGGGCGCAACCACCTGGACCATCTCGACCTTGTCGAACTGGTGCTGGCGGATCATGCCGCGGGTGTCGCGCCCGGCTGAGCCGGCCTCGGACCTGAAGCAGGGGCTGTGGGCGGTGAGCTTGATCGGCAAGGTCTCGGCGGCCAGGATCTGGCCGCGCACGGTGTTGGTCAGCGAGATCTCCGAGGTCGAGATCAGGTACTGCTCGGGCTGCGATTCGTCACCGCCGCGCAGCACCCAGAACATGTCGTCGCGGAACTTGGGCAACTGGCCGGTGCCTTCGAGGATCTCGCGGTTGACGATGTAGGGCGTGTAGCACTCGGTGTAGCCATGCTCGGCGGTCTGCACGTCCAGCATGAACTGCGCCAGCGCGCGGTGCAGCCTGGCCATCGGGCCACGCAGGAACGAAAAGCGCGAGCCGCTGAGCAGGGCGCCGGTGTCGAAGTCCATTCCCAGCGGCGCGCCCAGTTCGACATGGTCCCGGGCCGCGGCCTCGAACTGGCGTGGCTGGCCCCAGCGCCGCACCTCTAGGTTGCCGTGTTCGTCGGCACCCACCGGCACGCTCGCGTCGGGCAGGTTGGGCAGACCCATCAGCAGCGTGCCGAGTTCGCCTTGCAGGGCGTCGAGCCGGGCCGCGCCGCTGGCCATGGCCTGGGCGATGGCACCGACCTCGGCGATCAACTCGGCGCCATCCTCGCCTTTGGCTTTGCGTTGGCCAACCTGCTTGGACAGGGCGTTGCGCCGGGCCTGCAAGGTCTCGGTCTCGGTCTGCAGCGACTTGCGCTCGGCCTCGAGGTGGCGGTACAGCGCGACGTCGAGGAAGGGCTGTGGCGACTTGCGCTTTTCCAGGCCAGCGACCACGGCGGGCAGGTCGCGGCGCAGCAGGTTGATGTCAAGCATGGGCTGGGGTCCAAACAGGGTGGGGGGTCAGACGTGTCGGCAACGGACTTGCCGGGGCGGTGCAGGTTCGGGCCGCTGGGCGGCGGCACTGGGGCTCAGGACCGCGCCGCGGCAAATTCGCGCATCGAGCGGTCGCCCAGGCCCTTGGGCAAGGGGAAACGCACGGTCTCCTCGACCCCGGCCATGCGCCGCACGCTGATCGCGCCAAGTGCGCGCAGGCGTGCGATCACGGCCTGCACCAGGATGTCGGGGGCCGAGGCGCCGGCGGTCAGGCCGACCCGCGGCCGGCCCTCGAACCACTCGGCTTGCAGGTCCTCGGCCAGATCGACCATGTGCGCCGGCGTGCCCAGGCGCTCGGCCAGTTCGCGCAGGCGGTTGCTGTTGCTGCTGCTCGGGCTGCCGACGACGATCACGATGTCGACCTGCGGCGCCAGCAGCTTGACCGCGTCCTGCCGGTTCTGGGTGGCGTAGCAGATGTCCTGCTTCTTCGGCTCACGCACCTCTGGGAACAGGCGCTTGACTTCGGCCAGGATCAGCGCCGCGTCGTCGACGCTGAGCGTGGTTTGGGTCACCACCGCCAGCTTGCCGCCCTGCGGCCTGACCAGCGCCACGTCGGGCACATCCTCGACCAAGTAGATGCCCTGACCCAATTGGCCCATCGTGCCTTCGACCTCCGGGTGGCCCTTGTGGCCAATCATGATGAACTCGTAGCCATCGCGCGCCAGCTTGGCGACTTCGACATGGACCTTGGTCACCAGCGGGCAGGTGGCATCAAACACCTGGAAACCGCGCGCATCGGCCTCGTGCCGCACCGCCTGGCTGACGCCATGGGCCGAAAAAACCAGCGTCGCTCCTGGCGGGACCAGGGCCAGGTCCTCGATGAAGACCGCGCCCTTGGCTTTCAAGTCATTGACGACATAGGTGTTGTGGACGATTTCATGGCGCACGTAGATCGGCGCACCGTGGCGCTGCAAGGCCCGCTCGACGATCTCGATGGCCCGGTCGACACCGGCACAGAAGCCGCGCGGCTCGGCCAGCAGGACATCTTCAATCGCCTTTGGCTCGACCCGCGCCAGCATCACATCACCCCAATCACCTGGACTTCGAAACCCACCGGCTGACCGGCCAGCGGGTGGTTGAAGTCGAACAGCACCGAGTCGGCCGCGACCTCGCGGACCACGCCGGCGTATTGGCCGGTGCCGTCGGGGGTCGGGAACTGCAGCACCTCGCCGACCGCGTAGCCGGTGTCGGCCTGGCCCAAGCCGCGCAGCATGGCTGCGCTGACGCGCTGCACCAGCTCGGGATTGCGCGGCCCGAAGGCCTGCCCGGCAGGCAGCTCGAAGCGCCGCCGGCTGCCCTCGCCCAGGCCCAGCAGGCACTGCTCGAAAGCCGGCGCCAGTTGGCCCTGCCCCAGGGTCAGGGTCGCCGGCCTTGCGCCAAAGGTGCTGAGCAACTCGGCGCCGTCGGGACCGGCCAGCCGGTAGTGCAGGGTCAGGAACGACCCCTCCTGAATGGTGTTCACGCCTTTGGGGGGAATTGGGGCTCAGAACGAGCGAATAGACTGGTTTGCATTCTACGGGGGCGGGTTTCTACGCTGTCCCTGCCCTCCAACCGCCCTGCCCGGCCGCAAAACCCATGTCGATCAAAGCCCTGCCCGTGGACGCGCGGCCACGCGAAAAGCTGCTGGCGCATGGTGCCGCCAGCCTGGCTGACGCCGAATTGCTGGCCCTGCTGCTGCGCACCGGCGTCAAGGGCCTGGGCGTGCTGCAACTGGCCGACTGCCTGCTGCAGCGCTTTGGCGGCCTGGCCGGGCTGCTGCATGCGCGGCTGGGCGACTTGGCGGGCGTGCGTGGCATCGGCCCGGCCAAGCGCGCCGAATTGGCGGCGGTGGTCGAAATTGCCCGGCGGGCACTGACCCAGCAACTGGCCGCCACGCCGGTGCTGGACTCGCGCGAGGCCCTGCACCAGTTTGTCCGGATGGCGCTGGGCCAACACAGCCAGGAGGCCTTCGTGGTGCTGTTCCTGGACGTGCAGATGCGCCTGCTGCTGCACGAGGAAATGTTCCGCGGCACGCTCGGCCAGGTCACCGTCTACCCGCGCGAGATCGTCCGCCGGGCGCTGTCGCTCAATGCCGCCGCCGTGGTGCTGGCGCACAACCACCCGCACGGGCTGTGCCAGCCCTCGCGCGCCGACGAGTTGGTCACGAGCTCGGTCAAGGCGGCGCTGGCGCTGGTCGATGTGCGTGTGGTTGACCATCTCGTGGTCGGCCAGGATGCGGTGGCCTCGTTCATCGAAATGGGCCTGCTGTGAGGCCGCTGGCCGGCCTGGCGGGATTGGGCCCGGCCTGGCAGGACCATGTCCGGGCGCGGCGCGCGGCCGAACAACGCGCCACCGCCAGCGCCCAGATCGCCAGCGCACAGGTCGCCAGCGCCCAGCTCGAGCGCCTGCGCCACCGCCCGCCTGCCAGCGACCAAGCCTGCCCGCCAGGGCTGTTTGCCCGCAGCGTAGGCGCTGTCTTTCCGGTTTCCGACCAGGGCCTGGCCCAGATCGAGCGGCCGCCTCCCCTGCCCCACCCCCGCCAGCGCGAGCTGGACGAGCAGGCGGCGTTGCGCGAATCGATGTCGGACGAGGTCGACCTCGCCTCCCTGCTGCTCACCGACGATGGCCTGAGCTACCGCCGATCGACGATTTCGGCCGACGTGCTGGTCCGGCTGCGCAGCGGCCACTGGGCCTTGCAGGGCCAGCTCGACCTGCACGGCAAGAACCGCGACCAGGCCCGCGAGGCCTTGGCCGAATTCCTGCGCCAGGCCCAGCGCCGCGGCCTGCGCTGCCTGCGGGTGGTGCACGGCAAGGGCCACGGCTCGCCCGGGCGCGAGCCGGTGCTCAAGGCCCGGGTCCAGCGCTGGCTGGCGCAATCCATCGGGGTGATGGCCTTTGCCCAGGCCAGCGCCGCGTTTGGCGGTGCGGGCGCGTTGATGGTCTTGTTGGCGGGCGCCGCAGGCTGAGCCTTTGGGCCTGCACTGCGCTGCGGCCCGCGCCGCCGGTCTCAGCCCAGCAGCCTGGCTGCGGCCGCTGACAGCGCCTTGGCCGCCGCGCAGCCGGGCATGGCCTCAAGCAGCAGTTGGCGGCGCTGGATCACGTCGCGCACGTCGCCATCCAGAGGCACATCGCCAACCAAGTTCAGGTTCAGCGGCCGGTCCAGGCTTGGGTTGACGAAGCGGTCTATGACCTGCTGCAGCAGCTTGCAGACCATCCGACCATCGCCCAGCCGCTGCGACTGGTTGACCAGCAGCCGGATCGGCCGGCGTGCCTGGGTGGCGGCCAGCACCTTGATGGTGGCATAGGCATCGGCCAGCGAGCTCGGCTCGGGCGTGGCCACGATCAACACCTCGTCGGCCAGGCCGATGGTGAACAGCACCACGTCGGACAGGCCCGCGCCGGTGTCCAGGATCACATGGTCATAGCGCTGGCGCACCTGGTGCAGCACCGCCAACAGCTTCTCGCACAGCTCGGGAGTGAGGCGCGAATACTCCAGCATGCCCGAGCCCGCCAGCAACGCCGACATGCCGCCCGGCGCCGGCCAGATCGCGTCGTCCAGGCTGGCCTGTCCGGTGAACACATCGTGCAGCGTCAGCCGGGCCGAGAGGTTCAGCATCAGGTCAAGATTGGCGAGCCCCAGGTCGGCGTCCAGCACCAGCACCTTGGCGCCGCTGCGCGCCAGCGCCGCAGCCAGGTTGGCGGCGATGAAGGTTTTGCCGACACCGCCCTTGCCGCTGGTCACGGCGGTCACGCGCGCCCGGCTGGCCGGCGCGCTGGCGGTGGCCTGCGGCGGCGCACTCAGCGTCACTGCGGCGTCGCCCTTGTTGGCGGCGGGCGGCTCGGCCCTGTCCGCAGGCGCGTCGGCCACGGCCATCACAGCTCCGGCGGTTGCGGCCGGTCGAACTGCAGCATCTGCCGCTCCTGCGCACTGACGCCGGACTGGACGGTGGCTTCCAGGCAGACCCGGTTGCGGCCCTCGCGCTTGGCCCGGTAGAGCTGCAAGTCGGCCCGCTCCAGCCACAGTTGCGGCGTCGTGCGCACCCACTGCGGGGCGAATGCGCCGCCCAGGCTGACGGTGGCGCTGAGTTGCCGGCCGTCGGGCGTGTCGACAACCGATTTTTCGACCTGCCGCCGCACCCGCTCGGAGACCTGCGGACCGAAGCCGATCGGGCAATTCGGCAGCAGGATCGCGAACTCCTCGCCGCCGATGCGCGAGACCAGATCCATAGGCCGCACCGAATGGGCCAGCGCGTCGGCCACGGCGCGGATCACCAAGTCACCGCTGGCATGGCCGTGGCTGTCGTTGATCTGCTTGAAGTGGTCGATGTCGGCGATCAGCAGCAGCGCCGAGCCGCCCGAGCGTGCCACCCGGTCGACCTCCCGGGCCAGGGCGACTTCGAAGCCGCGGCGGTTGGTCAGGCCGGTCAGCGCATCGCGGCTGGACAGGTCCACCAAAGCGTCGATCACGCCCTGCAAGAACCGGGGGGACCCCGCCTGTCCGTCCGGCAGGGCCGCCCCCGACTGCTGCAACAAGCTCAGTGCATGTTCCAGGAGCAGGCCGTTGTCCGCTGCGGGCGGTATCGGTTCGGGGGTGTCCAAGATGGCGTCGGGTCCAAGCTGACGTTTTCAGTCTAGCAGTGGCTGGTCGCGCCACATGGCCCGGAGTTGGCCCCTGGCGCAGGCGCATTTCTCGGCATCCCCGCCGGCCGCTGCGGGCCAGACTGGCAGGGCTCCAAGCGCCGGGCGCCGATCACTGCGCGGCCCGCCGCCCACTCCACCACTGCCATGCCAGAACACCTTTCCGCACTGCTCAGCCCGCCCGCTCTGGCAAACAGCAGCGCGGCTGCGCCAGGATCGAACCTGACGGCGGGTGAGTTCGGCCGGGTCCGTGACCTGATCTACCGGCATGCCGGCATCCACCTGCCCGAAGGCAAACAGGCGATGGTCTACAGCCGCCTGAGCCGGCGCCTGCGCGAGACCGGCCACCGCAGCACGGCCAGCTACTTGCAGGCGCTGGAGTCGGGGAGTGGCGCGACGGGCGAGTCGGAGTGGCAGGCCTTCGTCAACTGCCTGACGACCAACCTGACTTCGTTCTTCCGCGAGCAGCACCATTTCGAGGCCTTGGCCGAGGAACTGCGCGCGCGGCGCGGCCAGGCCATGCGGATCTGGTGCTGCGCGGCCTCGACCGGCGAGGAGCCCTACTCGATCGCGATGACGGCGGCCGAGACGCTGGACACACCGGCGGCGGTGACGGCGGTGACGATCCTGGCCACCGATATCGACACCCAAGTGCTGGCCACGGCCGAACGCGCGGTCTACGCCAGCGACGCCCGCGGCCTGTCGGCTGCGCGGACGCAGCGCCACTTCCAGCGCGGCACGGGGCGCAACGCCGGGCTGCTCAGGGTGCGCCCAGAACTGCGCCGCCTGGTGCAGTTCCGCCAGGTCAACCTGATGGGCCAGCACTGGCCAACCGGCGAGGCCTTCGACCTCGTCTTCTGCCGCAACGTGATGATCTATTTCGACGCCGCCACCCAGCACGCGGTCCTGCAGCGCCTGCACGCCGTGCTGCGTCCGGGCGGCTTGCTCTTCGTCGGCCACTCTGAGAATTTCTCCAGCGCCAGCACGCTGTTCAAGCTGCGCGGCCAGACCACCTATGTCCGGATCTGAGCGCCATGGTCGACAGCCAAACCACCCCGACAACGCTGGGCACTACGCCGCGGCTCGAACGGCTCAAAGCCAGCCCCAGGAGCCCGGGCCAGGCCTCGTTCTTCTTCTGGGACGCGCACTTTCGCTGCGAGGCGGTCAAGGTGCTGCCGGGCGAGTATTTCGTCCATGACGAGGACGTGCTGATCACGACCACCTTGGGTTCGTGCATCGCCGCCTGCCTCTGGGACCGCGAGCGCCGCATCGGCGGCATGAACCACTTCATGCTGCCCGAAGCCAGCAACCAAGACGCTGCGGCTGCCAGTGGCCGCTACGGCTCCTATGCCATGGAGTTGCTGATCAACGCCCTGATCAAGCGCGGCGCCAGCCGCCTGACGATGGAGGCCAAGGTCTTTGGCGGCGGCAACGTCGTGCGCGGCATCCAGTCGATCGACATTGGCCTGCACAACACCCGCTTCGTTACCGACTACCTGCACACCGAACGCATCCCCATCGTCAGCCAGGACGTGCTGGACGTCTACCCGCGCAAGGTCTGCTTTCTGCCACGCAGCGGCAAGGCCCTGGTCAAACGGCTGGCGCCGACGCTGGCCAGCGAGCAGGCCGAGGCCCTGCTGGCCCAGGACCGGCTGGCGGCCAAGCGCGCCATGCCGGCCGCCGCCCGGGGCGGCTCGGTCGACCTGTTCTGACCGGTTCTGACCTGCGCCAGCCACCGAGCAGTCGCACATGAACGCCAACCTGTTCCCGCCCAAGTCCGCCAAGACCCGCGTCGTGGTGGTCGACGACTCGGCGCTGGTGCGCAGCCTGCTGGCCGAGATCATCAACCGACAGAGCGACATGCAGTGCGTTGGCACCGCCAGCGACCCCTTGGTCGCGCGCGACATGATCCGCGAGCTCAACCCCGACGTGATCACGCTGGACGTGGAAATGCCGCGGATGGACGGCATCGACTTCCTCTCGCGCCTGATGCGGCTGCGCCCCATGCCGGTGGTGATGGTCTCGACGCTGACCGAGCGCGGCGCCGACGTGACCCTGCGGGCACTGGAGCTGGGAGCGGTGGACTTCGTCGCCAAGCCCAAGATCGGCCTGGCCAACGGACTGCAGCGCCTGGCCGACGACATCACCGAGAAGCTGCGCAGCGCTGCCGGCGCGCGGGTGCGCCGGTTGGCGCCGGGCGCGGTGCTGGGTGCCCATGCCAGCACAGCCAGCACAGCCACCACAGCCAGCACAGCCACCACAGCCGCCAAGGCGGCCCAGCCACAACCGGCCGCCGTGCCCCGACTGGGCCGCAGCGACAGCGACACGGTCATCTTTATCGGTGCCTCCACCGGCGGCACCGAAGCCACCCGGGTGGTGCTCAGCCAGTTGCCTGAGGACTGCCCGGCGGTGCTGATCACGCAGCACATGCCGCCGGGTTTCACCCGCAGTTACGCCCAGCGGCTGGACAGCCAGTGCCGCCTGCAGGTCAAGGAGGCGGCCGACGGCGACCTGGTGTTGCCCGGGCGGGCCTATGTCGCCCCGGGCGGCCAACACCTGTCGATCGAGCGCGGCGGCGGCCAGCGTGCCCCCTATATCGCCAGGGTCCGCGACGGCGATCCGGTGAATCGCCACAAGCCCAGCGTCGAGGTGCTGTTCGAATCCGCCGCCAGGGTGGTGGGCCGCAACGCGCTGGCGGTGATGCTGACCGGCATGGGTGCCGATGGCGCCCAGGCGATGCGGACGATGCGCGACGCCGGCAGCTACAACCTCTGCCAGGACGAGGCCAGTTGCGTGGTCTTCGGCATGCCGCGCGAGGCGATTGCCCGGGGCGCGGCGCACCAGGTGCTGGCGCTGTCGCAGATCGCTGCGGCACTGGTCGAGCGCTTGCGTTGCAGCGCCGGCCTGGCCCTGCAGGCGCGCTGAGGCGGCCACGATCAAGGCTTGGCGTGGACGTCTTCCACGATCCGGGCTGCCGCTGCGGATCTTGAGCGTCAACCCTAGGGCAGAAACATGGCCTGCAAGTCGGACAGGAAGTCGAAGCCGCGGGCGGTAGGCCAAACGCGCTCCAGGTCGCGCCCGATCAGGCCCCGCGCCTCGGCCTGCGCCAAGGGCTTGGCCAGGGCGCTGATCGGCAGGCCGGTGCGGGCGGCGAAGTCGGCCAGGGCGAAGCCCTCGCGCAGCCGCAGCGCATTGAGCATGTACTCGAACGGCAGGCGCGCACGCGGCACTTCCTCGTCGTTGCTCATCGCCTGGCCCGATTCGGTCTGGGCCATGTAGGCGCCGGGCTCGCGCCAGCGCACCTGGCGCACCACCCGGTGCGGGTAGCTGAGCTTGCCGTGGGCGCCGGCACCGATGCCGAGGTAGTCGCCAAACTGCCAGTAGTTCAGGTTGTGCCGGCAGCGCTGACCCGGCCGGGCGAAGGCCGAGACCTCGTAGCGCTCCAGGCCGACGGCGGCGGTGCGCTCGGTGATCAGGTCCAGCATGTCGCTGGCCAGGTCATCGTCGGGCAACTGCGGCGGCGGCGCCAGGGCGAAGCGGGTGTTGGGCTCAACCGTCAGGTGGTAGATCGACAGGTGCGGCGGCGCGCAGGCCAGCGCCGCGTCCAGGTCCTGCCGCAGGCCGGCCAGGTCCTGTCCCGGCAGGGCATACATCAGGTCGATGTTGAAGGTCTGGAAGGCCTGTGCCGCCTCGGCTATCGCCGCCCTGGCCTGGCGGCTGTCGTGGACCCGGCCCAGGCGCTGCAGCATCTCGTCGCTGAAGCTCTGCACGCCAATCGACAGCCGCGTCACGCCAGCCGCAGCGAAGGCCTTGAAGCGCTCGCGCTCGAAGGTTCCCGGGTTGGCCTCCATCGTGACCTCGCAGCCAGGGGCCAGCGGCAGGCGGGCGCGGATCGCCGCCAGCAGGCCGTCCAGGCCTTCGGGCGAGAGCAGGCTGGGCGTGCCGCCACCGATGAAGACACTGACCACCGGCCGGCCCCAGACCTGCGGCAGGGCGGCCTCCAAGTCGGCCACCAGGGCGTCGAGGTAGCGCTTTTGCGGCAACCCGTCTGCCGCCAGCGCATGCGAGTTGAAGTCACAGTAGGGGCACTTGGCCAGGCACCAGGGCAGGTGCACATACAGCGACAGCGGCGGCGGCTCACCGAGCTGCAAGGTGCCCGGGCGCAGGTAGCGCGACACCAGGTCGACCGGCTGGGGCGAGGCAAGCTGCATCAGCCGCCAACGCCCCAGACCTGCTGCAGTTGCTGGCGCAGCGCCTGAGCCGCCAGCGCACGGTGGCTGTGGGCGCTCTTGGCCTCGGCATCGAGTTCGGCGACGCTGGCGTTCAGCCCGGGGATGAACATCAGCGGGTCGTAGCCAAAGCCGCCGCTGCCGCGCGGCGAGACCAGGATCTGGCCTGGCCAGCGCCCGACCGCAATCAGCGGCTCGGGGTCATCGGCGTGGCGCACCGCCACCAGCATGCTGATGAAGTGCGCGCTGCGCTCGGTCTGGCCCTGCAGGCGCGCCAGCAGCAAGGTGTTGTTGGCCTGGTCCTGGCGGCTGCGCAGGGCCTCGCGCGGCTCGCCGTCCAGCGCCGCCAGCGCACCGGCGAAGTGGGCCGAGATCACCCCCGGCGCGCCGCCCAGGGCAGGCACGCACAGGCCAGAGTCGTCGGCCAGGGCGGCCGTGCCGGTGGCCCGCGCGGCCGCCCTGGCCTTGAGCAAGGCGTTCTCGACAAAGCTGGCATGCGGCTCGTCAGGCTCGGCGATGCCGAGATCGGCCTGCGCCACCAAGTGCAAGGCCATCCCGGCCAGCAGGCCACGCAACTCGGCCAGCTTCTTGGCGTTGTTCGACGCCAGCACCAGGCGCATGGCCGCCGGCCGTGGGCTCACAGGCCCAATGCCGCCCGCTGCGCCGCGATCAAGGCGCGGATACCCTTGTCGGCAAGCGCCAGCAGGCTGTCCATCTCGCTGCGGCTGAAGGGCGCGCCCTCGGCCGTGCCCTGCACCTCGACGAAGCCGCCCGAGGCCGTCATCACCACGTTCATGTCCGTGTCGCAGGCCGAATCTTCGCTGTAGGCCAGGTCCAGCAGCGGCACGCCGGCCAGCATGCCGACCGAGATGGCTGCCAGGCCGTCGCGGATCGGGTTGCGCCCGAGCTTGCCCTGGGCGAGCAGGCCGGCGACCGCGTCATGCAGTGCCACCCAGGCGCCGGTGATGGCGGCGGTGCGGGTGCCGCCGTCGGCCTGCAGCACGTCACAGTCGATCAGGATGCTGCGTTCGCCCAGCGCGCCCAGGTCGACGACGCTGCGCAGGCTGCGGCCGATCAGCCGCTGGATCTCCTGGGTGCGGCCGCTTTGCTTGCCACGGGCGGCCTCGCGGTCGCCACGGGTGTGGGTGGCGCGCGGCAGCATTCCGTATTCGGCCGTGACCCAGCCCTGGCCGCTGCCGCGCTTGTGGCCCGGCACCTTGTCTTCGATTGAGGCGGTGCAGAGCACCCGGGTCTGGCCGAAGCTGACCAGCACCGAGCCTTCGGCATGGACGGTGTAGTGGCGCTCGATCGTGACCGGGCGCAGCGCGTCGGCGGTGCGGCCGTCGAGGCGAAGGGGCGGGGCGAATGCGGGATCGTTCATGCGGGTCTGGGGCGCGTCTGGAGCGCGTCTGGGGCGGGTCTGGGGCGGGTGGTCAATGGCGGCGTCTGGCCGAGCGCTTGATGGCGTCGTTGATCTCGCGGATCGAGCGCTCGATCTCGGCATCGTCAATCTCTTCGGTGGCCAGGACGCCGGGCGCCAGGCTGGCCTCGATGGTCGAGGCAAAGACCTCGTCGGTCTGAGCCGCAGCGCTGGCGCCGGCCTCGGCTTCGGCGCCGCCCTCCCACTCGACCGCCAGCGCGGTGACGTTGTCGCTGTTCGCACCGGCGTTGCGCAGCGCCTGCTCGGCCATCTCGGGCACCGCGTCCGAAATCGGCCGCCGCGACAGGTGCTGGACGATGGCCTCGTCGCTGAGCGCGCCCCACAGCCCGTCGGAGCACAGCAACACCTTGTCGCCCGGCTGCAGCGCGATCGGGCCGGCAGTGTCGACCACCGGCTTGCCGGGCGAGCCCAGGCAGGTGAACAGCACGTTGCGGTTGTAGCGCTGCGCTGCGGGCAGAGGATGGGTCAAGCTGCCCTGCAGTTCGGTGAAGGAATGGTCGCGGGTACGCACCAGCAGTTTGTCGCCGCGCAACAGGTACAGGCGCGAATCGCCGCAATGCGCCCAGTAGGCCGAATTGCCCTGCATCACGCAGGCCACGATGGTGGTGCGCGGGGTGTCGAGCAGCGCCTTGTCGGTGGCGTAGCGGACGAGTTGGTGGTGGCCGGCCAGTACCGCGTCGAGGAGGAACCGGGTCGGGTCAGGCAGGGTCGGCTTGGCCTCGCGCTGGTAGATCGAGGCCAGCGTTTGCAACGCCAGTTGCGAGGCAACTTCGCCCTCGGGGTGGCCGCCCATGCCGTCGGCCAGCGCGAACAGGCCGGAGCTGCGGGTGTAGCAGTAGCCCATGCGGTCTTCGTTCTTGTCGCGGCCGCCCTTGCGGCTGACCTGGTAGATCGAGAACTTCATGCGCCGGTCCTGGGCAGGCGCGCCGTCAAGGCCCGCATCACGCCTTGGCGCCTGCCTTCAGGCTCTCGATTTGCAGCTTCAGGCGCTCGCTGAAACTGAGTTTGGTGTAGCGCCGCTCGGACTCGCGCGAGAGTTCCTTTTGCAGCGCAAACACGCTCTGCGGCCGCGACAGCGGGTCCAGCGACATGCACCACTCGGTGACCTCGATCAGGTTGTCGGAGTAGACATTGCGCAGGCGCGACAGGCTCAGCGCCAGCCGGTCCTTCTCGATCCGCTGCGGTGCATCGTTGGGCGGGTAGCCCTGCATGCAGGCGTAGATGCAGGCACCGATAGCGTAGATGTCGGTCCAGGGGCCAAGCGTGCCGTCGCGGCGGTACATCTCGGGCGCGGCGAATCCTGGTGTGTACATCGGGCGGATGAAATTGCCCTCCTTGCTCAGCACCTCGCGGGCCGCGCCGAAGTCGAGCATCACCGCCTTGTTGTCGTTGGTGATGAAGACGTTGGCGGGCTTGATGTCCAGGTGCAGCATCTTGTGCTGGTGGACGATCCGCAGGCCCTTCAGCATCTCGTCGAACAGGCTGCGGATGGTCGACTCGCGGAACACCTTGTCGCGCTTGAGATCGCGCGCCGTGACGATGAAATCCTGCAGCGTGTCGCCCTGCAGGTAGTTCATCACCATGTAGACGGTTTCGTTCTCGCGGAAGAAGTTCAGCACCGAGACCACGCTCGAATGGCTGATCTGGGCCAGCGAGCGGCCCTCCTCGAAGAAGCTCTTCAGGCCGAGCCGGTACAGCGGCTGCTTCTCGGGCTTGACCCGGGGCGTCAACTCACCCGGCGAGCGCTCGGCCAGCGACGACGGCAGGTACTCCTTGATCGCCACCGAATGGCCCTCGGGATCGTCGGCCAGGTAGACCACGCCGAACCCGCCAGCCGCCAGCTTCTTCTTGATTTCGTAGCCACCGACCACGGTTCCCGCCGGCAGCGGGGCTGGTTTTGGCTTTGACATAATCGAGGGCTGGGGTGGAAAACGGAGGTGCGAAAGCTCGATGCCAGTCTACAGCATGACCGGTTTTGCCAGTGCCACAGAGGCCCCCGCCGCCGGGGCGCCGGCCAGCGGCGCCGAGCCGCCCGCAGCGGCCCGAGTCCACGTCGACATCCGCTCGGTCAACAGCCGCTTCCTTGACCTGACGCTGCGCCTGCCCGACGAATGGCGCGAATTGGAGCCGGCCTTGCGCGAGGCAGTCGGCGGCGCCTTCAAGCGCGGCAAGATCGAGTTGCTCGGCTCGGGGCTGCGGCCAGGGGTCTTCGACGCCGGCGCTGCTGGCCAGCCGCAACTCGATC
>JANXYH010000123.1 GCA_025350145.1 Burkholderiales bacterium | reverse complement strand
CGTCACCATGGTCCGCTCTCAGTGCGAGCGGATCATCGTGCCGTAGGCCCGCTCCGTCAGGATCTCCAGCAGCAGCACATGCGGCACCCGGCCGTCGACGATGTGCACCGCGTTGACCCCGCTGCGGGCCGCGTCCAGCGCGCCGCTGATCTTGGGCAGCATGCCGCCGCTGATGGTGCCGTCGGCGAACAGGGCGTCGATCTGCCGGGCGCTCAGGTCGGTCAGCAACTTGCCAGTCTTGTCGAGCACGCCGCTGGTGTTGGTCAGCAGCAGCAGCTTCTCCGCCTTGAGCACCTCGGCCAGCTTGGACGCGACCATGTCGGCGTTGATGTTGTAGCTCTCGTTGTGCTCGCCGAAGCCGATCGGGCTGATCACCGGGATGAAGGCGTCGTCCTGCAGCGCCTTGACCAGGCTGGGGTCGATGGCGGTGATCTCGCCGACCTGGCCGACGTCATGCTCCTTGCTCGGGTCGTCGCGGTCCTGCATCTTCAGTTTGCGGGCGCGGATCATGCCGCCGTCGCGCCCGGTCAGCCCCACCGCCTTGCCGCCGGCAACATTGATCAGGCCGACGATGTCCTGCTGCACCTGGCCGGCCAGCACCCACTCGACCACTTCCATGGTCTCGGCGTCGGTGACGCGCATGCCCTGGACGAAGCTGCCGGTCTTGCCCACCCGGGCCAGCGCCTCGTCGATCTGCGGCCCGCCGCCATGGACCACCACCGGGTTCATGCCGACCAGCTTGAGCAGCACCACATCCTCCGCAAAGTCCTGCTGCAGGGCCGGGTCGGTCATGGCGTTGCCGCCGTATTTGATGACCAGGGTCTTGCCGTGGAACCTGCGGATATAGGGCAGCGCCTGGGCCAGGATCTCGGCCTGCTCGCGCGGCTGGATGTGGGCAAGTGCGGGGGCGCTGGCGGGGTCGGTCATGGCGGCGGCTGGGCGGGCTCAGCGTTGCGGGTGGCAAGGCGGGTGGCAGGGCGGGAGGTCATTGTAGGGAGGCGCTTTTGGCGACTGTCGCCGCGCCGGCTGCGGCGTAGCATCCCGCCATGAGTACTGCCGCCCAGACCAGCACCGCCCCGCACCGCCACGACCTGCGCCCGTTCCGCCACAGCCACGCCTTCGGCGAGGGAGGCACCCGCGCCAGCCAGCAGGCGCTGCGCTGGGTCGCGCTGATCACTCTGGTGACCATGGTCGGCGAACTGGTCGGCGGCTGGCTCACCGGCTCGCTGGCGCTGCTGGCCGATGGCTGGCACATGGGCACGCACGCGGTCGCGCTCGGCGGCGCGGTGCTGGCGATGGGCTGGTCGCGCCGGGCCCAGGCCCACGCCGGATTTGCCTTCGGCGGCTGGAAGATCGAGGTGCTGGCGGCCTACACCAACGCCCTGCTGCTGGGGGCGGTCGCGCTCAGCCTGGTGCTGGAGTCGGTCCAGACCCTGCTCAAGCCACACCCGATTGCCTACGGCGAGGCGATCACGGTCACCGCCGTCGGCCTGGTCGTCAACCTCGTCAGCGTCTGGTTGCTGGCGCGCGCCGGCCAGGCGCACCACCACGGCCACGGGTCGGGCCACGGCCACGACCACGGCCACGACCACAATTTCGGCGCCGCCTACCTGCATGTCCTGGCCGACGCCCTGACCTCGGTGCTGGCGCTGCTGGCGCTGGGCTGCGGCCTGATGCTTGGCTGGCGCTGGGCCGATCCGGCGGTGGCCCTGCTGGGTGCGGCGCTGATCGGCCAATGGAGCTGGGGCCTGCTGCGCCAAGCCGCCAGGGCGCTGGTCGACGCCACCGCCGAGCCCGCGCTGCGCGAGTCCGTGCGCCAGGCCCTGGAGAGCGACGGCGATGCCCGGTTGGCCGACCTGCATGTCTGGCAGGTCGGGCCGCAGGCCTGGTCCGCCGTGGTCTGCATCGTCGCCGACGACCCCCTGGCGCCCGACCTGTACCGCCAGCGGCTGGCAGCTTTGGCGCAGATTCGCCATGTCACGGTCGAGGTCCAGCGCTGCCGCGCGGCGGCGCCCGGCGACCATGACCATGGCCATGGCCTTGAAGCGGCGCATCCGCACTCACACCCACACCCACACCCACACCCACACGAACACCCTCACCCGCACCGCCATGACCATGGCCGCCACAGCCACAGTCACCCTTGATCCGCCCACGAAAGTCCGACCGCCATGACCACCGCCCTTGCCAGCTTGAGCAACCCACAGATCCGCCTGGCCGCCCGCCCGAACGGCCTGCCTGTGGCCAGCGACTGGCTGCTCAGCCAGGAGCCGGTCGCCGAACCGGCCGAGGGCGGCGTCGTCGTCCAGGTGCTGGCGATCTCGCTGGACCCGGCGATGCGCGGTTGGATGAACGAGGGCAGGAGCTACATCCCGCCGGTCGGCATCGGCGAGGTGATGCGCGCCGGTGGCGTAGGCCGGGTCATCGCCTCGCGCCACCCAGCCTATGCGGTCGGCGACATGGTCGCGGGTGGCCCCGGCGTGCAGCACTACTGGAGCGTGCCGGCAGAGCGCGTCGGCCGCGAACTCAGCAAGATCGACCTGGCCCTGGGCAGCCCCAGCCAGTGGCTGAACGTGCTCGGCATGCCCGGCATGACGGCCTATTTCGGCCTGCTCGATGTCGCCCAACCGCAACCCGGCCAGACCGTGGTCGTCTCCGGCGCGGCCGGCGCGGTCGGCCAGACCGTAGGGCAGTTGGCCAAGCTCAAGGGCTGCCGCGCCGTCGGCATCGCCGGTGGGCAGGAAAAATGCGACTGGGTGGTGCGCGAACTCGGCTTTGACGCCTGCATCGACTACAAGGCCGCCGCGCCCGCAGGCGCCAAGCGCTGGGACGCCGTCCGCGAGGGCCTGCGCCAGCACTGCCAAGCTGGCGTCGATGTCTATTTCGACAACGTCGGCGGTGAGATCCTCGACACCGTGCTGGCCAAGATCAACCGCCGGGCCCGAATCGTGGTCTGCGGCGCGATCAGCCAATACAACGCCACCACCGCCGTCGCCGGGCCAAAGAACTACCTCTCGCTGCTGGTCAACCGGGCGCGCATGGAGGGCATGGTGGTGTTCGACTACAGCGCCCGCTTCCCCGAGGCCATCGCCGAACTGGCCGGCCACCTCAAGGCCGGCGCGATGCGCAGCAAGGAAGACGTGGTTCGCGGCGGCGCGGCCGACTTCCCCGCGACCCTGCTGAAGCTGTTCTCGGGCGAGAACTTCGGCAAGCTGGTGCTGCAGTTGGCGGAATGAGTGGCGATGCCCGAGGCTTTTTGTGCCCGGATGGGCGTTCCATTCGAATAGCTCATTCGCGCAGCCCCGGCATGCCCCACCAGTCTTGGGATGCATGCAGCACGCGGACGACGCTGATGCCGTCGGCCATGGGCGGGTAGAAGATCAACACATTGTCGAAGGTGTTCACGCGCCATTTGCGAAGCCCCGCCAGGCGGGAATCCCTGAACGACAGTGGCGCGCCCATGCCTGGCTGGGTGGCCAAAATTGCCAAGCTTGCCTCGACTTCGTCCAGGAACTTTGTGGCCACCCCAAGCCCAGCTTCGGCCTCCAGGAAATCGAAGTGGTCGATCAGGTCATTGCGGGCTGCGGACCGCAGCCTGACGACGGGCATCAAGGTGCTGGTATTCGCGCCTTGACCCTGGCCAGGGCGGCCTTGCGAATCTCGGTCCAGTCGTCAGCCTTTAACTCACTTTCGGCACTGCTCAGCCCGTCCAAGAGCTTGGACTCGAGATGTTCTTCTGCCTTGCGGCGCGCGTCGGCGTGGATGAGTTCGCCTACGTACTCGCTGGCGCTGCGGTATCGCCCTGCCGACACCTGTCCGTCGACGAACTGCTTCAGGGGTTCAGGCAGTGAAATGTTCATGCTCAGCATCAGGCACCTCTTGGCCGACAGCCTGCCACAGACGGCTTGATATTGCAAAAGCCGGCATTGGCGTGATTCGACGGCACCACGCCTAGAAATGCACCCCGCGCATCATCTGCGCCAGCGCCATGGCCTCGGCCGAGAGCTTGGGCTTGGTGCCGGGCTTTTCACCGGGCTTGAGGCCGGCGGCGGCGGCGCTGTCGGGGAACATGCGGAAGGTGGTGTTCATCACGATCTGGGTGATGCGCGGCGCGACGGCATGCAGGATCTCGCCAAAGATGCCCAGCCGGGTGGCCACCCGCACCGGCCTCTCGACGCAGGCCTGGACGATCATGTCGGCGGCCTGCTCGGGTTTGAGCAGCGGCATGCTGTCGTAGATCTTGGTCGGCGCCGTCATCGGCGTGCGCACCAGCGGCATGTTGACGGTGGTGAAGGTGATGCCCTGGTCGGCGAACTCGCTGGAGGCGCAGCGCGTCCAGGCGTCGAGCGCGGCCTTGCTGGCGACATAGGCCGAGAAGCGTGGGGCGTTGACCAGCACGCTGATCGAGCTGAGGTTGACGACATGGCCGCGGCGTTTGGCGACCATGCCGGGCAGCAGGCCCATGGTGATGCGCAGGCTGCCGAAGTAGTTCAGTTGCATCGTCCGCTCGAAATCGTGGAAGCGGTCGTAGCTGGCCTCGATCGCCCGGCGGATCGAGCGGCCGGCGTTGTTGATGAGGAAATCGACGCCGCCATGGGTCTCGGTCAGCAGCTTGACGAAGGCCGCGCAGCCGGCCTCGTCGGCGATGTCGACGCTGTAGCTGTAGACCCGGGCATCGGCACCGGCGTAGGCCTGGATCTCCTTGACGGCGGCGTCCAGCTTGTCCTGCCCGCGGCCGCAGATGAGGGTGGTGGCGCCGGCCTCGGCAAAGCGGCAGGCCGCCGACAGGCCGATCCCTGAGGAGCCGCCGGTCACCAGCACGACCTTGCCGCCGACCGTGCCCTTGAGGCTGTGGTCGATCAGCAGCGCCGGGTCGAGGTGGCGCTCCCAGTAGTCCCACAGGCGCCAGCCGTAGTCGGGCAGGGTCGGGCAACTGATGCCGCTGCCCTTGAGCGCGGCCGTGGTCTGGCGGCAGTCAAACCGGGTCGGGTAGTTGACGAAGGTGAAGATGTCCGCCGGCAGCCCCAGATCCTGGACCACCGCCTGCACAACCCGGCGCACCGGCGCCAGCGCCATCAGCCCCTTGCGCAGCCCCTTGGGGATGAAGCCGAGCAGGGCGGCATTGACGAACAGGTTCATCCTCGGCGCATGGGCGGCGCGGCTGAAGATGTCGAGCACATCGCCGACCCGGTAGCCGACCGGGTCGACCAGGTGGAAGCAGCGGCCGGCGCCGAGCGTGGCCGAGTGGCTGATGTGGTCCAGCGCCTTGACCACGAAGTCCACCGGCACGATGTTGATGCGCCCGCCTTCCAGGCCGATGGTCGGCATCCAGGGCGGCAGGATCTGGCGCATCCGCTGGATGAACTTGAAGAAGTAGTAGGGGCCGTCGATCTTGTCCATCTCGCCGGTCTGCGAATCGCCCACCACCATCGCCGGGCGGTACACCGTCCAGGGCCGCCGGCATTCCTGGCGGACGATCTTTTCGCTCTCATGCTTGGTCTGGAAATAGGCGTGGTCCAGCCCCTCGGCCTCGTCGAACATGTCCTCGCGGAACACGCCCTCGTACAGGCCAGCGGCAGCGATAGAAGAGACATGGTGGACATGGCCGGCCTGCACCGCCTGGGCGAACTCGACCATGTGGCGGGTGCCGTCGACATTGACGGCGACCTGGCTGTCGGCGTCGGCCGACAGGTCGTAGACCGCGGCCAGGTGGTAGACCGCGTCGATGCTGCCCTTGAGCGCGGCGATGTCGTCCGCGGCCACGCCCAGGCACGCGGCCGTCAGGTCACCAATGACAGGCTTGGCGCGCGCCTTGCTGACGCCCCAGTAGTCGTACAGCGCCGCCAGCTTGGCCTGGCTGCCCGGGCGAACCAGGAAGTGCACGCTGCTGCCCTTGCGTGCCAGCAGAGCCTTGACCAGACGCTTGCCGATGAAGCCGGTGGCGCCGGTGACGAAGTAGTGCATGGTGGGTGTCCTCTGGCCGCTGGTGCTGGTGCCGGTGTTTTCGCAGTCGCTGGGCTGTGGATGCCGCATCTCTCGGCTGTCGATTCTTAGCCAGGCCCGCCGCCCGGTCGCTGCGCGCTAACCCCATGCCGGCGGCCGGATTCAGGGCGTCAGCTCGAAATTCTGGCCACGAAAGCTCAGCACCACCGAGCGCGGGCGGATCTGCTCGACCTGCAGCTCGGGCGCCGGCCGGTCGCCCTCGTGCAGCACTTGGCCGTTGAGGATCACCAGCCGCTGCGCGGCCTGCGCCGAGTGGACGATACCGCCCAGCAGCAGCGGCGGCAGGGCCTGCCGCAGCGCCGCCGGGAGCGTCGCCAAGGTGAGGATGGGCGGGTCCGACGCGGAGGCGGCGGCGGGCGCGGCTGGCGGGATCGCGACGGCGGACGCGGCGACCACCGCCGGCGTGACCGCGGGCACCGGCATCAACGCTGGCGCTGGCGCTGGCGACGGCGCCAGGATCAGCGGCACGGCCGGTTGGGGCGCGGCGGCGGTCGCAGCGCCGGGCGATGGTGCTGGTCGTGGCATTGGTCCGGGTGTAGACACTGCTGGGGGCGTTGGCGCCGGTGCGGGTGGCGTCGCGGCGACGGGGTCGCGGGCGAGCAGCCAGGCGGCCACCGCCACGCCGAGCAGCAGCAACAGCAGCGCCGCCGCCAGCCTCAGTACAGCCGGTCTGCGGCCTTCGCCGGCCAACGCCGCAGCGCCGGCCGGCGCCGGCTGGGCATGCAGGTGCGGTACCGCGCCGCGCTGGCGTTCGGCCTCGGCGCGGCGCAGCGCCTCCAGGATGTAGGACATCGTGCTCAGCGGCCCGGTTCGGGGCCCAAATTCGACGGCAGGCGCGGCTCCGGCAGACCCAATGCCCGGTTCAGCCGCATGAAGGTGGTGGGGCCGGCCACGCCGTCGGGCTGCAGGCCCTGCGCCAGTTGGAAGCTGCTCAGCCGCGCGGCCAGATCGCCCAGCAGCGCCTGACCGGCGGCCGGCGGCGGCTCGCCGCGCAGGCTGGCCAGGCCTTGGGCCAGCGCATCCACCGCCGCGCCCCGGGCGCCATGGGCCAGCGGCGCGGCGTAGCCGGCAGGTGCGCGCCAGAGGGTCGCAAAGTCGCCACGCCAGCGCTCGGCCAGGCGGTCCAGCGGCAGGCTCAAACGCTGGCCCTGGTGCAGCAGGATCGCGCCCTGCGCCGGCAGCGCCACCAACTCGGCATGGCGGACCTGGCCGTCGTCGCCACGCAGGGCCAGCAGGCCCGGCCGGTCGAGCAAGCGCAGCGCCGCCAGGGTCGTGCCGGCGCTGCGGTAGCACAGCAGTTGCAGGGTGCGGGCCGCTTGGCAGGGGTCGCCCTCGCCCAGGGGCTGGCCCCAGGCGCTGGCCAGGCTGCGCCAGGCCTGGCGTTCGTCGCGCGGCAGGTCATCGATCCGGGCCGGGGCGGCGGCCGGCAATGGCGTCGCCGCTCTGGCAGTCATGGCCGCCGCCGCACTGGCCGGGATGGCCGCCGCCGTGTTGGCCGGGACGGCCACCCCCGTGCTGGACGCGACCGAAGCCGCGATCGCCGCCAAGCCGGCGGCTGGGCCGCCGCGCGACACCGGCTCGACCGGCGGCATGGTCCACCAGGCCAGAACCAGCGCCGCGCCGACCAGGCCGGCCGCGCCCCAAGCGCCCAGCCTGCCTGAGCGCCACGCGCCGGCAGGCAGGCCAAAGACCTCGGTCGCGGCCCGCCGGACGGTGCGCCCATCGACGCTGTGCCGGCCTTGGGCATAGGCGCCGAGCAGCGCCCGGTCGCAGAGCAGGTTGATGCGTCTGGGCACCCCCCGGCTCAGCCGCTGCACCTGGCGCAGGGCCGCCGCGCCGATCGGTGAGGCGCCAACCAGGCCGGCCACGGCCAGGCGGTGGCCGACATAGGCGGCCGTCTCAAGCGGGTTGAGCGGGCCGAGGTGGTAGCGCGCGATCACCCGCTGGGCGAGCTGTTCGAGGTCGGCGCGGGCCAGCAGGCTGCGCAGCTCCGGCTGGCCGATCAGCAGGATCTGCAGCAGCTTGCGCTCGTCGGTCTCGAGGTTGGTCAGCAGCCGCAGTTGCTCCAGCACCTCGGCGCTGAGGTTCTGCGCCTCGTCGATCACCAGCACGCTGTGCCGGCCGGCGGCGTGGGCATCGAGCAGGAAGCGGTTCAGCGGGTCGATGTAGTCCTTGACGGTGGGCGGGCTGGTGGCCTGCACCGCCACGCCAAACTCGTCGCAGACTGACTGCAGCAGCTCGACCACCGTCAGCTTGGGGTTGAAGATGTAGGCCACCGCGCAACCCGCGGGCACCTGCTCCAGGAAACAGCGGCAGACGGTGGTCTTGCCGGCGCCGATCTCACCGGTCAGGACGACGAAGCCACCACCGCCTCCCAGGCCATAGAGCAGGTGCGCCAGCGCCTCGCGGTGGCGCTCGCTCATGTAGAGGTAGCGCGGGTCCGGTGCGATCGAGAACGGTGCCTGCTTGAGGCCAAAGTACGACACGTACATGGGCCGCAGGATAACGGTCCGAGGCACCAGCGCCTCGCGCAGAATAGACGCCAACCCCAGGCTGCCCAAATGACCACCCTCTCCCGCCAGACCTCGCTCAGCGGCCCGCACCCGGCCAGCGCCTGGGTCGCGCGTTGGCTGCTGTGGCTGAGCCTGGCGCTGGCGGCGGCGGCACTTGGCGGCTGTGCCACGGCCCTGCCCAAGCTCGACCGCGACGCCATCGCCAGCGAGGCGATAGAAGCCCGCGCCGACAGCGGCCTGGCCAAGATCATTGCCGCGTCTACGCCCGCCGGCGCGCGCTCGGGTTTTCGGCTGATGCCCCTGGGCTCGTTCTCGCTCGACACCCGGCTGGATCTGGCCAAGCGCGCCCAGGTCTCGCTTGACGTGCAGTACTACCACTTCGAGAACGACGATGTCGGCCGCACCCTGATGCGGGCCTTGCGCGACGCCGCCGTCCGCGGGGTGCGGGTGCGGCTGCTGATCGACGACCTCTACACCGGCGGCAATGACGACTTCTACCTCGCTTTTGCCGCCCACCCGAATGTCGAGGTGCGGGTCTTCAATCCGTTCTGCTGCGCCCGCGGCATGGGCCAGGCCGGGCGCTTTGCCGCGGCCATCGGCGATTGGGGCCGGGTCAACCACCGCATGCACAACAAGCTGTTCGTCGTCGACGGCGTGGCCGCCGTGATCGGCGGGCGCAACATCGCCAACGAGTACTTTTTGCGCAGCGAGACCGACAACTTCATCGACCTCGACGCCTTCGTTGTCGGCCAGATGATCGAGCCCCTGGCGGCCTTGTTCGACCGCTACTGGAACAGCGACCCGGTCTTCCCTTATGCCGTGGTGGCCAAGTCGGCCCTGGACAAGTCCGCCCTGCTGGACTACTTCGAGCGCATCACCGGCCCGGCCAACACCGCGCCGCCGCCGCCCATGCCGCCCAACGATATCCTCGGCTACGGGCCGCTGTCGGACGACATGAACGACGGCCAGCTCGGCCTGGTCTGGGGCGACGGCTATGTCTTTGCCGACCATCCCGACAAGCCCTTCGAGGGCGAGGTCGGCGGCGAACTGCAGGAGACCAGCGTCACCTTCAACGTGCTGGAGGCGATGGGCAAGGCCAAGACCGAATTGGTGGCCTCGTCGCCCTACTTTGTGCCCGGCGCGCGCGGACTGGAGTTTCTGCAATCGCTGCGCGGCAAGGGCGTGCGCATCAGCGTCCTGACCAACTCGCTGGGCGCCACCGACGAGCCGGTGGTGCACCTGGGCTACAGCCGCTACCGCGAGGCGATGCTGGGCAGCGGCATCGAGCTCTACGAGTTGAGCAGCCAGCGCGTCAAGAAAAACAAGCGGCTGTTCCACTTTGGCGAAAACCTGGGCCGCCTGCATGCCAAGCTGGTGGTGATAGACCGCCGGCAGAGCTTCGTCGGCTCGATGAACCTGGACCCGCGCTCGGCGACCATCAACACCGAGATCGGGGCAATGATCGACAGCCCGCTGCTGGCCAAGGAGCTGCTGCGCGTGATCGACCTCGACCGGCTGCAAAGCGCCTACCGGGTGCGGCTGCGCGAGGGCGGCGGCCTGCAGTGGCTGAGCGTCGACGAGGACGGAGATGTCGTGCTCGATTCCGAACCCGACGCCTCGCTGTGGCTGCGCTTCAAGACCTGGGTGCTCAGCCCGCTGGTGCCCGACGAGTTGCTCTGAGTTGGGCGCTGAGCGCGCGCGTATTCACGCGTATTGCCGGGCGATCGATGCCCGAGTTAGGCAGGCGCCCCCAGGGCAGCAGGCATCGACCTGCCTACACTGGCTGGCGCAGCAGGTCGACCGCGCTGATTGCAGCGGCCCGCCGGCTCAAACACCCGCCACCACCCAAGGACGCGACATGGTCAAGAAGATCTCCAAGCTGGCGGATGCCGACGCCCCACAAGCCAAAGCCAACCCCAAATCCAGCGGCTCAGGCCTGCTCGACAGCCAGTTGGCGCAGACCATCAAGGACTCGGCCCAGCAGATCTGGCTGGCCGGCCTGGGCGCCTTTGCCAAGGCCCAGGGCGAAGGCAGCAAGGTTTTTGACAGCCTGATCAAAGAAGGCAGCAGCCTGCACCGCAAGTCGCAGGCCGCGGCCGAGCAAAAGCTGGGCGACATGGCCAGCAAGGTCAGCGCCATGGCCGGCGAAGTCGGTCAGAAGGCCAACGCCCAATGGGACAAGCTGGAGACGATATTTGAAGAACGCACCGCCCGCGCGCTGCGCAGCCTGGGCGTGCCCACGGCCAAGGATCTGGCGGACTTGAACGCCCGGGTCGACGCCCTGGCCAAGGCGGCGGCTGCCGGCCCGATGGCCAAACCACTGGCCAAACCACTGGCCAAGCCGCGCGCCAAGCGGCCGCGCCAGCCAAGCGTGGCAAACGTGGCAACTGCGGCAAGCGTGGTGGCAGCGGCGCCTGAGGCGGCGACAGCGGAAGTTGCCGCGCCCAAAAAGCGCCGCGCGCGCAAGCCCGCCGCGGCGACCTGATCGCCAGGCCTGCGCTCAGGCGCCGAAGCGCCCCGGAAAGACCCACAGCAGCAGCACCGTCATGGTCACGTAGCGCAGGAACTTGCCGACCGCCATGTAGGCCACACAGGGCCAGAACGGCAGACGCAGCCAGCCGGCGGCGGCGCACAGCGGGTCGCCGACCACCGGCAGCCACGACAGCAGACAGGCGCGCGGTCCGAAACGGCCCAGCCAGGACAGGATGCGGGCTTGGCTGCGCCGCTGGGTGACGGCCTCGTAGGCGCGCTCGGCGCCGTAGCCGGTCCACCAACTGATCGCCCCGCCAATGGTGTTGCCCAGGGTGGCAACGAACATCGTCGGCCAGAACAGCCCGGGGTTGAGCTTGACCAGGCCGAACACCGCCGGCTCCGAGCCCATCGGCAGCAACGTGGCCGAAACCAGCGTCACCACGAACACCGTCGACAGGCCGTATTCGGGCAAGGCCAGCGCGACCAGCAGTGAGTTGAACCAGGCTTCCATGGCGGCCATCATAGGCAGCGCCTGCGCCGCTGCGGCCAGCCACCGGCAGATATACTGCTGCCTCCTTTTTGAGCAGGCCGCGCCCCGCCTTGCCATGCAGATCGGCCCGTACCTGCTGCCCAACCGCCTCTTCGTCGCGCCCATGGCTGGCGTCACCGACCGGCCGTTTCGCCAGCTCTGCAAACGCCTGGGTGCGGGCTACGCGGTCAGCGAGATGGTCACCTCGCGGCCCGAGTTGTGGGCCTCGCTCAAGACCTCGCGCCGCGCCGACCATGCCGGTGAGCCCGGCCCGATCGCGGTGCAGATCGCCGGCACTGACGCGGCCATGATGGCCGACGCCGCCCGCTACAACATTGACCGCGGCGCGCAGATCATCGACATCAACATGGGCTGCCCGGCCAAGAAGGTGTGCAAGCTCTGGGCCGGCTCGGCGTTGATGCGCGACGCGCCGCTGGCACTGGCCATCGTCGAGGCGGTGGTGGCTGCGGCCGCGCCGCGCGGCGTGCCGGTGACGTTGAAGATGCGCACTGGCTGGTGCGCCGCCGAGCGCAATGCGGTGGCCATCGCCCGGGCGGCCGAGGCCGCCGGTGCGGCGATGCTGACGGTGCATGGCCGCACCCGCGAGCAGGGCTACAGCGGCGCTGCCGAGTACGACACCATCGCCGCCGTCAAGGCCGCCGTCGGCGTGCCGGTGGTGGCCAACGGCGACATCGATTCGCCGCACAAGGCCGCGCAGGTGCTGCGCGCCACCGGCGCCGACGCGCTGATGATCGGCCGCGCCGCTCAGGGCCGGCCATGGATCTTTGCCGAGATCGCCCATTTCCTGGCGACCGGCCGGACCCCGCCACCACCGGCCACGCTGGCGGTACGCGACTGGCTGCTGCTGCACTTGGCCGACCACTTCGGCCTGTACGGCGAATTCACCGGCGTGCGCACCGCGCGCAAGCACATCGGCTGGGCGGTGCACGCCCTGCCGGGCGGGGGCGATTTCCGGGCGGCGCTGAACCGCATCGAAGACAGCCGCGCCCAGGCCGAGGCCCTGGGCCATTTCCTGACCGAGCTGGCCCAGACCCAGCCACTCTGGCCGGTGCCATTGGCGCTGGCCGCTGCCGCCAACGACGACCGCCTGGCGCAACAGGCATGAGCCGGAAAATGATCGAGGCCTGCATCCGGGACAGCCTGGAGCAGTACTTCAAGGACCTGCGCGGCAGCCAACCCCATTCGGTCCACGCAATGATCGTCACGGTGGTCGAGCGGCCCATGCTTGAAGTCGTGATGCGCCACGCCGAGGGCAACCAGAGCAAGGCCGCCGAGTGGCTGGGCATCAACCGCAACACCCTGCGGCGCAAGCTGCTCGACCACAAACTGCTCGATTGATGCCCCTGCCCCTGCCGATGACCACTGCCCTGCTGTCCGTTTCCGACAAGACCGGGGTCGTCGATTTCGCCCGCGCCCTGCAGCAGCGCGGCGTGCGCCTGCTGTCCACCGGCGGCACCGCCAAACTGCTGGCCCAGGCCGGCCTGGCGGTGACCGAGGTGGCCGAGGTCACCGGCTTCCCCGAGATGCTCGACGGCCGGGTCAAGACCCTGCACCCACGCATCCACGGCGGCCTGCTGGCACGGCGCGATTTGCCCGAGCACATGGCCGCGCTGGCGGCGCACGGCATAGCCACCATCGACCTGCTGGTGATCAACCTCTACCCCTTCGCCCAGGCCATCGCCAAGGCCGATTGCACCCTCGCCGAGGCGATCGAGAACATCGACATCGGCGGCCCGGCGATGCTGCGCGCCGCCGCCAAGAACTGGCCGGACGTGGGCGTGGTGATTGAGCCAGCGGACTACGCCCAGGTGCTGGCCGAGATCGACGCCGGTGGCCTGCGCCGGGCCACCAAGTTCAAGCTGGCCAAGAAGGTGTTCGCCCACACCGCCGCCTACGACGGCATGATCGCCAACTACCTCAGCGCCCTGCCCGCCGGCGCCGAAGATGCGCCCGACGCCGTGCCGGCGCGCCAGCCCTACCCCGACACCTACACCCTGCAACTGCACAAGACGCAGGACATGCGCTACGGCGAGAACCCGCACCAGAGCGCGGCCTTCTACCGCGAGGCCAGCGTCGCGCCCGGCACGCTCAGCGCCTGGCGCCAATTGCAGGGCAAGGCCTTGTCGTTCAACAACATCGCCGACGCCGATGCCGCCTGGGAATGCGTCAAGGCCTTCGAACAGCCAGCCTGCGTCATCGTCAAACACGCCAACCCCTGCGGCGTGGCGGTCGGCGCCAGCGCCGTGCAGGCCTACCTCAAGGCGCTCAAGACCGACCCCACCAGCGCCTATGGCGGCATCCTGGCGCTGAACCGGCCGCTGGACGCGGCGGTGGTCGAGGCGATCAACGCCGCCCGGCAGTTCGTCGAGGTCGCGATGGCGCCCTCGGTCACGATAGAGGCGCAGGCCCTGCTCGCGGCCAAGGCCAACCTGCGCCTGCTCGAAGTGCCCCTGGCCGGCGGCGCGAACGCGCTCGACTTCAAGCGCGTGGGCGGCGGCATGCTGCTGCAATCGGCCGACGCCATCGACATGGTCGAAGCCGGGCTGCAAGTCGTCAGCCGCCTGCAGCCCAGCCCGCAGCAACTGGCCGACCTGCGATTTGCCTGGACGGTGGCCAAGTTCGTCAAGAGCAACGCCATCGTCTTCTGCGCCGACGGCATGACCCTGGGCGTGGGCGCAGGCCAGATGAGCCGGATCGACTCGGCCCGCATCGCCGCCATCAAGGCCGGCAACGCGGGGCTGAGCCTGACCGGCTCGGCCGTCGCCAGCGATGCCTTCTTCCCCTTTCGCGACGGCCTGGACGTGGTCGTCGACGCTGGCGCGGCCTGTGTGATCCAGCCCGGCGGCTCGGTCCGCGACGCCGAGGTGATTGCCGCTGCCGACGAGCGCGGCGTGGTGATGCTGTTCACCGGCACGCGCCACTTCAGGCACTGACCCAGGCCCGGCCCCAAGGTGTTGCACTCCGCCCGACTTCGGCATTGGCTGGCCGGCCCGCTCCTGGCCGGCATGGCCTGGGCGGCCAGCGCCGCCGCTGCGCCTTCGTCGCCCCCTGCGTCGGCCCCTGCGTCGGCCCCTGCGTCGGCCCCTGCGCTGACGTTAGCCCCGGCCAGCGCCGTGATCGCGCCGATCCAGACCGGCGAATGGGTCCACGCCCTGGCGCCCTACGTGGCGGCCAAGTACCCGGCCGGCTTCGACCACTTCGATTACGTCAACCCGGCCGCCCCCAAGGGTGGCGTGCTGCGCCTGCGCAACCCCGACCGGCGCACCAGCTTCGACAAGTTCAACCCCTACACCACCAAGGGGGTGGCGCCGGCTGCGGTCACGATCTTCATGGTCGAGAGCCTGACCACGCCCTCGCTGGACGAACCAGCAACGGTCTATGGCCTGCTGGCCGAGTCCATGTTCGTCGCGCCGGACCTGTCGTCGATCAGCTTTCGCTTGCACCCGCTGGCGCGCTTTGCCAACGGCGACCCGGTGACCCCGGCCGACGTGGTCCACAGCCTGGCGCAGGTCTCGGGCAAGCTGGCCTCGCCGGTCTACCAGAACGCCTACAGCGGCGTTGCCGCTGCGGTCGTGCTGGACGCCCGCACCGTGCGCCTGGACCTCAAGGAGCGCAACCTCGACACCGTGCTGACCGCCGCCGGCCTGCCGGTGTTCTCGCGCCGTTGGGGCGGTGGCAAGCCGTTCGACCAGATCGTCACCGAGCCACCCCTGGCCAGCGGCCCCTACCTGGTCGACAAGGTGCAGATGCCGAGCCGGCTCGAGCTCAAACGCAACCCCGACTACTGGGCGCGCGACCTCGGCGTGCGCCGCGGCCACTTCAATTTCGAGCGCATCGTCTACCGCCTGTATCAGGACGACGCGGTCTCGCGCGAGGCCTTCAAGGCCGGCGAATACGACATCCTCAAGGAGTTCCGTGCCCGCGCCTGGGTGCGCCAGCACCAGGGCGCCAAGTGGCGCGACGGGCGCATCGTCAAGAACCCGTTCGCAGTCGGTGCCGGGCAGGGCCTGGCCTCGGTCCAGTACAACCTGCGCCGGCCGCTGTTCCAGGACATCCGGGTGCGGCGGGCGCTGACCCTGGCCTTCGACTTCGAGAACTACAACAAGTACCGCACCTTCAAGCGCACCAACAGCCTGTTCAACAACTCCGAGTTCGCCGCCGCTGGCCTGCCCTCAGCCGAAGAGCTGGCGCTGCTGGAGCCCTGGCGCAAGGATCTGCCGGCCGAGGTGTTCGGCCCGGCCTATGTCGCACCGCGCACCGACACCGTACCGAACGCGCTGCGGCAGAACCTGCGCCAGGCCCGCGACTTGCTCAGCGCCGCCGGTTGGGCCCCGGCCGCCGACGGCAAGCTGCGCAACGCCCAGGGCCAGGCGCTGAGCTTTGAGTTCCTGGAGCCGCAGTCGCTGGGGCGCAATGTCGAGTGGCAGCGCAACCTCGACAAGCTGGGCATCACCATGACCGAGCGGCTGGTCGACTTTGCGCTGTTCCGCAATCGGCTGCAGAAGTTCGATTTCGACGTCGTGCCCATCGCCGGGCGCCAGTTCACCCTGCCCGACGCGACCGCGCTGGAGTCGGAGTTCGCCACCAAAGAGGCCGACCAGCCCGGCAGCAACAACCTCCGCGGCACCCGCAGCGCGGTGGTCGACAGCCTGATCAAGGCCCTGGGTCAGGCCAGCACCCTGGCGCAGTTGCGTACCGCTGCGCGGGCCCTGGACCGGGTGGTGATGTGGAGCGACTGGCAGATGCCCTGGCTGTTCAGTGGCAACCTGCAGGCTTCGTACTGGAACAAGTTCGCCATGCCGGCGACCCAGCCCAAGTACTTCGACATCGACTACAACTCGTCCTTCAACCCCTGGCCGCTGTGGACCTGGTGGGACAAATCCTTGAGCCCACCCGCCAAGCCCTGAGCCATGCTGAGCTACATCCTGAAGCGATTGCTGCTGATGCTGCCCACCTTGTTGGGCGTGCTGACCGTCACCTTCATCGTGATCCAGTTCGTGCCCGGTGGCCCGGTCGAGCAGATCATGGCCGAGGCCCAGGCGGCGCAGAAGGGCGGTGGCGACACCGAGGGCTACCGCGCCAGCCGCGACATCGACAAGAAGCAGGTCGAGGCGCTGAAGAAGCTCTACGGCTTCGACAAACCGGCGCATGTCCGGTACTTCGAGATGCTGGCCAGCTTTGCCCGGTTCGACCTGGGCACCAGCTTCCTGCACAACAAGGACGTGTGGACCCTGATCAAGGAGAAGCTGCCGGTCTCGATCAGTCTGGGCCTGTGGTCGTTCCTGCTGTCCTACCTGGTCTCGATCCCGCTGGGCGTGGCCAAGGCGGTGCGCGAGGGCACACGCTTCGACTTCTTCACCTCGCTGCTGGTGCTGCTGGGCTATGCGATTCCGGGCTTCGTCCTGGGCGTGCTGCTGATCGTGCTGTTCGCCGGCGGCACCTACCTCGACTGGTTCCCGCTGCGCGGCATCGTCTCTGACAACTGGAGCGAATTGCCCTGGCCCGCCCGCATCAGCGACTACATCTGGCACATGAGCCTGCCAGTCGTCTGCGTGCTGGTCCACGCCTTTGCGGTGACGACGATGCTGACCAAGAACACCTTCATCGAGGAGATGCGCAAGCAGTACGTGCTGGTCGCCCGCGCCAAGGGCCTGTCGCCGCGCCGGGTGCTCTACAAGCACATCTTCCGCAACGCCCTGCTGCCCCTGGTCACAGGCTTTCCGGCGGCCTTCGTCGGTGCCTTCTTCGCCGCCTCGGTGCTGATCGAGACCCTGTTCTCGCTCGACGGCCTGGGCCTGCTGGGCTATGAATCCGTGGTCCGCCGCGACTACCCCGTGGTGCTGGGCTCGCTCTACCTGTTCACCCTGATCGGCCTGGTGGTCAAGCTGGTCGCTGACCTGCTGTACCTGCTGGTCGATCCGCGGGTGCAGTTCGGCAGCGCCGCAAAGTGAGCGCCACCCCATGAGCACCACCCCATGAGCACCACCCCATGAGTGCCAAGGTCTCGCTGTCGCCCAACCGCCGGGCCTGGCTGCGCTTCAAACGCAACCGCGTCGGCTACCTGTCGCTCTGGGCCTTTGCGCTGATGCTGGCCCTCTCCAGCGCGGCCGAGCTGTTCAGCAACGACAAACCCTTCGTCGCCAAGTTGGGCGGCCAACTGGTCTTCCCGTTCGTCCACAACCCGAGCGAAAAGTCGCTGGGCGGCGACTTCGGCACCCCCACCGACTGGAAAGACCCGCTGATCACCGACCTGCTGGCCCAGCCCGGCGCCTGGGCTATCAGCACCCTCAACCCGCATTCGGCCAACTCCACCGACTACTTCAACCCCGACCCCTACCCCTCGCGGCCCAGCGCCAAAAACTGGCTGGGCACCGACGACAAGGGCCGCGACATGCTCGCCCGGCTGCTCTACGGCTTTCGCGTCAGCATCTGGTTCGCCCTGGCCTTGACCTTCACCGGCACCCTGATCGGGATCGTGATGGGTGCGCTCCAGGGCTATTTCGGCGGGCGCATCGACCTCGGCATGCAGCGCCTGATCGAGGTCTGGGGCGCCGTGCCCGAGTTGTACCTGCTGATCATCTTCGCCTCGATCTTCGCCCCCTCGCTGGGCCTGCTGCTGGTGCTGCTGTCGCTGTGGGGCTGGATGCATTTGTCGGACTATGTGCGGGCCGAGTTCCTGCGCAACCGCGGGCTGGAGTACGTCAAGGCGGCGCGGGCGCTGGGCCTGTCGAACCTGCAAATCATCCGCCGCCATGTGCTGCCGAACTCGCTGACTCCGGTCATCACCTTCCTGCCGTTTCGCATGAGCGGGGCGATCCTGGCGCTGACCTCGCTGGATTTTCTCGGCCTGGGCGTGCCGCCGACCGTGCCCTCGCTGGGCGAATTGCTGCAGCAGGGCAAGGCCAACCTCGACGCCTGGTGGATCATCGTTCCGACCTTTGCCCTGCTGGTGCTGACGATGCTGCTGCTGACCTTCATCGGCGATGCCCTGCGCGATGCCTTCGACACCCGCAAATCCTGAGGCGACGCCGCTGCTGGCGATCGAGGCGCTGAGCGTGCGCTTCGGCGACCGGGCGGTGGTCGACGCGGTTTCGCTGACGATCGCTGCGGGCGAGAAGTTCGCCCTGGTCGGCGAATCCGGCTCGGGCAAATCGATCACCGCGCTGTCGGTGCTGCGCCTGGTCGACGCCGCCAGCAGCAGCGGTGCGATCCGGTTCCAGGGCGAAGACCTGATGCTGCGTCCCGAGCCGGCGATGCGGGCGATCCGCGGCGCCGAGATCGGCATGATCTTCCAGGAGCCGATGACCGCGCTGAACCCGCTCTACACCGTCGGCAACCAGATCGCCGAGGTGCTGGCCCTGCACCAGGCGCTGCGGCCCAACGCGGCGCGGGCCAGGGCGATCGAGCTGCTGGCGCGCACCGGCATCCCCGAGCCCGAGCGGCGGGTCGATTGGTACCCGCACCAGCTCTCGGGCGGCCAGCGCCAGCGGGCGATGATCGCGATGGCGCTGGCCTGTGGCCCCAAGCTGCTGATCGCCGACGAACCGACCACCGCCCTGGACGTGACCATCCAGGCCCAGATCCTGGCCCTGCTCGATGAACTGCAGCGCGAATTCGGCCTGGCGCTGCTGTTCATCACCCACGACCTGAACCTGGTGCGGCGCTTCTGCGACCGGGTCGGGGTGATGGAGCGCGGCAAACTGGTCGAGATCGGCAACACCGCCGACGTATTTGCTGCGCCGCAGCACGCCTACACCCGGCGATTGCTGGCAGCGCGGCCGCAGCGGGTGGTGCAGGCGGTGGCAGACGACGCGCCGACCCTGCTCGAAAGCCAGGCGCTGAAGGTCAGCTTTGCCTTTCGCCAGGGCTGGTTTGGCTCGCGCAGCTTTGACGCCGTGGTCTCGGCCAGCCTGACCCTGAAGCGCGGCCAGACGCTGGGCATCGTCGGCGAATCGGGCTCGGGCAAGACCACCCTGGGCATGGCCTTGCTGGCCTTGCAGCCGATGACCGCCGGCCAGGTGCAATTCGACGGCCAGCGCATCGACAACGCCCCGCGCAGCGTCCTGAGCGCCATGCGTGCGCGCATGCAGGTGGTGCTTCAGGATCCGTTCGCCTCGCTCTCGCCGCGCATGACTGTCGGCCAGATCGTCGGCGAAGGGCTGGCGCTGCACCGCCCCGAGTTGTCGGCCGCCGACGCCCAAGCGCTGGTGCTGGCGATGCTCGACGAGGTCGGCCTGTCCGAGCGCCACGGCCTGTCCGACGTGCTGCAGCGCTACCCACACGAGTTCTCCGGCGGCCAGCGCCAGCGCATCGCCATCGCCCGGGTGATGGTGCTGCGCCCCGAAGTGCTGGTGCTGGACGAACCGACCTCGGCCCTGGACGTGTCGGTGCAGCAACAGGTGCTGGCCTTGTTGGCCGAGTTGCAGCAGCGCCACGGCCTGAGCTGCGTCTTCATCAGCCACGACCTGGCGGTGATCCGCGCGATGGCCCACCGGGTGCTGGTGATGAAGAACGGCGAGATCGTCGAAGAAGGCGAAACCCTGGCGCTGTTCGCCGCGCCGCAGCAGGCCTACACCCGCGAACTGATCGCCGCCGCGCACCTGGTGTAGCCGGCGCCAGCCGACGGCCACACACACTGCTGATGGGCAACCCCTGCAGGATCACCATGCGCCGCAGGCCATGGCCATGGCCACGGTCAAGTTCAAACCGCTGGAGGACGTGGTCGGAGTGAACATGGTGTCGATCTCGCCCATCGGCATCGCGATCAACCCGTCGCTGGCGCCCAAGACCATCCAGAGACTGACCACGCTGTCTCGGACCCGGCCCACCACGATGGGTCATCTACCGCCGGTGGACAGCGCCTGGCACCTGGTAGTGGAACTGGTGCGCAAGCACACCGGCTGCCACCTTGAGAACCTGCCCTACAAGGGCGGCGCCCCGGCGATGAACGACGCCATCGCCGGCCATGTCGACTCGACCGTGTCGGATGTCGGCGTGCTGGCGCCTATGCACAAGGTCGGTCGGCTGCGGATCGTGCTCGTGACCTCGGACAAACGCCTGCCCGAACTGCCCGCCGTGCCCGACGTGCCCGCAGCCGGCGACCTGACGCAGAGCCTGGTGGCGACCCACTGGATCGACGTCTTCGCCCACGCCAAGACGCCCAGGGCCGCGCTGGAGCGGCTGAACGCGGCCATCGTCAAAGGCATCAACCAAGACGAGTTGCGGACCCAGTTTCAAAAAACTGCTGGTGGTGGCCACCACCCTGCCCGGCCCCAAGGCGTTCCAGGCGTTCGCCGAATCCGAATACCACCGCTTCGGCGCGCTGGTGCGCGAGCGTGGCATCCGCATCAACTGACCGCCTCGGTGGCCGTTTGCCTCAGCATCCGCCAGTTGCCGGCGCCGAAGATCGCCGCCAGGCCGTTCGACCTCGCGCACCCCTTGGCCCACGGCCTGAGCAGTGTCGGGCCTGTGCCGCCCTTGATCGGCGGCATCATCCGGCTCCGGCAGGGCTGCGGCACTGGCGGCAGGCCGCGGGGCTTCTTCCGCGCCAAGAAGGTGTTTCCCAAGTTTGGCGCCAAATTTACCACGACTAACTCTCCAATATTGAAACCAGAATTGAGGAAGTGAAGATGCCGTCAGCCAGAGTTCCCGCAACAGGGCAGATCATTAATATCCCAAGCCCTATAGGCACTCACATTTCCGACAGTGCGAGCCGAATTAGATATACACGTCGCGCCGACCAATCCGGCTGGTTAACAGTAAGACTGACCAAACTTGATCGGCTGACATCTTTGTGTGAGTATACCCAAGTGACCGTTCTTCGGGAAGATCATGGTCGCACATATTTCAAGATCTTGGACGGCTATGTTTCTGCTGGCGAAGAGGCATCACTCACCACCGCCAACGCTGCACTTTACTTAAGTAAAACCGGCACAATGGGAGCCGCATCGGTTACGGTTGAGTACCAAGGCGCACTGGCGGACGAGCTGTCTGAATTCAAGGGCAAGTTGAAGCAGCAGTGGGCAAAGCTCAGCTTTGACGGACAGACGGCCTTGGTCACTCTGAACAGCGTCTGGAATAGCAGCTACTCTGCCATTCCGCCAGGTACGCATACCATTCTCGCGCCTGATTATTCACACCATTCAATTTCTACCGCCGGCTATGTGACGGCAACGCCCGGCATGGTCGGAAACGATGTTTGGTTTCCGATCGGCGTCAATGGATCCACGGAGAACAGCAGCCGCTACATTCACGTCGGTCACTTGTCTGAAGGGTGCGTGACCGTCCATGAACTTGGAAAATGGAATGCCGTCTATAATTATCTGATTTCCCATCGTGAACCAGGCTCGGCTGGCAAGAAGGTGGGCCAGCTTGTTGTGAAAAAATGAAACACCTGCCTCGCTTCTTTTTCCTTGTTTGGATGGTGGCGTTTGCATCGGTTTCGCTTGCGGTCTCGGTCAAGCCGGTGCCCAAAAATTTCGAGTGCAGAGACTTTTTGGGCACTCTTCAACTCAAAACGCCCCCTATCCTATTTGTTGGCTGTAGATGGGACAGGAATCGGCAAGGCAAACCGCTGATAGCGTCCTATCGAGTCAGCGGAATTCATGCGGCAGCGGCCGAATCGCATCTTGCGCGAACAGTTCATTTGCTGCCGCTGCGAAAATCCTGTTGCCAATGGGACGGCCCCTCCACTCAATTCACTGGCAAAGATGGTCGTACCTACACAATTTATATGCTGTCAGCAGAGACCAGCGTTGAGTCTCGGAAGCAATGGCGCGACATACCCAGCTTCGAAATTGTGGTGGAGACGTCAACTGAAGAAATATAGTGAATACCAATGAACCCTGGCGCGAGACCTGTTAAAAGCTGCCTGAGGAACCTCAGGCCTGACACCATCGTGAGTATTTCAGTGCCGTCTGCGTCATCCATCTCATAGATGTTGATGGGCCGCAGCCTGAATCAACCTAAATACGTCTGTTACCCCAGAGCTGGAAGCGTCGGCGGTGGCCTTGGGCGGTTGATCTGGCCGACGATGCGCTGGCAGAGGTAGTCGAACAGGGCGCGCCACCGAGCAGGCTTGGACAACCGCTCCGCAGTTGCCTTGACGAGTGGGAAGGCCGCCTGGACGTTGGCCACCATCGCCTGCCCACTGGCCTGCGCCAGCACCGACTTCTTCAGCTCGTCAGCTTCACCCACCGGGTGGGTGTGCCAGACACCCTCATGTCCTTGCCAGGGCTGAAGAAATCGACTTCGGCGCTCGGGCAACAGCCGGACTTAGGTTGATGCTTTTGCCTTGAGCCTGTGCTTCGATGGCGAGTCGTTCGTGCAACTCGGTGGAGATAGGCAGGTTGAACTTGCCCGAGAAATTTCGCCCTGGTTCGAGGCCCTACTCTTTGCATACCTCGAGGAAGACCCGGGGCGACTTCTTGAATTCGGTCCGAAGCTCACTCGGATTCTTACCGCAGAAACCAGCGCCGCCATTCAGACCGAGAATTTCACCTCGAAAGAGATCGAGATCGTCGTCGTACTTGATCTTTGCGTGATTGGCAAGATGGCGCCACCCGGATACCCGAACACTGCAGTCACGCCGAGCCCCAACAGGGTTTCTATCAAGTTCGTCGCACCGTTGTGTGCCACTTCTGCGCTTGACATCACGTCGCTCGGCGCAAGCCAGGTCTGTCGGGCGCGAGCGCCTCCCTGGTCACACCCTGATCCACGAGATCCTGTGCCAGCGGTTCGCGCAGTGCCAGTGCAGTTGCGACGCGTGCCATGGCGGGCGCCGTCTGTATACCGTACCCACCCTGTCCCACCAGCCAAAAGAAACCCGGAACCTGCGAATCGAAGCCGACAACCGGGGTCTTGTCCGCAACGAACGTTCGCAGGCCTGCCCAACTGCTTTTCAGCCGAGGCACAACCGCACCGGTAGCCTGCTCAAATCGGTCCACCGCAATCGCAATCTCCAGGTCTTCGGGCTGCGCGTCGCATGGGGCCGATGGAATTTCGTCGGCTGGCGACAGCAGCAGAAGCCCGGCATCGGGCTTGAAGTAAAACGACTCGCCCACGTGGATCGCAGCCGGCCAGCGATGTGCCGACAAACCGCCCGGCACTTCGATCAGTACCGCCGTGCGCCGCTTGGGAACGAGCCCCACC
>JANXYH010000108.1 GCA_025350145.1 Burkholderiales bacterium | reverse complement strand
GACGGTCGTCGTCGTCGCGATAGATCGCCTCGCGACGGTCGCCACGCGAGGTGACGTGGTAGACGGCGCCAGGGAACTCGATGCGAAGTGGGCGTGACACGGGTCGAGTTTAGGGGAAATGGGAGACCTGACCCCAATCCTACCTCTGCACCGCTGCGTAGGGCGGCCTCAAATTTGAAGTGCTACATCGTCAACGTGCTCATCGATCAGCCCGACAGCGCGCCGTCGCCGCTGACCCGGCTCAGCGCGCTGCGACAGCCTCCGGGGCGCGCTGGCGCCGGGCCGCCCAGCGTGCCATTTGCGCCCGCTGCAACTGCTGCAATTCGCACAGCAGGGCGTGGCTGGCGCCGGCTGATCCGCCAGCCTCGCCGGCCACACCGTAGCGCTGCGCCACGTCGGCCTGGATCTGCCGCAGCAGGTGGGCGGTGGTGAGCGCGTCGGCCAGGGCGCGGTGGGCGCGGCCGGTGTCGGGCAGGCGGTGGAGTTTGGCCAGGGTGCCCAGGCGGTGGTTGTCGGCCTGCGGGTAGAGCCGGCGCGACAGCAGCACGGTGCAGGCGAACCGGTGCGCCGGGTCGGGCTCGCAGCCGGCGCGTTCGCCCTCGGCCTGCCAGAAGCCGCGGTCAAAGCTGGCGTTGTGTGCCACCAACGGGCAGCCGTGGGTGAAGCGCATCACCTCGTGCATCACCGCGCGGGCTGGTGGTGCCTGGGCGAGCATGGCGTTGCTGATGCCGGTGAGTTGCTCGATGAAGGGCGGCACCCAGGCGCCGGTGTGCATCAGGCTCTGGAACCGGGCCACGATCTGGCCATCCTCGACCAGCACGGCGGCGATCTCGGTGGCGCGGGCGCCCTGGGTTGGCGAGATGCCGGTGGTCTCGAAATCGATCACGGCGATGGTCTGCATGCGCCCGGATTGTCGGCCCGGCGCCGCGTCTGCGGCTCAAAACCCCAGGTGCAATGTCAGCCGCAGGCTGCGCGGTTCGGCCGGGTGGACATGGCGGTCGTTCACCGCCGCTGGCTCGCCGGGCAGCCGCGAGGCATAGAAGTACTGGATGTCGTTGAGCCGGCGGTCGAACAGGTTGAACACTTCCAGCGCCAGCGCACTCCCCGGCCCGGCTGAAGGCAAGGCGTAGGCCAGTCGCAGGTTGGCGTTCAGCGCTGGCTGCGAGCGCACGGCGTTGTCCGGCGTCAGCGCCCCGGCACCGAGGTAGCGCCAATGCAGGCTGGCCTGCCAGGGGCCGGCGGCGCGCAGCGTCGCGGCCAGCGAGGCGACCTGTTCGACCGCGTTCGGGATGCGCGCGCCGCTGGCAAAACGGGCATGGGTCCAGGCCAGATCGGCGTCGAGCAGCAGCCAGGGCAGGGCTGCCCAGCGGTTGTTGAACTCGACGCCGTGGCGGCGGCTGGCTTCGCTGGCCTCGGTCGTGCCCTTGTCGCCGCTGAAGACCAGCTCGGATCCGAAGTCCAGCCGCCACAGCGCCAGCGAGCTTTGCAGTCCGGACAGCGCCTGGCTGCGCAGGCCCAGTTCGGCGCCGCGCGAGACGACCAGCACCGCCTGGCGGCTGGCTGGGTCGTGCGGTGGGCTGGGGTCTACAGCCTGGGTGCTGCTGCGGGCGTCGTTGCTGTGCATGCCGCGCCCGGCGTTGAGGAAAAACTCGGTCCGGTGAAATGGGCCGGCGACCAGCGCCAGCTTGGGTGAAAGCCGCTGGCCTGCGGCCGTGCCCGAGTTGGCCGACAGGCTCAGGCTGTCTACCCGGTTGTGCAGGCTGTCCAGGCGCAGGCCGAAGCTGCCGCGCAGCCAGGGCGCGAGTTCGACCGCGGTCTGACCGTAGGCGCCGAGCAGGTCCTGACGGACCGCGTCGTCGCGGGTGGTGGCCAGGGTTTGGCGCCGCTGCGTCTCGGTCAGGGCCAGCCGTATCTGGTCCTGGCGCCATTGCAGGCCGAGCTCGCTGCGCGCCGGCAGGCCGGCGATCTCATGGCTGAAGGCGTGGCTGGTGGCCAGGCCGAGCACGCTGCGCTGATCGTGCTGGCCGAACTGATCTCCGGTGGCCGGGCGCTCAAGCGCGTAGCTGAAGTTCGAGTACAACTGCAGCCGGTAGTGCAGGGCATAGGCCGACCACCGGGTGGTGCCGGCGTCCGTGCGGCGGTGCCATTGGCCGGACAGGCTCAGCCGGGCGGTGTCGCCGCCGTCACTGGTGTCGACCGCGTCGAAGCGCCCGAACGGACGGCCGTCGAGCCGGCCGGCGCTGATCAGGCGTTGCGGCACCTGGTCGGTGGCGGTCCAGCGCGCCTGGTAGGCCATCCATGAGGCCTGCCAGCCCAGCGCCGCATCGCCGCTGCTGGCGGTCAGCACCGCGTTGCTGCGCCGCAGGCCTTCGGGCGTGGACCAGGGGCCGTCGTTGGCCATCAGCTCGATGGCGGCCAGCAGCGTGGTCGCGCCGCCGCCGAGCGCGTTGCTGGCGCCCAGCACACCGCGCCGGTAACCGTGCTGGCCGAGCGTGAGCTGGGCCAGCGGGGCGTCCAGGCGGCTGCGGTATTCGATGTCGGCGCCGCCGGCCGAGGCGAAGTCGCCACTGGCGGCGAAGTACGGCCCTTTGCGGTAGTCGATGCGCTGCACCAGTTCGGGCAGGACGAAGTTCAGGTCGGTGTAGCCCTGGCCATGGGCATGGCTGGGCAGATTGACCGGCATGCCGTTGACCTGGGTCGCGAAGTCGGTGCCGTGGTCGAGGTTGAAGCCGCGCAGGAAATACTGGTTGGCCTTGCCGTCGCCCGAATGCTGGGTCACCACCATGCCGGGGATGAATTCCAGCAATTCGCCAGGGCGCAGCGCGGCGCGGCTGCGGATTTGCTCGGCGCGGACCGAGCCCTGCGACGCCGCGTCGCTGCTGCCCAGGCTGTCGTCGGCGCGGCCGACCACCTCGACGCGGCCGGCGTGGGCCGGGCTCAGGTTGGCCAGGACCAGATCTGGCGCAGCCTCGGCCGCTGGGCTCACCGCTGGGCTGTCAGACGGGCTGTCAGACGGGCTGTCCGTGGCTGCGCCGGGCCAGGCCTGGGCGGCGGTGCAGGCTGCGGCCAAGGCCCAGCCCATCATGGTGCCCGGCAGGCTGCCCGGGGTGTAGCGCCATGCCATCCCGGCACTCCTGTTTTTCTTGCTGTCGATCCTAGGGTTGTTCGATGACACGACGGTGTTGGATGCAGGCCGCAGCCGGTCCGCGCAGGGCCGATGGGCTTGGTCGGATGCTTCAAGACGGTGCGTCACGCACCAAGACGGTTGGGTTGACCGGCAGCTTGCCCATCCGTGGTGCGTTGTGGCGCCCCCAGTCGGGCGCGAAAATTGCTTGTCTTTGGTGCCATTTTTGGCGCCACGGCGGTGCATTCGCACCAGAGCCGTGCCTACAACGACCGGAGACAAGCCATGGATCAACTCAAGCAGGGCACCGACGCCCTGTTCATACTGCTGGGCGCGGTGATGGTGCTGGCGATGCACGCCGGCTTCGCCTTCCTCGAACTCGGCACCGTGCGGCGCAAGAACCAGGTCAATGCCCTGGTCAAGATCCTGGTCGATTTCTCGGTCTCGACGATGGCCTATTTCTTCGTCGGCTACTCGGTCGCCTATGGCGTGAGCTTCTTCAGCGGCGCCGAACTGCTGGCGGCCAAGAACGGCTACGAACTGGTCAAGTTCTTCTTCTTGCTGACCTTCGCGGCGGCGATTCCGGCGATCGTGTCGGGCGGCATCGCCGAGCGCGCGCGCTTCGGGCCGCAGTTGATCGCCACGGGGCTGCTGGTCGGGCTGATCTACCCGCTCTTCGAGGGCGTGGCCTGGAACCAGTTGTTCGGCTTTCAGGCCTGGCTCAAGGCCAGCACCGGCGAAGAGTTCCATGACTTTGCCGGCAGCGTGGTGGTGCATGCGGTGGGCGGCTGGGTCGGCCTGGCGGCAGTGCTGCTGCTGGGCGCACGCTCCAACCGCTACCGCAAGGACGGGGCGATCAGCGCCCATCCGCCTTCGTCTATCCCGTTCCTGGCGCTGGGCGCCTGGGTGCTGGCGGTGGGCTGGTTCGGCTTCAACGTGATGAGCGCCCAGACCATCGACAAGATCTCCGGCCTGGTGGCGGTGAACTCGCTGATGGCCATGGTCGGCGGCACCCTGGTGGCCACGCTGATGGGCCGCAACGACCCCGGCTTCGTCTACAACGGCCCGCTGGCCGGCCTGGTGGCGGTGTGCGCCGGCTCCGACGTGATGCACCCGATCGGTGCGCTGCTGACCGGCGGCATCGCCGGGGCGATCTTCGTCAAGCTGTTCACCCTGACGCAGAACAAGTGGAAGATCGACGACGTGCTGGGCGTCTGGCCGCTGCACGGCCTGTGCGGCGCCTGGGGTGGCGTCGCCTGCGGCATCTTCGGGCTCAAGGCGCTGGGCGGCCTGGGCGGGGTCAGCCTGGCGGCGCAAGTGGCGGGCACGGCGCTGGGCGTGGTCTGGGCGCTGGCCGGCGGCTTTGTGGTCTACGGCCTGCTCAAGGCGGTGATGGGCCTGCGCCTGTCGGCCGAAGAAGAGCACGAGGGCGCGGACCTGTCGATCCACAAGATCGGCGCCACGCCGGAGCGCGAGGTCAGTTGGTAAGAACTTGCCGCCTCAGGCGCTGGCCGGGGCGCTCAGCCCAGGCGCAGCGGCACGTGCCTGAAGCCGCGAAAGCGCAGCCGCAGGTCGCGCTCGGGCTCGCCGGCCAGCGCCAGGGCGGGGTAGCGCCGCGCCAGGCCGGCCAGGGCGATCCGGCCCTCGACCCGGGCGACGTTCAGGCCGGCGCAGGCATGGCCGCCATGGCCGAACGCCAGATGCGGATTCGGCTTGCGGCCGATGTCGAGTTGCTCGGGCTGCTCGAACACCTCGGGGTCGCGGTTGGCTGCGCCTATGCACAGGGTGACGAAGTCGCCCGCAGGCAGCGGCTGCCCGCGCACCTGCACAGGCGCGGTCAGGACCCGGTTGTTGAGCTGCAAGGGGCTCTCGAAGCGCAGCAGCTCCTCGACCGCGCTGGCCGCCAGGCCTGGCTCGGCGACCAGGCGCTGCCACTGCGGGGGGTGGCTGAGCAGCGCATGCACGCCGTTGCCCAGCAGGTTGGCAGTGGTCTCGTGGCCGGCGTTGAGCAAGAAGATGCAGTTGTGCAGCAGCTCGGCCTCGCTCAGCGCCTGGCCGTCGGTTTGACCTTGAATCAACCGGGTCAGGACATCGGCCTCAGGGTCGCCGGGATGGCGGCGGCGCCAGGCCACCAGCTCGCGCAGCAAGGCCATGAAGTCGTGGACCGCTGCGTTGGCCGCGGCCAGCATGGCGGGCGAGGGCGCCGGCTCCAGCGCCGACAGGATCGCCAGCGACCAGCCGCGCAACGGCGCGCGCTGGCTGTGCGGCACATCCAGCAGGTTGCCGATCACCTCGACCGGGATCTGCGCCGCGAAATCGTCGATCAGGTCGGGCGCCGGGCGGTCCGCCAGGGCGTCGAGCAATGTCTCGACCAGGGCCTCCAGCCCCGGCGTCATCCGCGCCACCGCGCGCTGGTTGAGCGCGCCGAGGATCAGCCGCCGGACGCGGGTGTGCAGCGGCGGGTCGTTGAACACCAGGCTGCTGGTGTGGTGCTCCAGGATCAAGGAGCCGGCGCCCATGCGCGGGCCGAACTCGCGCCGCTTGTCCGCGCTGGCAGCGCCCTCGCGGTAGAGCGCGGCGACATCGTCATGACGGGTCAGCAGCCATTGGCCCGGCGCCAGCGCATGGACCGGGTCAAAGCGGCGCAGCGCGGCGTAGACCGGGTAGGGGTCGGCGATGAAGGCGGCGTCGGCTTGGGCCCAGGTGAAATCGGCGGCGATGCGCCGCGCGCTGGCCTCGTCGTCGGCCCGGCCGCTCATGGGCCGACCGGCGCCCGGGGTCGGTGCGGGAAGGTCTTCTTCGGGGTGCTGAATGCGCGCATCGGCAGGCTCTTGGGTGGCGTCGGCGGCCAAGTGTGCACCGGGCGCGGGCTGCTAAGCTCGGCCGCAGCCACCCGCCAACAACCCGCAGCCCGTTCCAGCCCCATGTTCACCGGCATCGTCCAAGGCCTGGCCCAGGTCGCCCACATCTCCGACCGCCCGGGCCTCCGCAGCCTGGTGCTGGCGCTGCCGGCGGGGTTTGACGCCGGGCTGGCGATCGGCGCCAGCGTCGCCTGCGACGGCGTCTGCCTGACCGTCACCGCGCGCCCGGCGCCCGACCGCGCCAGCTTCGACATCGTCCAGCAGACGCTGGGCCTGACCACCCTGGGCGCGCTGCGGCCGGGCGAGGTGGTCAACGTCGAGCGCTCGGCCAGCGCCGCTGCCGAGGTCGGTGGCCATGTGCTGTCGGGCCATGTCGATGCCCTGGCCAGCCTGCTGGCTATCCACCAGCCCGAGAACAACCATGTGCTGCGCATCGCCGTGCCGCCCAGCCACCGCCGCTACCTCTTCGCCAAGGGTTTCATCGCCGTCAACGGTGCCAGCCTGACGATGGCCGAGGTCGACGCCCAGGCCGGCTGGTTCGAGGTCTGGCTGATCCCCGAGACCCTGCGCATGACCACGTTTGGCGCCAAGCGGGTCGGCGACGCCCTCAACCTGGAGATCGAGCGCGGCACGCAGGTGATCGTGGACACGGTGCGCGCACTGCTGGACGAGCGTCTTGACGCGATGCTGGACCAGCGTCTGGAGGCGATCCAGCGCGGGCCGGTGGCTCAGGCCGCCAATCCCGCCAGCAATTCGTAGGAGCGCAGCCGCGCCGCGTGGTCGTGGACCGCGCAGGCGACGATCAACTCGTCGGCCTGGGTGCGCAGGGTGATCGCCGCCAGTTGCCGCCGCACCGCCTCGGGAGTGCCGGTGGCGCTGGCCGCGAGCATGCGTTCGACGCCGGCCCGCTCGCGTGGATCCCACAGCGTCGCCATCTCTGCCGGGGCTATGGGCCGCGGCAGCGGGCCGCGAACGCCGCGCTGCATGCCCAGAAAGCGCTGCTGGATCGAGGTGAAGGCCCAGGCGGCGGCGTCGTCGGTGTCGGCGGCGATGACGTTGACGCCGACCATCGCGTGCGGCTTTGGCCAGGCCGGCGACGGGCGGAAGTTGCGGCGGTAAACGTCCAGCGCCTGCAGCAGCATGTCGGGCGCGAAATGCGAGGCAAAGGCGAACGGCAGCCCCAGGTAGGCGGCAACCTGGGCGCCGTACAGGCTGGAGCCGAGGATCCAGATCGGCACCTGGGTGCCCATGCCCGGGATCGCCCGCACCGCCTGGCCGGGCTGGGGCTCGCCAAGGTAGCCCTGCAGCTCCATCACGTCCTGCGGAAAATCGTCCTCGCCGGCCGTGGTCATCTGCCGGCGCAGCGCCCGGGCGGTGAGCTGGTCGGTGCCCGGGGCGCGGCCCAGGCCCAGGTCGATTCGCCCCGGGAACAGCGTGGCCAGCGTGCCGAAGGCCTCGGCCACCACCAGCGGCGCATGGTTGGGCAGCATGATGCCGCCCGAACCGACGCGGATGGTGCGCGTGCCGCCGGCCACATGCGTGATCAGCACGGCGGTGGACGAGCAGGCCACGCCGTCCATGTTGTGGTGCTCGGCCAGCCAGTAGCGCCGGTAGCCCCAGGCCTCGGCGTGCTGCGCCAGGTCCAGGGTGTGGCGCAGCGAAACGGCGGCGGTGCTGCCCTCGACGATGGGCGCGAGGTCAAGGATGGACAAGGGGATCATGGCTGTGCAGGGGTGTGCGCGGGTTTGGATTCACTCGGCCAGGATGTGCTTTTCGCGGATCAGCCTGGCCCACTTCTGGCTGTCGCGCTGCAGCAGTGCGGCCGCCACCGCGCCGACGCTGCTCAGCCACGGCGTGCTGCCATCGCGGGCGGCGCGCGGCACCTCGGCGGCGCCGGCCCGGTTGTCGATCAGCACGCTGGTCTGCAACTCCTTGCCCAGCGTCTCGGCGAGCGCGCGGGCAACAAAATCGACCGGCCCGCCGGGCGGGAACGAGACCACGATGCGCAGCGCTCGGCCGCCGCCCTGGGCCTGCGCGACCGGCGCGGCCAGCGCCGCCCAGGCCACGACCCAGGGCAGCAGCAAGCTGGACAAGCAGGACAGGCGGTGGCGGCGGGGCAGGGTCATGGCGGGCTGCGGTCTAGGCTGGGTGGGCGCCGAACCAAGGGCCCACCAGTGTCGGCCGCAACCCCGCCAGCGGCCACTGTGGACTACCCCGAACCGGATCAGCCCGGTTCGGCCTGGATCGCCTCGATCTCGGTCTGCAGGGCCAGCCAGCGCTCTTCCAGCATGGCCAGCTCGGCGCTGACATGGTTGAGCTGCCTACCGGCCTCGGCGATCTGTGCACTGCGGCTGCTGCTGCTGGCCAGCACCGCCTCCAGCGCGCTGCGTTCGGCCGACAGCTTCTCCATCCGCGCATCAATCTGCGCCAGCTCGGCGCGCAGTGGCCGGGTGCGGTTGGCGATCAGGTTGCGGGCCTGGCCGGATTGCTTGCGGTCGTCGCGACGGTAGGCGCCGGGGGTGTGGGCATCGGCTGCGGTGGCGCGGGCCAGCGCCTTGGGCGTGGCCGCGGGCTTGGCCTTGACCGGCGTGGTGGCGTTGGCGCTGGGCGCGGGTTTGGCCAGGAATCCGCCCGGCACCGGCGGTGGCGCCAGGCCTTTGGCGTTGGCCCGCGAGACCTCGAGCAGCCAGCGCTGGTAGTCGTCGAGGTCGCCATCGAAAGGCAGCACGCCGCCGGCGGTGACCAGCCAGAACTCGTCGCAGACCTCGCGCAGCAGGGCGCGGTCGTGGCTGACCAGCAGCACCGAGCCCTCGAACTCGTTGAGCGCGATCGACAGCGCCTCGCGGGTGTTCAGGTCGAGGTGGTTGGTGGGTTCGTCGAGCAGCAGCAGGTTGGGCTTGCCCCAGACGATGGTGGCCATCACCAGCCGTGCCCGCTCACCGCCGGAGAGGGTGCCGACCTTCTGGTGGACCATCTCGCCGACGAAGCGGAACTGGCCGAGGAAGTCGCGCAACGACTGCTCGCGCGCCTCCTGGCCGTTGGCGTTGGCCTCGCGCGCCAGGCGCACCATGCGCTGCATCGGGGTGTCGTCCTCGCTGAGCAGGTCCAGCTCCTGCTGGGCGAAGTAGCCGACCGTCAGGCCCTTGCCTTCGGTGAACTCGCCGGCCAGGGGCGCCAGCGCGTGGGCGATGGTCTTGACCAGGGTCGACTTGCCCTGGCCGTTGGCGCCGAGGATGCCGATGCGCTGGCCGGCCAGCACGCTGCGGGTGATGTGCCGCACGATGGTGATTGGCGGCTGGCCGGGCTCGGGCCGGGGGTAGCCGCAGGCCAACTCGCGCATCGTCAGCATCGGGTTGGGCAGGTTCTGCGGCGGCCGGAACTCGAACTCAAATTCGCTGTCCGCCAGCACCGGGGCGATGCGCTGCAGCCGGTCCAGCGCCTTGACCCGGCTCTGCGCCTGTTTGGCCTTGCTCGCCTTGGCCTTGAAGCGGTCAATGAAGCGCTGCAGGTGGGCGATCTTTTCCTGCTGGCGGCTGAACGCCGACTGCTGCTGCGACAGCCGCTCGGCGCGCATCTCCTCGAAGCTGCTGTAGTTGCCGCCATAGCGCGTCAGGCCGGCGTTGTCGAGGTGGACCGTGACGGCGGTGATCGCGTCGAGGAACTCGCGGTCGTGGCTGATCACGATCATCAGCCCGCTGTAGCGCTTGAGCCAGCCTTCGAGCCAGACCAGGGCGTCCAGGTCGAGGTGGTTGGTCGGCTCGTCGAGCAGCAGCAGGTCGGCCGGGCACATCAGCGCCCGGGCCAGTTGCAGGCGCATCCGCCAGCCGCCGGAGAAGCTGTTGACCGGCAGGTCGAGCTGGTCGGTCTTGAAGCCCAGACCCAGCAGCAGCGACTGGGCCCGCGCCGGGGCGTCGAAGGCACCGGCTTCGTCCAGCACCATGTGCGCGTCGCCGATGGCGTGGCCGTCGCCCGAGGCCTCGGCGGCGGCCAGCAGGTCGCGGGCCTCGGCCAGCGGCAGGTCGCCTGCGAGGACGAAGTCGGTCGCCGACTCGCTGTTCTCGGGCATGCTTTGGGAGACCTCGCCGATGCGCCACTTGGCCGGGAAATCGACATCGCCGGCATCGGCCTGCAGGCGGCCGGCGAGGAGCGAAAACAGGCTCGACTTGCCGGCGCCGTTGCGGCCGACCAGGCCGACCTTCTCGCCCGGGTTCAGGGTCAGGCTGCAGCCCTGCAGCACGACCTTGACGCCGCGGCGCAGGCTCAGGTTCTTGATTTGGATCATGGGCGGCCCAGCAATTCGGGGCGGCTGAGCAGCAGCACCATGTCGTCGCCGGCCGTGGTGGCCAGCCAGAGCGGCGCCAGGCCCGGGAAGGCCTGTTCGAAATGCCCGCGCTCGTGGCCGATCTCCAGCACCAGCACGGCGTCTTCGGTCATGGCCTGGGGCGCCTGGCGCAGGAGTTGGCGGATGAAGTCCATGCCGTCGCTGCCGCCGCTGGCGTTGCCGTCCAGCGCCAGCCTGGGCTCGGCCCGGAATTCGGCCGGCAGGCCGGCCATGGCCTCGGCGTTGACGTAGGGCGGGTTGCACAGGATCAGGTCGTAGCGCCGGCCGGGCACGGCGGCCAGGCCGTCGCCCTGGTGCAACTGCACGCGCGCCTGCAGTCCATGGCGGGCGAGGTTGAGCGCGGCCACGGCCAGCGCGTCGCGGCTCAGGTCGGTGGCGTCGACCGCCAGCTCCGGCCAGGCCAGCGCCGCCAGGACCGCCAAGCTGCCGTTGCCGGTGCACAGGTCGAGCGCGTGTCGGCAGTCGGCGCCCAGGAAAGGATCGATGCTGCCCGCCGCCAGGACCTCGGCAATCAGCGAGCGCGGCACGATCACGCGCTCGTCGACCGTGAACGGCAGGCCCTGCAGCCAGGCTTCGCCGGTAAGGTAGGCGGCCGGGCGGCGGCTGGCGATGCGCTGCTCGACCAGCACGGCGCAGGCGGCGGCCTCGGCCGCGGCCACCGGCCGGTCGGCCTGCTCGTCCAGGCTGTCCAGCGCCAGGCCCAGCCGCCACAGCACCAGCCAGGCGGCCTCGTCGAAGGCGTTGGTCGTGCCCTGCCCAAACGAAACGCCCGCCGAGGACAGGCGGGCGCTGTGCTGCTCGATCAACTCCAGCAGCGTCATGTCAGTAGAGTCACCAGGCAGCGCCGGTAGATCGCGGTCAGCGGCTCGATGTCGGCCAGGGCGACATGCTCGTTGACTTGGTGGATGCTGGCATTGACCGGGCCGAACTCGACCACCTGCGGGCAGACAGTGGCGATGAAGCGGGCGTCGCTGGTGCCACCGGTGGTGCTCATCAGCGGCACGCAGCCGGTCTCGGCCTCGATCGCCGCGCTCAGGGCCTGGCTGAGCGAGCCCAGCGGGGTGATGAAGGGCGAGGCGCCCAGCGTCCAGTCGAGCCGGTAATCCAGGCCATGGCGCTGCAGCAGCGCCTCGACCCGGGCCTGCAGCGAGGCGGGCGTCGACTCGGTGCAGAAGCGGAAGTTGAAGTCCAGCAGCACCTCGCCGGGAATGACATTGAGCGCGCCGGTGCCACCGTGGATGTTCGACACCTGCCAGGTGGTCGGCGGGAAATGGGCATTGCCAGCGTCCCAGGTGGTGGCCGCCAGCTCGACCAGCGCGGCGGCCATCTGGTGGACCGGATTGCGCGCCAGTTGCGGGTAGGCGACATGGCCCTGGATGCCGAGCACGCTGAGCCGGCCCGAGAGCGAGCCGCGGCGGCCGTTCTTGACCATGTCGCCGAGCCTGTCGACCGAGGTCGGTTCGCCGACGATGCAGCAGTCCAGCCGCTGGCCGCGCGCCTTCAGCATCTCGACCACGCGCACCGTGCCGTCCCGCGCCGGGCCTTCCTCGTCGCTGGTGAACAGCAGCGCCAGCGTGCCGGCATGGTCGGGCTGGGCGGCGACGAAGGTTTCAGCCGCCACCGTCATCGCCGCGATCGAGGTCTTCATGTCGGCCGCGCCGCGGCCGTACAGCCGGCCGTCACGGTGGCTGGGTACGAACGGGTCGCTGTGCCAACCCGCCAGCGGCCCGGTCGGCACGACATCGGTGTGGCCGACCAGCACCACGGTCGGCCCGGGGCGGCTGCCGACGTGGGTCGCCCAGAGGTTGGTGACGCGGAAATCGGCGGGGCCGCAGACCAGGGATTCGCAGGCAAAGCCCAGCGCCGACAGGCGCTCGGCGATCAGCGCCTGGCAGCCGGCGTCGGCGGGCGTGACCGAGCGGCAGGCGATCAGGGTCTCAAGCAGGCGCAAGCTGGCGCCAGCACCGCTGGTTTGGGATTCAGGCATGGGCCAAGGGCATTGGGTGTCAGCGCGGCAGGGGCGGGAAGCCCATCAAGCGCGGGGCGGCGGGCTCGGGCAGCACGTCGATCACAAAGTCGGTGTAGGTCACGGTCTCGAATTCGTCCTTGCGCGCCGGCGCCCGCACCGCCGGCGCCACCTCGTTCTGCAAGCGCCACAACAGGTTGGTGGCCGAGTCGGCGTTGAGCATGGCCTCGTCGCGGCTGACCGTGCCATTCAGCACCAGTTTGGCCAGGCCCTCCTCGAAGGTCTGCGCGCCCTCGACCAGCGACTTTTCCAGCGCCTCTTTGACGCCGCCAAAGTCGCCTTTTTCGATCAACTCGGCGACCAGGTTGGTGTTGAGCATGATCTCGACCACCGGCACCCGGCCATCGCTGGGCTTGACGCACTTGAGCAGCCGCTGCGAGACGATGGCGCGCAGGCCGGCGGACAGGTCCGACAGCAGCAGCGGCCGGGTCTCGGGGGTGTAGAACGAGAGGATCCGGCCGAGCGCGTGGTAGCTGTTGTTGGCATGCAGGGTGGCCAGCACCAGGTGCCCGGACAGCGAGTAGCCGAGTGCGGCGGACATGGTCTCGCGGTCGCGGATCTCGCCGATCAGGATGCAGTCCGGTGACTGGCGCAGGGCGTTGCGCAGGGCGGTCTGCAGCGAGCTGGTGTCGCTGCCGATCTCACGCTGGTTGACGATCGACATCTTGCTCTGGAACAGGAACTCGATCGGCTCCTCGATCGTCAGGATGTGGCCGGTCTGGTTGACATTGCGGGTCTCGAGCATCGCCGCCAGCGTCGTGCTCTTGCCCGAGCCGGTGGCGCCGACCATCAGCACCAGGCCGCGCTTGGCCGCAGCCAGACTGGCCAGGTACTTCGGCACCTTGAGCGACTCCAGCGTCGGAATCGTGCTCGGCACATAGCGGAACACGCCGGCAATCGAACCGCGCTGCTTGAATGCCGAGAGCCGGAACGAACCGACCTTGTCGATCGGCACCGAGACGTTGAGCTCGCCGGTCTCGTCCAACTCCTCGAGTTGCAGCGGCGAGAGCACCTCGGACATCAGTTGGCGCGGCTGCACGGCGGTCAGCACCTGGTCCGAGAGCTGCTTCATCTCGCCATGGATCTTGATCAGGATCGGCATGCGCGCCGAGAGGAAGACATCCGACGCCTGGCGCTCGGCCATCAGGCGCAGAACCTTTTCCATCCTGCCGCTCATGACCCGGTTCCGCCTGGTGGTGTTCTACGCGGGGCGCGGGCTCAGGGGCGAAGCAGTTCGTTGATGCTGGTCTTGCTGCGGGTCTGGGCATCGACCCGCTTGACGATGATCGCGGCATACATCGTGTAGGCCACGCCGTCGGCGGTGGTCTTGGGCAGGCCGCCGCTGACCACGACCGAGCCGCTGGGCACCCGGCCGTAACTGATCGTGCCGCTCTCGCGGTCGAAGATCGGCGTGCTCTGGCCCAGGTAAACGCCCATGCCCAGGACCGAGTTCTCCTCGACGATCACGCCCTCGACGACCTCGGAGCGCGCGCCGATGAAGCAGTTGTCCTCGATGATGGTTGGGTTGGCCTGCAGCGGCTCAAGCACGCCGCCTATGCCGACCCCGCCAGAGAGGTGCACGCCCTTGCCTATCTGCGCGCAGGAGCCGACCGTGGCCCAGGTGTCGACCATCGTGCCCTCATCGACATAGGCGCCGATGTTGACGTAGCTGGGCATCAGCACCACGCCGCGGCCGATGTAGGCGCCACGCCGGGCCACCGCCGGCGGCACCACGCGCACGCCCGAGGCACGCATCGCGGCCTCGTCGATGTGGCCGAACTTGGTCGCCACCTTGTCGAAGAAGTGCAGGTCGCCGGCCTGCATGGCGCGGTTGTCGTGCAGCCTGAAGCTCAGCAGCACCGCCTTCTTGACCCATTGGTTGACCTGCCACTGACCCACACCCAGGCGCTCGGCAACGCGGATGCGGCCGGCATTGAGCTGGGCGATCACCTCGTCCACAGCGGCCCTGATCGACGGGTCGGCGGTGGTCGGGCTGAGGCTGTTGCGACCCTCCCAGGCCAGGTCGATGGTGATTTGCAGGTCGTTGCTCATGGTCGGCTCAGGCAAGGGTTCGTGGCCGGTAGGCCAGGGTGAATTCGGCGATGCGCTGCGCCGCTTGCAGGCAGGGCGCGGTTTCGGCCACCAGGGCCATGCGGATGCGGCCGGCGCCGGGGTTCAGGCCATGGGCGTTGCGCGCCAGCAGGCTGCCGGGCAGCACCGCGACATTGTATTGAGCCAGCAGTTGCAGCGCGAAGTCGATGTCGTCGCCCGGCGCGCCACTGCCGGCCAGGCTGGGGACGCCGGCCCAGAGATAGAAGCCGGCGTCGGGCAGGCGCACATCCAGCACCTCGGCCAAAACCGGGGTGACGGCGGCAAACTTGGCGCGGTACTGCGCCCGGTTGTCGACCACATGGGCCTCGTCGCCCCAGGCCGCGACGCTGGCATGCTGGACCATCGGGCTCATCGCCGAGCCATGGTAGGTGCGGTAGAGCAGGAACGACTTCAGCAGCGCCGCATCGCCAGCGACGAAGCCCGAGCGCAGGCCCGGCACGTTGCTGCGCTTGGACAGCGATGTCAGCACCACCAGGCCGGGAAAACTGTCGCGGCCCGCCGCCCGCGCCGCCTGCAGGGCGCCCAGCGGCGGGGTGTCGCGGAAATAGATCTCCGAGTAGCACTCGTCGCTGGCGATGACAAAGCCGTAGCGGTCCTGCAGCCCGAACAGCAGTTGCCACTCGGACTGCGGCATCACCGCCCCGGTCGGGTTGCCGGGCGAGCAGACGTAGACCAGTTGGGTGCGCGCCCAGGTGGCAGCGTCGATTGCCGCCCAGTCGGCGGCAAAGTTGCGCGCCGGGTCGCTGTTGGCAAAGGCCGTCTGGGCCCCGGCCAGCAGCGCCGCGCCCTCGTAGATTTGGTAGAACGGGTTGGGGCTGATGACGGTGGCGCCGGGTCGGCTCGGGTCAACCACGGTCTGCGCCAGGGCGAACAGCGCCTCGCGCGTGCCCAGCACCGGCAGCACCTGGGTGTCGGGATCCAGGGCCAGGCCGTAGCGGCGCTGCAACCAATCGGCGCAGGCCTGGCGCAGCCGGGGCTCGCCGGCAGTCGGTGGGTAGATCGACAGCCGCTTGAGGCCCTCGCGCAGCGCGTCCTCGACCAGCGCCGGGGTCGGGTGGCGCGGCTCGCCTATGCCCAGGCTGATCGGCGGGTAGGCCGGGTTGGGCCTGATCTCGGCCGACAGTGCGCGCAGGCGTTCGAACGGGTAGGGGTGGAGCTTGCCCAGCAGCGGATTCATGGCGCCGGATTATCGTGGCCGAGCGACGCCGGCCAGGCCCGGCCAGCCCGCTCAAATCCAGCCGGCGCAACCTGCTGTGGCACAACGGCAGGCCAGCGTGCCGTCGTGATGGGTCTGGCCATAGTGGACAGTGATTTCCTCGCCCACGCTGATCGCCCGCAGGGCGTAGAACTCGATCCGGCCGGCGCGGACTTGCAGCCTGGCATTGGGCTGGCAGGCATGGTTGGTGAAACGCATCGGGTCGGTCGAGGCCGAGGCGTCAATCGCCTTGCGCGCCGAGATCTCGACCATCATGATCCGCGCCAGGCCCTGGACCCGGCGGCGGGCCTCGCTGATGCTGATGGCTTCGCCGCGGATCTCGCCGATCTTGCGCTGCGCCGGCACGGCCTCGGCGGCAAAGGCGCCATAGCCATCGATGGCGCTGCGCCTGACCGCGACATCAAACTTCTGGTACGGCTGGCGAACGGCAAGCGGCATGCGCGATCACTGCTTACGCGGGGTGCCCACCCAGCCCTTGAGCGCGGCCATGGTGTTGGCCACATGGCGCAGCGGGTTCAGGCTGGTGAACTGGTAGACGATCTTGCCCTCGGGCGAGATCACGTAGCTGGTGCGGTTGGCGTAATCGGGTTTGAGCGCCAGCACCGCGTCGTAGGACTTCATCACGCTCTGGTCGACATCGGCGGCGACCGCGAACTTGTTGCGGCATTCGGTGGCCGAGAACTTCTTCAAGGTGTCGAGGTCGTCATGCGACACCCCGATCACGGTCGCGCCGAGCTGTTTGTAGTCGTCGGTCGATTCGGCGAACTTGTTGGCCTCGATGGTGCAGCCGACCGAGAACGCCGCCGGGAAGAAGTACAGCACCACCGGCCCCTTCTTCAGCGCGTCGGCGAGCGAGAAGCGGTAGGCTTTGCCGGCCAGCGAGGCGTCGACGCTGAAGTCCGGCGCCTTGTCGCCCACGTCCAGGGCGGCTTGAACAGGCGCTTGTGCCGACAACAGCAGTGCCGCGGCCAGGGCGATCAAACGGGTCATGTCGATTCCTTTGTGCGGGCGATGGACGCTGCGCCGGTCGGCTCGGTCAGAAACCAGCCTGCCGAGCGCGAGCATATGGTGCCACTGTTGCCGACTTCCAGAGCGGCGCAGAGCCGTGCCGGGTGGCCTCCCCCACAAGCCGCGGCGGGCCCTCAACCCAGACGCGGCGGCTGCGGATCGGTTGCCAAGACTTGCGCTGCCCGCACTGCGCCTGGCCTTGAGGGTGTCGCTGCCGTCACTCCAGCCGTCACTCCAGCCGTCGCACCGCCAGGCCCAGCAGCACCCCGGCGATGGCCGCGCCGACCATCACCGACCGGGCCGAGCCCCAGTCGCCGCTGGCGGCCACCACCGCCGCGATCAGTGGCGTGCCAATGAACTGGCCGAGCTGCGAGCCCTGCAGCATCAGGCCCTGCAGCACGCCGATCTGCGCCCCGGTTTTGGCAAGTGAAGCTGACACCGACAGGGCCGCCGACGGGATCAGGCCGCCGGCCAGGGACAGCAGCAGGCACAGCGCGTAGCGCAGGCCGTCGGGCCAGTCGGCCCTGAAGATGGCGATCGCGCACAGGCCGGTCAGGCTGTGCGCGATCGCCACCTGCAAACCGCGCGACATCCCGCGCTGCACCAGCACCCCACCCAGCAGGTTGCCAGGCAGGCAGGCCAGCAGCATCACGCAGGTCAGCAGCGCCGCGCCGGCCGGGGCCATGCCACGCTGCTCGACCAGAAAGCTGGGCAGCCAGACGATCAAGGCAAAGTGCTGCATGGCCCAGAGGCCAAAGGCCAGCGAGAGCAGCCAGGGCGTGGCCTGGCGCAGCACCGCCAGGGCGCCAGGGCCGGGCACTGCAGCGCACACCATCGGCTCGGGCACCGGCTCGACCCGGTAGTGCCGGCGCTGCTGCCAGGCCGATGCCGCCGCCAACAGCAGGGCGGCGGCGCTGAGCAGCCACAGGCCCTGCCAGCCGGCACGCGGCAGCAGCAACGGCGACAGGGCCATCGCCAGGCCGGCGCCGGCCGGCATGTAGGTACTCCACAGGCTCAAGGCGAAGCGCCGCTGGTGCGGCCCGGCGGCGACGCTGACCAGCCCCGGCGCGGCCACCACCACCGCCATCATCCCCGCGCCTTCGAGCAAACGGGTGGCGATCAGGGCGGCGAAACCACCGCCGCTGCGGGTCGCGGCAATGGCCAGCAGCGACGCCGCCGCGCTCAGCAGCAGGCCCGCCAGCACCGTGCGCAGGCTGCCCAGCCGGGCCGCCAGCAGGCCCATCGCCAGGGCGCCAAACACCGCCAGCGTGGTCAGCATCGACGACACCCAGCCTGCCTGGACCAGGCTCAGGCCGAGTTCGGCGCGCAGCAACGGCAGGCTGGGCGGCACCTTGCCGATGTTCATCGCCACGGCCACGCCACTGGCCACGGCCGCAGCGACCGCCGGCCAATGCACCGGGCTGGCGGCGCTTGGCCTCAAGCGGCCAGCCCGCTCGCTGGCAGCAGGCTGGGCAGGCTGGGCAGGGTGACCGAGGGCTGTGGTTTCCAGCCGCGCTGGCGGTGTTCGGCGACGATGTGGGTGTAGATGCCGCCGCGCACGAACCATTTGGCGGTGATGCGGGCAAAGCGCGGCGCCGTCGCCTTGACGATGTCGTCGAGGATGGTGTTGGTCACTGCCTCGTGGAAGGCGCCCTCGTCGCGGTAGCTCCAGAAGTACATCTTCAGGCTCTTCAGCTCGATGCAGAGCAAGTCGGCGACCATGTCGATGCTGAAGTGGGCGAAGTCGGGCTGACCAGTCAGCGGGCACAGGCAGGTGAACTCGGGCTGCTGGAACTGGATCAGGTAGTCGCGCTGCGGCGCCGGGTTGGCGAAGACATGCAGTTGCTTGCTTGGTGCCGTGGGCGGATTGGGTGGCATGGGCCGGCTCTGGGCTGCGGCGGCGGCGGGGCTTTTCTTGGCCATGGCGGTGGGTGGCGGTGGGTGGGTGGCGGGCGGGGCCGGGGCCAACCTGATCGTCCCGTCTGCGCCCCGTCCGCGCCCTGTCTGAAGGGGGCCGCGATGCTATCATCCGGGCGCATTTCTTCGGCCGAAATCAGCCGATAAATCATTACAAATCAATTACTTGCGCTCGTCCGCCGGGGTCCGCCGGGCCCGCGCAGAGGCTCCCCGCGCGACCCATGCGGCTGAACCAAATCAAGCTCGCCGGCTTCAAGTCCTTTGCCGAGCCGACGACTTTCATGCTGCCCGGGCAGCGCGTCGGCGTGGTCGGCCCCAACGGTTGCGGCAAGTCCAACATCATGGACGCGGTACGCTGGGTGCTGGGCGAGAGCAAGGCCAGCGAGCTGCGCGGCCAGAGCATGCAGGACGTGATCTTCAACGGCTCGGGCCTGCGCAAACCGGCCAACCGGGCCAGCGTCGAACTGGTCTTCAGCAACGAAGACGCCCGCGCCGGCGGCCAGTGGAACCAGTACACCGAGATCGCGGTGAAGCGGGTGCTCACGCGTGACGGCAATTCCAGCTACTTCATCAACAACCAGGCGGTGCGGCGGCGCGATGTCCAGGACGTGTTCCTGGGCACCGGCCTGGGGCCGCGCGCCTACGCCATCATCGGCCAGGGCACGATCAGCCGGATCATCGAGTCGCGGCCCGAGGAGCTGCGGCTGTTCCTCGAAGAGGCGGCCGGCGTGTCGAAGTACAAGGAGCGACGCCGCGAGACCGAAGTCCGGCTGCGCGACACCCGCGAGAACCTGACCCGGGTCGACGACATCCTGCGCGAACTCCACGGCCAGCTTGAGCGGCTGCAGCGTCAGGCGGCGGTGGCCAGCCAGTTCCGCGACCTGCAGACGGCGGGCACGCGCAAGCTGCACCAGCTCTGGTTCCTCAAGCACCGCGACGCCAACCAGGAGGCGACGCGGGTGCAGCAGGCGATGGGCGCCGCCACCAGCGCGCTGGAATTGCGCCTGGCCGAGCTGCGCCAGGTCGAGGCCGGGCAGGAGACGCTGCGCCAGGCGCATTACGCCGCCAGCGACGGTCTGCATGCCGCCCAGGGCGAACTGGCCGAGGCCGCGCTGAGCGTCAGCCGGCTCGAGGAGCGCATCCGCTACGCCACCGAAAGCCGCCGCCGCACCGAGGCGCGGCTCAACGAATTGCAGATTCAGGCCGCCCAATGGGCCGACCGGCGGACCCAGGCGCAGGCCGAATCCGAGACCACCGGTGGCGAGATCGACGCCGCCCAGGCGCGGGCCGGGCGGCTGGCCGCGCAGGCCGAGGACGCCCAGCAGCGCCTGAGCGTCGACGCCGAGGCCCTGCGCAACGCACAGTCGCAGGCCGGCGGCCAGCGCGGCGCGGTGGCGCAGGTGCAGCAGCAGATCCAACTGCTGGCCGCCGACAGCCGCCATGTCGACGAGCAGGCCCGGGCGCTGCGCCAGCGTGGCGAGCGCCTGCAGGCCGAGTCGCGCCAGCTCAGTCCGCCCGACCTGCCGCGCCTGCTGGCCCTGCGCGAGCAGTTCGCCGCTGCGGATGCGGCCCGGTTGGCCGCCGATGCGGCGCTGCAGCAGTTGCAGGACCAATCGCCCTTGCGCGAACAAGCGCGCACTGCGGCCCAGCACGATGCGCAGGCCCAGGCCGCACGCTTGGCCGACATCGGCGCCCGTCTGGCGGCCCTGCGCGCCCTGCAGGACAAGGTCCAGACCAACGGCAAGCTGCGCCCCTGGCTGGTCCGCCATGGCCTGGCCAGCCTGCCGGCGCTGTGGACCCGGCTGCAGGTCGAGCCGGGTTGGGAGCCGGCGCTGGAGGCCGCATTGCGCGAGCGTCTGGCGGCGCTGGCGGTCGGCCGGGTCGAGCTGGTGCGCGCCTTTGCCGACGACGCGCCGCCGGCGCGGCTGGCGTTCTATACCGCGCCGCCGGCGCGGCTGGCGTTCTACACCGCGCCGACCGAGCCGCTGCCGACCCCGCAGGAGGTGATCAACCTGCCCGCGCTGGCGTCGCGGCTGCGGGTCGATCAGGCGCAGGCCGGCGAGGCCGAGGGCCTGCAGGCCCTGCTTGGCGACTGGCTGAGCGGCGTCTACAGCGCCGACAGCCTGGATGAGGCCCTGGCTGTGCGCGGCCAACTCGCACCCTGGCAGGCGGTGCTGACGCGCCAGGGCCACGCCGTCAGCCGCCACGCGGTGGCGTTCTATGCCGCCGACAGCGAGCAGGCCGGCCTGCTGGCGCGGGCCCAGGAGATCGACAAACTCGACCAAGCGCTGCGCGCCCAGAGCCTGATCGCCGAGGCGGCGCGCAGCGCCCAGGCCCGGGCCGAGGCCGCCCTGAGCGCGCTGAACCAGCAACTGCAGGCCGCCCGCGGCCTGACCGCCCAGTGCCAGAGCCGGGCCCACCAAGGCCAGGTGCAACTGCTGCAACTCGAACAGCAAACCAGCGCCGCGCAGGCCCGCCGCGGCCAACTGGACGCGGACATCGCCGAGATCGGCGCCCAGCAGGCCGGGCTGGCCGAGCGCCGCGCGATCGCCGAGGCTGCTCTGGAAGCGCTCGACCAGCAACTCGCCGTCACCCAGCAACGCCAGGCCGATCTGGACGAGGCGGCGGGCCAGGCCGAGCGCCAACTCGCCGATGCCCGCGAGCAGTTGCGCGGCCTGGAGCGGCAGGCCCAGGAGGCACAGTTCCAGGCGCGCAGCCTGTTGGCGCGCCGCTCTGAGCTGCAACGCACGATCGCCACCGCCCTGGCGCAGGCGCAGGCCAGCGCCGACAGCGCTGCCCTGCTCGACCAGGAGCTGCAATCGCTGGACGACAGCGCGGCCGCCGGTGAGTTGCAGGCCGCGCTGGCAGCCAGGCTGCTGGCCGAGCAACGCCTGGGGGCCAGCCGCAGCCACTACGACGGCCTGTCGGCCCAGTTGCGCGCGGCCGACGAGCAGCGGCTGGGCTTCGAGCGCAGCCTGGAGCCGATGCGTGCCCAGGCCACCGCGCTGCAACTTGAGCTTCAGGCGGCGCAACTGGGCGGCGCGCAATTCCTTGAGCAACTCGCCGCCGCCGAGGTCGATCTGCCTGGCCTGGCGGTGCAGATCGAGGCCGACGGCGTCAAGCTGTGGGGCCTGCAGGGCGAGATCGACCGGCTCCAGCGCGAGCTGGCGGGCCTGGGCGCGGTCAACCTCGCCGCGCTGGACGAATTGGCCGCAGCGACCGAGCGCAAGACTTTTCTGGATGCGCAGAACGCCGACCTGCGCGAGGCCATGGCCACGCTCGAAGATGCGATCCGCAAGATCGACCTGGAGACCCGCGAGCTGTTGAGCCAGACCTTCAACCAGGTCAACGGCCATTTCGGCCGGCTGTTCCCCAGCCTGTTCGGCGGCGGCACGGCCCGGCTGCAGATGACCGGCGACGAGATCCTCGACGCCGGGGTGCAGGTGCTGGCGCAACCGCCGGGCAAGAAGAACTCGACCATCCACCTGCTCTCGGGTGGCGAGAAGGCGCTGACCGCAATCGCCCTGGTGTTCGCCATCTTCATGCTCAACCCGGCGCCTTTTTGCCTGCTCGACGAGGTTGACGCGCCGCTGGACGACGCCAACACCGAGCGCTACAGCAAGCTGGTGTCCGAGATGTCGTACAAGGGCACCCAGTTCCTGTTCATCAGCCACAACAAAATCGCCATGGAAATGGCCGAGCAGTTGATCGGCGTGACGATGCAGGAGCAGGGCGTGTCGCGGATCGTGGCGGTGGACATGGACGCGGCGCTGGGCATGGCGCAGGCGGCTTGAGGCCGGGGGCGGAACCAATGGCGGGCATTGCAGGAGGTGGGCGGTGACACTGATGTCGGCGTTGGCGGTGCTGGGCGCGCTGGTGCTGGCGGCGGTCGTCGCCCATGGTGCCTGGTCGGCGCGCCGCGCCAGCCCCAGGCGGGCCGACGCCTTGCCCGATCACGCGCGACGCGAACCGGCCATGGCCGAGTCAGCCGCGCCGGCCGACGCCCTGGCCCAGGCCGAGCCCACCGAGCTGCGGCTGGACCTGGGCCTGCCCCGGCGCGTCGCCCAGATCGACCCGCTGATCGATGCCATCGCCCCGCTCACCCTGGACCAACCGATCTCGGGCGAACTGGCGCTGATGCACCTGCCGCCGTCGCGCCGCGCCGGCACCAAGCCGTTCCTGGTCGAGGGCCTGAACAGCCGCAGCAACGAGTGGGAATTTGCCCAGCCCGGGCAGCGCTACCAGGCCTTCCAGGCCGGCGTGCAGTTGGCCAACCGCAGCGGCGCCCTGGACGCGATCGAGTTCTCCGAGTTTGTGCAGAAGCTGCAGGGCTTTGCCGACGCGATTGGCGCGATGCTCGATCCGCCCGACATGGCCGACGCGGTGGCGCGCGGCAAGGAGCTCGACGCCTTTGCCAGCCAGCACGACCCGCAGCTCGTGATCACGCTGCGTGCCAACGCCGCCGCCTGGTCGGTTGGCTATGTCCAGCAATGCGCCGGCCACCACGGATTTGTCGCTGGAATGGCCGCCGGTAGGCTGGTGTTGCCGTCAAGCGATGAAGGCGCCCCGCCGATCCTGGTGCTGGCGTATTCGCCGCAGGCGGCTCTGGCCGCCGACCCGAACATCGCCGCCGTGCGCGAGGTGACGCTGGCGCTGGATGTGCCGCAGTCGCCGGAGTCGGCCGAACCCTTTCCGGCCTGGCACAACGCCGCCCGGGTGCTGGCGGCCGAGATGGACGCCAGCCTGGTCGACGACCATGGCCAGACCATCACCCTGCATGCCTTTGCCGATATTGGCAACATCCTGGCCGGCCACTACCGGGCGCTGCAGTCGCGCGATCTGGACGCCGGTTCGGCGGCAGCGCGGCGCTTGTTCAGTTGAGGCCTTGGCGCTGGCCAGCGCGGGTTCGGGTGGCTTGGGCCGGCCGGCGAAATCGCCCGCGCCGCGCAATTTCTGACTTGTCCACCGACGCTGCACAGCCTCCAGGCGGACTGTCTACAGGCTTGCCCACAGCGCCGCACCGAGCGCCGCCTATGATTCCTGCCCATGTCCGCCGTGCTGCAATTTGCCCCCCCCGACTACGCCCTGAGCGGGTCCGATCCCGAGATCGCTCGGCTGCGCGTGCCGCCGCATTCGACCGAGGCCGAGCAGAGCGTGCTGGGCGGCCTGCTGATCGACAACCTGGCCTGGGACAGGGCCGGCGACCAGGTGGCAGACCATGACTTCTACCGCGCCGAGCACCGCGACATCTTTGCCGCCATCGCCAGCCTGATCAACGCCAGCAAGCCGGCCGACGTGATCACGGTCTTCGAGCAGTTGCAAAGCCACGGCAAGGCCGAGTCCTGCGGCGGCCTGGCTTACCTCAACAGCCTGGCGCAGAGCGTGCCCAGTGCCGCCAACCTGCGCCGCTATGCCGAGATCGTGCGCGAGCGGGCGATCCTGCGCAAGCTGATCTCGGTCTCGGATGACATCGCCACCAACGCCTTCAACACCCAGGGCCGGCCGGTGTCGCAGATCCTCGATGAGGCCGAGGGCAAGATCTTCAAGATCGGCGAGGAGGGCTCGCGCAACAAGCATGGCTTTCAGGCCATGGACAAGCTGGTGATGCAACTGCTGGACCGCGTCACCGAACTGCACGAGAACGGCGCCGAAGAGGTCACCGGTGTGCGCACTGGCTTCTTCGACATGGACCGCATGACCGCCGGCCTGCAGAAGGGCGACCTGGTGATCCTGGCGGCCCGGCCGTCGATGGGCAAGACCGCCTTCGCCCTCAACATCGCCGAGGCCGTGGCGGTGCGAGAGGGCCTGCCGGTGCTGGTGTTTTCGATGGAGATGGGCGCCAACCAGCTCGCCTTGCGGCTGGTCGGCGCGCTCGGCCGGATCGACCAGCAGCATCTGCGCACCGGCGCCGTGCGCGACGATGAATGGGGCCGTTTGACCGACGCGGTCGACAAGCTCGGCAAGGCGCAGATCTTCATCGATGAGACCCCGGCGCTGAACCCGGCCGAGTTGCGCGCCCGGGCGCGGCGCATGGCGCGGCAGTTCGGCGGCACGCTCGGGCTGATCGTGGTCGACTACCTGCAGCTCATGACCGGCACGGCCAAGTCCGACGGCGAGAACCGGGCCACCGAGCTGAGCGAGATCTCGCGCAGCATGAAGGCCCTGGCCAAGGAGCTGCAATGCCCGCTGTTGGCCCTGTCGCAGCTCAACCGCAGCGTCGAATCCCGCAACGACAAGCGGCCAATGATGAGCGACCTGCGCGAATCCGGCGCGATCGAGCAGGACGCCGACGTGATCATGTTCATCTACCGCGACGACTACTACAACAAGGAAAGCAAGGAGCCGGGCGTGGCCGAGATCATCATTGCCAAGCAGCGCAACGGCCCGGTCGGCACCTTGAAACTCACCTTCATCAAGCCGCTGACGCGGTTCGACAATCTGGCGCCAGGCAGCGCCGGCTCGGGCGAGTATTGAGAGCGCCCCCAGACCTGCCGCTTCGCGTCAGGCCCCCCGAGGGGGATCAGGAAACTTCGGAGCGGCCGTGCGTTTCCTTATGGGCCTGAAATGACTGGACGCGCATCCAGTAGCTGGTTATATTGCCAGCATGCGCAACATCCCCATCGTCCCCGCCGAGCGGCTGGCCCGCCCCGGTCTGCCGATCACCCCGGTCAAGGGCCGCGGCACAAACTGGGCGCTAGCCCACCGCTTCAGCGCTGATCTGCGCGAGCCCGCCGACGACGGCTGGGGCAACCTGGAGCAACAGGTCGAGGAACGCAGCCTGGCCATGGGCACCCAGGTGCTGGAGGAAAAGGTCAAGACCATCCTGACCGGCAACGATTCGCCCGACATCGGCTTCGATCTGTCGATCAATCCCTACCGCGGCTGCGAGCATGGCTGTGTCTACTGCTACGCCCGGCCCACCCACAGCTACCTCAACCTCTCGCCGGGGATCGATTTCGAGACCCGGATCATCGCCAAGGTCAATGCCGCGCAGCGCCTGCGCGAGGCCTTCTCGGCGCGCGGCTTCGAGCCGATGATGCTCAACATCGGTTCGGCCACCGACGCCTACCAGCCGGCCGAGCGCCGCCTGGGCATCACCCGCTCGGTGATCGAGGTCATGGCCGAGTTCGCCCATCCATTCTCGATCATCACCAAGTCCTCGGGCATTGAGCGCGACATCGACCTGATCGCACCGCTGGCGCAGCGCCGGCTGGCCGCCGCCTATGTCTCGATCACCACCCTGGATCCGGCCCTGGCGCGGGTGATGGAGCCGCGTGCGGCCTCGCCCGAGCGACGATTGCGCACCATCCGGGCGCTGGCCGATGCCGGCATTCCGGTTGGCGTCAGCGTCTCGCCGGTGATCCCATTCCTGAACGAGCCCGAGCTTGAGCGCATCCTCGAGGCGGCCCATGCGGCCGGCGCCCGCTCGGCGTTTTCTATCGTCATCCGCCTGCCCTGGGAGGTGAACCCGCTGTTCCAGCACTGGCTGAACCAGCATTTCCCCGAGCGCGCGGCACGGGTGATGGCGCGCATCCGCGAGATGCGCGGCGGCCGCGACAACGTCAGCAAGTTCGGCCAGCGCATGGTCGGCACCGGGGTCTGGGCCGAACTGCTGCGCCAGCGCTTCGTCAAGGCCGCCGCCAGGCTGGGCCTGAACCGCGACCGCGTCGCCCTGGATCTGGGCCAGTTCCGCCGCGCGACGGCGCCGTCGGCCCAGGCCAGTCTGTTTTAGCGGCCGGTCGGCCCCGCTGTCTGGTACTCAACAACAGGCCCTCAACAACAGGCGCGCAGCAACAGGCGCGCAGTTTCAAGCCCTCAGCATCAAGCCGCCGGGCGATCTGCCGGTGCGGCGGATGCCGGCGATGTGGGTGATGGGCAGGCAATAGCGTTGTTGCAGTTCGCGCGCCTGGGCAAGCAGGATGCCCTGGTCCTGGATCGCCTCGTGGTGGCGCTGCGCCACCAGCGCGGCCATTTCGATGAGCTTGGCGTTGCGGGTCTGCTCGCCCTGTTCGAGCAGGGTTTGCACGGCGGCCTTGGGCTGGCCGCGCATCGAGTGGGTCATGGCCTGCTCGGCCATCGCGGCGATTTCGGTCTGGCAGTTGCGCACCACGCCGGCCACCGGCTCCTTGGCCTGTGCCGATGCCAGCAAGACCTCGGTCAGGGCCTTGGAGATGCAGTAGCGCAGGCCGATGCGGCGGGCCAGGGCTTCGAGCTCGCCGGGCTGCAGGGCCTGGGCCGGCAGGCGCACCCACAGCGCCAACACCAGGTTCGCCGCCTCGAGGTCGAAGTCGGGGGCGTTGGCGGTCTCGGCCAGGCTCCGCGCCAGGCCCATCGCGTCGTCGGGCTTGGCGCTTATCTGGCGCAGCGCAGTGGCGGCGGCGATGAAGCGTTGCAGGCGCAGCGAATCGGGGTTTCGGGTGGCGTACAGCCGCAACTGGTCATGACTGATCTGCAGGCCCTTGGCGTCGGCGGCGTCAAACCGCAGCAGGGCAAGAAGGTACAGCGTCAGGGCGTCGAACAGTTTCGACTTCAGGCCAATTGCCACGCAGCGGTCAAGCAGGCGCCTGGCCTCGGCCGAATGGCCCTGGTAGAAGGCCAGGGTGCCGCAGTGCTGCAGGCGCAGCAGGCAGCCCGGCGTGATCATGATGGCGCTGCGGTAGGTGTTCAGGGCGGCGCCGAGCTCGCCCTGGTCGACCTGCAGGCGACCCAGCACGTCGTAGCTGTCGGCGTACTCGGGTTCGAGCTGCAATTGGCTCTCGACGCTGCGGCGCGCTGCGGCTGTCTCACCTGCGGCCAACAAGGCGCGCGATATCCCCAACCGCGCCCAGGCGGCGTTGTGCACCCGCAGCACCGCCTCGCAAGTGCTGCGGGCATCGTCGTTGCGGTTGGCGCGCAGCAGCAGTTCGGTGGCCATGCGGGCGGCAAACAACCAGTAGGTTTCGTGCTTGGCGAAGCGGGTCAGGCAGAGTTGGATCGCCTTCTCGGTCTGCTTGGACTCCAGCGCGTCGAAGATCTCCTTGAGGCTGCGTTTGCGTTTGCGCGCCTCGGTCAGGCGGTCGGCCAGCGCCGCTCCGGTGTAGGGCTTGAGCAGGTAGCCGTCCAGGGCCGACTCGGCGGCCTCGACCACCTTGGCATAGGTGGCCTCGCCGGTGACCATGATGAAGACGGTCGAGTGCGGCAGCAGATTCTCCCGCCGCAACTCGTCGAGCAAGTCCTGGCCTGACATCGCGTCGCCGTCGAAGTGGTAGTCGCACAGGACGATGTCGTAGGGCCGATGCTCCAGCCAAAGCCGGGCGTCGCTGATCCGCCCGGTGTGGCGGACCTGGGTGACGCCGAGGTCGCGCAGTTGCGAGACCATCACGCTGCGCGAGGTCGCGTTCTCGTCGATCACCAACGCCTGAGCGTCGGCAATGTCCTTGTCGATGAAGATCATGGCGCGGGTCGCGGTTGGCCCCGAACTGGGGCTCAGCCACGCTATCGGCCGCAAGCTGCCGACACTTGACCCCTGTGTCGGGGTCGGTGCGCAACTACTTGAACAAGTCCTTGACCCGGTCGGCCCAGCCCTTGGTGTTGGGCGAGTGGCGCTCGCCGCCCTTGCGCAGCGATTCGTCGAGCTCCTTCATCAGCTTGCGCTGGTGCTCGGTGAGCTTGACCGGGGTCTCGACCGAGACGTGGCAGTACAGGTCGCCGGGATAGCTGGAACGCAGGCCCTTGATGCCCTTGCCGCGCAGGCGGAAGGTTTTGCCATGCTGGGTGCCCTCGGGCAGGTCGATCTCGGCCTTGCCGCCCAGCGTCGGCACCTCAATGCTGCCGCCCAGGGCCACCGTCGTCATCGGCACTGGCACGGTGCAGTGCAGGTCGTCGCCGTCGCGCTCGAACATGTCGTGCGCCTTGATCCTGATCTCGATGTACAGGTCACCCGCCGGCCCGCCGTTGCTGCCGGGCTCGCCGTTGCCGGCCGAGCGGATGCGCATGCCCTCGTTGATCCCGCCGGGGATCTTGACCTCCAACGTCTTTTGCCGCTTCAGCCGGCCGGCACCGTTGCAGGCGCTGCAGGGCTCGGGGATGACCTTGCCGCCGCCATGGCAGGTCGGGCAGGTCTGCTGGATGCTGAAGAAGCCCTGGCGCATGTGCACCGTGCCCGCGCCATTGCAACTGCCGCAGGTCTTGGCGCTGGTGCCGGGCTTGGCGCCGCTGCCGCTGCAGGTGTCGCAGCGGTCCCAACTGGGGATGCGGATCTGCGCGTCCTTGCCGTTGGCCGCTTCTTCGAGCGTGATCTCCATCGCGTAGCTCAGGTCCGAGCCTCGGAACACCTGCTGGCCCGCGCCGCCACGCCGGCCGCCGCCGTTGAAGATGTCGCCGAAGATGTCGCCGAAGGCCTCGGCAAAGCCGCCAAAGCCCTCGGCGCCGCGCCCGATGCCGGAGTTGGGGTCGACGCCGGCATGGCCGTACTGGTCGTAGGCGGCCCGCTTCTGCCCATCGGACAGCATCTCGTAGGCCTCTTTGACCTCCTTGAACTTTTCTTCTGAAGCCTTGGCCCCTTCACCCTGGTTGCGGTCGGGGTGGTACTTCATGGCCAGCTTGCGGTAGGCCTTCTTGATGTCGTCCTCGTTGGCGTTCTTGGGGACGCCCAAGGTCTCGTAGTAGTCGCGCTTGGCCATGAAATGTTCTCAACCGGGGAGCAAGTGAAACCGCCGCGTCGCGCAGCAGGCCGGGCCTGGCTGCGCTGACGCGGCGCGAGATCGGGTGCTGCAGCCTGGGGCTGTCAAGGTGCGGGCCGCTGCAAGGTCACTTCTTGACTTCCTTGAACTCGGCGTCAACGACGTTCTCGTCGGCCGCTGCCTTGGCCGCTGCCTTGGCCGCTGCCGCGTCCGCCTTGGGCGCCTCGCCAGCGGCGGCGTTACCTGCGCCACCCGGGGCAGCGCCGGCACCTGCGCCGCCCGTTGCGGCGGCCGCGGCCTGCTCGGCATAGACCTTCTCGCCGAGCTTCTGGCTGGCCGACATCAGCGCCTCGGTCTTGGCGTCGATCACGGCCTTGTCGTCGGCCTTGAGTGCTTCTTCGGTCTCCTTGATGGCCGCCTCGATCTTTTCCTTCTCGCCGGCGTCGAGCTTGTCGCCGTGCTCGGCCAGGCTCTTGCGGACCGAGTGGACCATGCCGTCGGCCTGGTTGCGGGCCTGCACCAGCTCGACCTTCTTGGCGTCCTCGGCGGCGTTGAGCTCGGCGTCCTTGACCATCTTCTGGATCTCGTCCTCGGTCAGGCCCGAGTTGGCCTTGATCGTGATCTTGTTTTCCTTGCCGGTGGCCTTGTCCTTGGCGCCGACGTGCAGGATGCCGTTGGCGTCGATGTCAAAGGTGACCTCGATCTGCGGCATGCCGCGCGGCGACGGTGGGATGCCCTCGAGGTTGAACTCGCCCAGGCTCTTGTTGCCCGCAGCCAGTTCGCGCTCGCCCTGGAAGACCTTGATCGTCACCGCCGGCTGGTTGTCGTCGGCAGTCGAGAACACCTGGCTGAACTTGGTCGGGATGGTGGTGTTCTTCTTGATCATCTTGGTCATCACCCCGCCCAGGGTCTCGATCCCCAGGCTCAGCGGCGTCACGTCCAGCAGCAGCACGTCCTTGCGCTCGCCGCCCAGCACCTGGCCCTGGATGGCGGCACCCACCGCCACCGCCTCGTCGGGGTTGACGTCTTTGCGCGGCTCCTTGCCGAAGAACTCCTTGACCTTCTCCTGCACCTTGGGCATGCGGCTCATGCCGCCGACCAGGATCACGTCGTCGATCTCGCTGAGCTTGATGCCGGCGTCCTTGACGGCGATCTTGCAGGGCTCCATGGTGCGGGCGATCAACTCGTCGACCAGCGATTCGAGCTTGGCCCGGGTGAGCTTGATGTTGAGGTGCTTGGGGCCCGAAGCGTCGGCGGTGATGTAGGGCAGGTTGACGTCGGTCTGGGTCGAGTTCAACAGCTCGATCTTGGCCTTCTCAGCGGCTTCTTTCAGGCGCTGCAGGGCCAGCACGTCCTTGGTCAGGTCGACGCCTTGCTCCTTGCGGAACTCGGTGACGATGAAATCGATGATGCGCTGGTCGAAATCTTCGCCGCCGAGGAAGGTGTCGCCGTTGGTCGACAGCACCTCGAACTGCTTCTCGCCATCGACATCGGCGATCTCGATGATCGAGATGTCGAAGGTGCCGCCACCCAGGTCGAAGACCGCGATCTTGCGGTCGCCCTTGCCGTGCTTGTCCAGGCCGAAGGCCAGCGCCGCGGCGGTCGGCTCGTTGATGATGCGTTTGACATCCAGCCCGGCGATCCGGCCAGCGTCCTTGGTCGCCTGGCGCTGGCTGTCGTTGAAATAGGCCGGCACCGTGATCACCGCCTCGGTGACTTCTTCGCCAAGGTAGTCCTCGGCGGTCTTCTTCATCTTGCGCAGCACTTCGGCGCTGACCTGGGGCGGCGCCCTCTTCTTGCCGCGCACCTCGACCCAAGCGTCACCGTTGTCGGCGGCCTTGATCGCGTAGGGCATCAGGTCGATGTCCTTCTGCACTTCCTTCTCGCTGAACTTGCGGCCGATCAGCCGTTTGACCGCGTAAAGCGTGTTGCGCGGGTTGGTGACGGCCTGTCGCTTGGCCGACGCGCCGACCAGCACCTCGCCGTCCTCCTGGTAGGCAATGATCGAGGGCGTGGTGCGCGCACCTTCGCTGTTCTCGATCACCCGGGTGGTGTTGCCTTCCATGATGGCGACGCAGGAATTGGTCGTGCCCAGGTCGATGCCGATGATCTTGCCCATGAGAATTGCTCCTGAAAGTGGTTGGCTTGTGGTTCGACTTGCGGCTCAGTACGGCACTTTCAAGTGCGTCTGGCCTGAGATTTGCTTATGAGGTGGTTCACTTCGGTGCGGCGACCGTGACCAAGGCCGGGCGCAGCACCCGATCGGCGATCACATAGCCCTTTTGCAGCACCGCCACGACGGTGTTGGCCTCCTGCTCGGCCGGCACCATGCTGATTGCCTGGTGCTGGTGCGGGTCGAACTTGGTGCCGGCCGGCGGCGCGATCACCAGCACCTTGTTGCGCTCCATTGCGGCGCTGAGCTGGCGCAGCGTGGCCTGCACGCCTTCCAGCACCTGCTCCAGCTTGGCCTCGGGCATGGCGATCGCCGCCTCCAGGCTGTCGCGCACCGGCAGCAGGCTCTCGGCAAACGATTCGATCGAGAACTTGCGCGCCTTCGAGACCTCTTCATCGGCCCGGCGACGGGTGTTTTCGGCCTCGGCCCGGGCGCGCAGGGTGTTGTCCTTGGCCTGGGCGAGCTCGCTCTGCAGTTCGGCGATGCGTTCCTCTGCCGTGGGCGGCGGAGGCGGTGGGCTGGCGGTCTCGGCCGCCGGGCTGGTGGCGGCTGCGCCATTGGCTGCTGCCGCGGTGCTGCTGGATTCAGGGCTGGGCGTCTCGTTCTCGGCAGTGGTCATGATGTGCGGATCGGTGCGTGGGTCTGGCGGCCAGCCAGGGCTGAAAATCGGTCGCCAAGCCACTTGGGGCCGAGCCCATGGCCTTCAAGGGCATGTTCGGGCGCTTTTTTCGGCTGCGCGCCGACGCCGGTCGTGGCCTAGCGATCGGGTTCGTCCAGCGATGCGCTCCAGCGCTGCCACGCCACCTGCGCCTTGCCCAGGTCACGCCGCTCGCGCTTGGTCGGCCGGCCGTCGGTGATGCTCAAGGCCGGCTCGGTGCCCAGGCGGCGCTGCTCGGCCGCCCTGGCGCGGGCGGCGATGCTGTCCTCGGTCTCGGTGTACAGGCCCTGCGCCAGCGTCGCCGGGCCGCGCTGGGCGGACAGGCCACAGACCCGCAAGACTCGGGTGGCCTGGTCCTGCTGGAGCTGCAGCAGGTCGCCCAGGCGCACCTCGCGCGAGGCCTTGGCAACCTGGCCGTTGACCGCTACCCGGCCCCGGGCGATCACTTCGGCGGCCAAGGCCCGGGTCTTGTAGAAGCGCGCCGCCCACAGCCACTTGTCCAGGCGCGGACCGGCGCTGCTGGCGGGCGTGGGCTTGGCTGCGGTCATGCCGTGGCGCCCAGGCTCTTGGCGCGCTGGGCTGTGGCGGCCAATGTGACGGCCGTGGCTGGCGCAGTCCCGCCATCCCAGCCCTGGGCGTGGCGCAGCACCAGGTCCGCCAGGGCGCTGATCCAGCGGTCGTCGTCGTTCAGGCAGGGGATGTAGCGCAATTCGCGGCCGCCGGCAGTGACAAAGGCGTCGCGCAACTCCTGGCTGATCTCCTGCAAGGTCTCCAGGCAATCGGCGGCAAAGCCGGGGCAGACCACGTCAATCCGGCTGTGCCCGGCCCGGGCCAGGCCCTGCACCACCGGCTCGGTGTAGGGCTGCAGCCATCGGGCGCGGCCAAAGCGGCTCTGAAAGCTGACGCGGTATGCCGCCTCGGCCAGGCCCAGGCTGTCGGCCAGCAGGCGCGCCGTCTTGTGGCATTCGCAGTGGTAGGGGTCGCCCAGGTCCAGGCTGCGTGCCGGCAGGCCGTGGAAGCTCATCACCAGCACCTCGGCCCGGCCCTGGCGCTGCCAATGGGCACGCACGCTGGCCGCCAGCGCGGCGATGTAGCCGGGGTCGTCGTGGTAATGGTTGACGGCCCTGAACTCGGGCAACCAGCGGCAGCGCGCGGCCCAGGCAGCGACCGCGTCCAGGGCGCTGGCGGTGGTGGCGGCGGCGTACTGCGGGTACAGCGGCAGCAGCAAGATGCGGGTCGCGCCGTCGGCTTTGAGTTCGTCCAGGCCGGCGGCCACCGAGGGCTGGCCATAGCGCATCGCCAGGCGCACCGACAGGGCCTGGCCGCGCTGGCCCAGTTCAGCCTGCAGCCGGGTGGCAATGCGCCGTGACAGGGCCAGCAGGGGCGAACCGGCGTCGCTCCAGACCGAGGCATAGAGCCGGGCCGACCGCGCCGGCCGGGTGCGCAGGATGACGCCATGAAGAATCGGCCACCACAGCAGTCGCGGGATCTCGACCACCCGGGGGTCGGACAGGAACTCGGCCAGGTAGCGCCGGACTGCGCCAGCGGTGGGGGCGTCGGGCGTGCCCAGGTTGATCAGCAACACCCCGGTGCGCGCGGCGCGGGCATGCTGGAAGGTCGGTTCAGCGGCAAAGGCCATGGGCGGCGATGGTCAGGTGCCGCGCCAGGCAGCGGCGGCCGGGCAGGGCAGGATCAACTGCGGGTGGTCTCGGCCTCGTGGAAGGACAGCACCTCGAACCGCACCGACGGCGAGGTCGGATCTAACGGGCTGCCACCCAGGCCGATGGTGCCCGAGCCGTGCAGGGTGCAACTGCTGCGGCGCAGGCTGATCAATTCGTCGGCCCCGGAGAAGCGCACGTAGCTGCCGTTGTAGCTCAGGTCGGTGAGCTGGAACACGCCACCATGCCAGTCCAGCCGGGCGTGGGCGCGCGAGACGCGGCTGTCATCGACCCGGAACTGGGTGTGCGTGCCGCGGCCCAGCACCACCGGCATCTGGGCGCCGTCGTAGACCTCGCTGCTGTCGATCCAGGTCAGGCGCACGGCCTCGGGCTCGACCGAGTTCGAGACCGGCCCGAACTGCGTGGCCGCCTGGTCTGCGCCGCGCCGCCCGCCCAGCACATGGACCTTGACCGACTCGGCGCGGCCGCGCAGTTGCAGCCTGTCGAGATTGCGGAACCGGCGCTGCAATTCGGCCGGCAGGCCGCCCATCACCTCGGCGGTGATCAGGGTCTCGTTGTCGCTGGCATGGTCGATCAGGCGCGCGGCGACGTTGACGGCATCGCCGAAACAGTCGCCGCCCATCTCCACCACCTCGCCGCAGGCCAGCGCCACCTGCAGGCGCAGGCCGCGCAGACCGGCCGAGGCGCCGCGCTCGCTGCCGCGCGTGACCAGCACCTCCAGCGCTTCGTGCATTGCCAGTGCCGACTGCATGCCTGCCGCTGGCAACTCGAACGCCGCCATCAGGCCATCGCCGAGGGTCTTGACGAGTTGGCCGCCGCACTCGGGCACGGTCCGCCCCAGTGCCGCGACGGTGTGCGTGACGACCGAGGTCGCCTCGGCATTGCCCAGCGTTTCGAAGAGCGATGTGCTGCCGCGCAAATCTGCAAACAGGACCGTGCGCTGGGCAATTCGCGTCATGCCCGGCAGTTTAGTCGTGAAGGACTTCACGCATCAGGGCGCGCTCGGCCGACCCTGCGGCTATCCCGCCATCCCGCCAATCCGCCATCCCGCCATCCCGCAGTCAGTCAGAGGTTGTCCAGGTAGGTGCGCAACTTGTCCGAGCGGCTCGGGTGCTTGAGCTTGCGGATCGCCTTGGCCTC
>JANXYH010000107.1 GCA_025350145.1 Burkholderiales bacterium | reverse complement strand
CTTTTGGCCGACGTACTTGGTGTGCAGGTAGCGCTCCAAGCCTTCGGCGGCGGTCAACCGGTCAAGGATATGGAGTTTTTCTGCGGTGATAAATGCCGGCTTGCTGCGCACCGATTCGAGGCGCTCCTGCCACCAGCGCTTCTCGGTCGGGTCGGTGCAATGCATGTATTCTGCACCGACCGCCCCGCAATAGGTCTCGCGCAGCGCCTGCATGATTTCACGCAGGGTCATGTTCTCGGACTTGCTGAAATACGTATTGGCGGCGCTGAAGGTGATATCCATGTCGGATTCACTCAGGTCGTAGAATGCCGGCTCCAATTCCGGAATTCTCGGCCGCTCGGTCCGCTGCAAGGGATCCAGGTCGGCCCAGCGCGAACCCAGGAAGCGGTATGCGGCGATCAGCGACTGGACATGGACCTGCTTGCGCGCCACCGCCAGGTCGGCCGAACTGGCCTTGAGCGCAAAGGCATTGGCCTTGGCCCGCTGGGCGAATGATTCGACCACCGGCGCGTGGGCGACATCGCGCGCCTGGCTGCCGTCGGTGGCCGGCACATGCTGAAGGTTGTCAAAATAAACCCGCCAGTTGTCGGGCACGCTGCCGGGGTTGTCGAGGTAGGCCTCATAGAGTTCCTCGACATACGGCGCATTGCCGCCAAACAGGTATGAGTTTGACCGGTACTGCTGCATCATCTTCGCTCACCTTTTGCCCCGGTTTCCAGGGCGTGGATGGGTTAATCAACCTTCCGCGGCTCGGCTCTGCCGTTGGGCGGATTGCGACCCACATGGCCCGACGCTGGCGCTGGAAATGGGGCACGAAAGGACCGACAAGTCGTCATTCGGGCAAGACTCTATCACCCCGACTGTGCGGCATTGCGCCCGAATTAGACCGCAGCCAACCTGCTGTTTGGCTGACAGGGCCGACGGGCGTTCGCACAAACTGGCTGGCGATGCAGCCTCCGGCCAAACCCGCAGTGATTTACCTGCACCCGGCCGCACCCCCCAAGCCGGCAGCGGGCGCAGCCTGCAATGGCTGCGGCGTGTGCTGCACCTGGCAACCCTGCCCAGTCGGTGTGCTGCTCAGCCGACGCAGGCACGGCGCCTGCGTCGCGCTGCGCTTCGAGCCTGGCGCCGGGCGCTATGTCTGCGGGCTGCTGGCCGATCCGGGCGTGGCCCTGCGCTGGCTGCCACTGCATGGCCAGCGCTGGCTGCTGTCGCTGGTCAAGCGCCTGGCAAGGCGCTGGATCGCGGTCGGTGCCGGCTGCGACTGTGACGCAGAAGTCGCTCTGGGCTGAGCGCTGCGGCTGGGCAGATCAGCCGGTGCAGCGCCAGCAACCCGCAGGGCAGCGCAATCCTTCACGCCGGCCCCAGGCGCCGACACCGTATTGCGCAATTGGCGCGACTTTGACCTGACGCTGCCAAATTTCAAGACAACAATGCCGTGATGAGTACCGCAAACCACCCCAACGTCATCATCCTCACCCACGGCTGGACCGGCAGTTCGGTCTATGCCGGCCTGTTCGGCCAGATCGGCTTCTGGCTCGGCAGCGAAACGATGCAGAAGGTTGACTACAACACCAATGAGAACTCGGCGCTGATCTCGCTGAATCAGGACTTGATCGACCGGTTGCTGCCGAATGTCAACTACGAACACCGCTTCAGCCCGGCCGATGTCCGCCAGGTTGCCGACCGCGCCAGCGAGGCCGACCTGGCGCCGCTGCGGCAGTTCCTGACGGTATGCGATGGCCGCCAGCCCTGGCTGTGGAAGGACCCGCGCCTGACCTGGACGATCCGTACCTGGGCTAGGGTGCTGGACCTGGACCGGGTCAAGTTTTTGATCCTGACCCGCGACAGCGACCAGGCCTGGATTTCGTCGAACCTGCGCCGCCACGTGCAAAGCCGCGAATTCACCGAAACCTACAAGTCGGGCATCACCCGGTCCAACCTTGATTTTCTGGCCGAGCGCCAGTTGCCGGTGCTGTCGCTGAGCTTCGAAAACCTGCTGCTGAAGCCGGAAGCGACGCTGGAGCGCCTGAACGGCTTCTTCGGCACCAACATGACCATGGCGGTGCTGCAAAAGATCTACCGCCACCCGCTGTACAAGAAGAACCACGGGTTGAAGGACTACTTCACCGCGTTGGCGATCTACCTGAAGAACTACGCCCAGCGCGACGGTCGCGGCCGGCAAATGCAGAAGGCTTGAGGGCCGAGGCTTGAGGCACAGGGCCTGAGGCCTTAGGCCTTTCGCCCGGACCTCAGTCGATCCAACCCGCCGCACGGATCCGGGCAATGACCTGATCCGCCAGTGCCTGGGCGTCGTGCTCGGTCGTGGTCAGCGTCAGTTCGGGCGATTGCGGCACCTCGAACGGTGAGTCGATGCCGGTGAAGTTCTTCAACTCGCCGCGGCGCGCCTTGCGGTACAGGCCCTTGACATCGCGGTCCTCGGCCACGCTCAGCGGGGTGTCGACATAGGCCTCGATGAACTCGCCAGCCTCGACCAGGCCGCGAGCCATCGCCCGCTCGGCGCGGAATGGCGATATGAACGCAGTGATCACGATCAACCCGGCGTCGAGCATCAGCTTGGCCACCTCGGCGACCCGCCGGATGTTCTCTACCCGGTCGGCCTCGGTGAAGCCGAGGTCGCGGTTCAGGCCATGGCGCACGTTGTCGCCGTCGAGCAAGTAGCTGTGGCGGCCCAAGGCCAGCAACTGCCGCTCGACCAGATTGGCGATCGTGCTCTTGCCTGATCCCGACAGGCCGGTGAACCACAGCACCCCCGGGCGCTGACCCTTGATCTTGGCGCGGGCAGACTTGTCGACATCCAGATGCTGCAGGTGGATGTTGTGCGCGCGGCGCAGGGCATAGCGCAGCATGCCGGCACCCACCGTCTGGTGGTTCATCCGGTCGATCAGGACGAAGGCACCGGTCGCGCGGCAGTTGAGATAGGGGTCGAAAGCAATCGCCCGGTCCAGTGACAGGTTGACCTCACCGACCTCGTTGAGCCCCAACTGGCGTGCCGCCAGGTGCTCCATGGTGTTGACCTGGACCTTGTGCTTGATCTCGGTGACGCTGACGTTGGCGCTGCGCGTGCCGATCTTCATCAGGTAGCCGCGACCGGGCAGCATTGGCTCCTCGGCCATCCAGACCAGCGTGGCCTCGAATTGGTCGGCGACCTCGGCCGGGCTGTCGCTGGCACTGATCACGTCGCCGCGCGAGATGTCGACCTCGTCGCTGAGCGTCACGGTCACCGCTTGGCCCGCCACGGCCACGGGCAGATCACCATCGGCGCTGACGATGCGCTGGACCGTGCTCTGCCGGCCCGAGGGTTGGACCCGGATGCGGTCACCGGGCTTGACCTGGCCGCTGACCAGGGTGCCGGCAAAGCCGCGGAAATCGAGGTTCGGCCGGTTCACCCACTGCACTGGCAGGCGCAGCGGGCCATGCTGGCTGCGATCATCATCGACGGCGACGGTTTCGAGGTAGCCCATCAGCGTCGGCCCGTGGTACCAGGGCGTGTGGGCGCTGGGCTGGAGCATGTTTTCGCCCTTGAGTGCCGACAGCGGGATCGCGGTGACATCGGGGCTGCCGATCAACCTGGCGAATTCCTGGTAGTCGGCGACGATGCGCTCAAAAACGGCCTGCGAGTAGTCGACCAGGTCCATCTTGTTGATCGCCAGCACCAGCTTGCGGATGCCGATCAGGCTGGTCAGGAAGCTGTGGCGGCGGGTCTGGACGAGGATGCCCTTGCGCGCATCGATCAGGATCACGGCCACGTCTGCGGTCGAGGCGCCGGTGACCATGTTGCGCGTGTACTGCTCGTGGCCGGGGGTGTCGGCGACGATGAACTTGCGCCGCTCGGTCGAGAAGTAGCGGTAGGCCACGTCGATGGTGATGCCCTGCTCGCGTTCGGCCGACAGACCATCGACCAGCAGCGCAAAGTCGATCTCGCCGCCCTGCGTGCCCCACTTGCGGCTGTCGGCCTCGATCGCCGCGAGTTGGTCCTCGTAGAGCATCTTGGCGTCGTACAGCAGCCGGCCGATCAGCGTGCTCTTGCCATCGTCGACGCTGCCGCAGGTGATGAAGCGCAGCAGGCCCTTTTGTTCGTGCCGGGCCAGGTAGGCCTGGATGTCGGTAGCGATCAGATCAGAGACATGGGACATGGTCAGGAACTCGCGGTGCTGGGTTCGGCGGCTTAAAAGTAGCCTTCTTGCTTCTTCTTTTCCATCGACGCGGCTTGGTCATGGTCGATCAAACGCCCCTGACGCTCGCTGCTGCGCGCCAGCAGCATCTCCTGGATGACCTCGGGCAGGGTCTCGGCCTGGCTCTCGACCGCGCCCGACAGCGGGTAGCAGCCGAGGGTCCGAAAGCGCACCTTGCGCATCTGCGGCTGCTCACCGGGCTCGAGCCTGAAGCGCTCGTCGTCGACCATCAGCAGCGTGCCGCCGCGCTCGACCACCGGCCGCTCGCGCGCCAGGTACAGCGGCACCACCGGGATGTTTTCCATGTGGATGTACTGCCAGATGTCGAGCTCGGTCCAGTTCGAGATCGGAAACACCCGCAGCGACTCGCCCGGGTTCATGCGGGTGTTGTAGAGGTTCCACAACTCCGGCCGCTGGTTCTTCGGATCCCAGCGGTGCTGGGCGCTGCGAAAGCTGAAGATGCGCTCCTTGGCGCGCGACTTCTCCTCGTCGCGGCGGGCACCGCCAAAGGCAGCATCGAAGCGGTAGTGATCCAGCGCCTGCTTCAGGCCCTGGGTCTTCCACAGGTCGGTGTGGATCTGCGAACCATGGTCAAACGGGTTGATGCCCTTGGCCACGGCCTCGGGGTTGTGCCAGACCAGCAACTCCATGCCCGACTCGCGCGCCATCCGGTCGCGCAGCGCGTACATGTCGCGGAACTTCCAGGTGGTATCGACATGCAGCAGGGCAAACGGCGGCGGCGCTGGATAAAAGGCCTTGCGCGCCAGGTGCAGCATCGTCGCCGAATCCTTGCCGACCGAATACAGCATCACCGGGCGCTCGCATTCGGCCACGACCTCGCGCAGGATGTGGATGCTCTCGGCCTCAAGGCTTTGCAGATGGGTCAACTTCATGGCGGTGTAGGTGCTCTGTGCCGGTGGCGTGGGATGGCGGCAGGACCATACACCAGCGTCATGAAGGCACTTGGGCATTCCTTCATGGTTCAACGGCCGGCGTGTCGGCCAGGGCCGCGATGCCCTGGCTGGCTGCGCGCAACCGCAAGCACCGGCTTGCGAAGGGTGAAACATTCCCACCCGTCCCACGCTGCCTACCCACCTGCGGCTGCTGCACAAAGCCGCAGCAGGGCGGCTTGTTCACCCGGCTCTGACCTGCAAAGCCGCTGCCTGCCACGCCCGTTCAGCGTTCGGCCGACTCGCCCAATCAGCCGACCAGATTGGCCAGCGTCAACAGCGCCACCAGCAGCATCCACAGCACCACCGAACGCCAGACCAGCCCGACCACGCTCTGCAGGTGCGCGGCCTGCGGCAACTGCTCGGTGCTGGCGGCGGTGTCGCCAGGCCCGAGATCGCCCATGCCGGTGTCGATGCCGCTGGACCTGTCGCCGCGTGCGAACGGGGCATCGGCGCCGGCCAGGCGAACGCCCACCGCGCCTGAGGCCGAGGCCAGGATCACGCCGTCGTTGGCCTGCGACCACAGTGCCGAGTCGCGCCGCCAGGCGTTGATCGCCTCCTCGAAATTGCCCACCACCGCGAAACCGAACGCCGTCAGCCGCGACGGCACCAGGTCGATCCAGGCGAACAACTGGGTGGCCACCGCCATCAGCAGCGGATTGCTTGGCGCATCGAAGGCGCGCTCGGGCGCAGACCAGTGGCGCGCGGCAAACACCGCCAGGCGGTACAGCACAGCGCCGGTCGGCCCCAAACCCAGCGAGGACAGCAGCACAAACCAGAAGAACACGCCGAAGACATGGCGGTGGGCGGCCAGCAAGGCATGCTCGATCACCTGGCGCAACAGTTCGCTGCGTGGCAGATCGCTGGCGTCGATGCGCTTCCACTCGGCCAGCAGGCGCCGCGCCTCGCGCTCGTCGCCGGCATCTAAGGCGGCGCGGATGTCGGTGAAATAGTGGCTGAACTGGCGAAAACCCAGGGTCAGGTACAGCACCGCGACGTCGAACAGCAGCGCCAGCAACTGGCTCCAATGCGCCAGCGCCAGGAACAGCGCCAGCACCACCAGGCAAGGCAGACCTGTGGCCACGCCCCAGACCACCCAGGCATGTCGGCGCAGGCCGGCATCGAGGTTGCGCGCCGCCCAACCCAGCCAGGCCAGCAGCCCCGGGTAGACCCAATTGTTCCGCGGCAGCGGCTTCAACTGCTCAATGACCAGGGCCAACAGGACGGCGAAGAAACTCATCGCGGGCAATGATACCGACGACGCTTGGCGAGACCGGCCGGGCAATCGCCGCCAGACCGGGCGCCTGCCCGTGCCGCCCCCATCCACCGAACATACTGGCTTCCTTGGCCCACAGTCCGCTCAGGCCCAGGCCTGCGGCACCCGGCCGACAACCACCGGCCTGCGCCAGGCCCTGGCCTCACAGCGACAGGAAGCGGTACAGGTTGCGCAGCATCGCGGCGGTGGCGCCCCAAATGAAGTACGGGCTCGCCCCAGCGCCTTGGGCCGGATCCTGCCAGGGCATGGACAGGAAGCGGCGACGCTGGCCGGCAAACTCGATTTCGTGGTGGCGGTGGTTGGCCGGCGTCATCAGAAAGTGCAGTGGCACCTCGAAGGCCTGCGCCACTTCGAAACTGTCCAAAGCCAGCGTGAAGTCCGGCTCGACCAAGGCCACCACCGGGGTGATGAGGTAGTTGCTGATGGTGCTGTACACCGGCAGCGTGCCCAGGACCTCGATGTGGCGCCGATCCAGCCCAACCTCCTCTTCGGTCTCGCGCAGCGCGGTCGCGACGCTGTCGACGTCGTCGGTCTCGGCCCGCCCACCGGGAAAGCTGATCTGCCCGGCGTGGTCGCGCAGGTGCTCGGTGCGGCGCGTCAGCAGCACCTGCAAGCCGGCATCGCGCAGCACCAGCGGGATCAACACCGAGGCCGCCGTGGCGCTGCCGCTTGAACTGACACGGCCGCCGTCGCCGGGCATCTCGGGCTGCCAGGGCGGCGCAGCCAGGAAGCGCTTGCGCAGCGCGTCGGGTGTGATCGAGGCCAGCGCCACCGCCGGCAGGTGGGCGTCGGTGGCGACGACCGGGATCGATTGGGGCTGGGTGATGCGCGGGGTTGAGCTCATGGCCGCGGTCGCTCAGGCGATCAAGGCGACCTGCCGTACGAACGCGCCGCCCGGTCGATCGGACATCGACACCAGTGGCGCCGCCTTGGCGGCCAGGGGCCTGCGGCTATCGCGTCCGCTCCTCATTGCGCTTCGCGCAATGCGGGCCTGCTGCGCAGCCCCGAGCCTGCCACCTGCGGTGTCGGATGAGTTCTGCGCTGGCCTGCGGCCATCGCGTCCGCTCCTCATTGCGCTTCGCGCAATGCGGGCCTGCTGCGCAGCCCCGAGCCTGCCACCTGCGGTGTCGGATGAGTTCTGCGCTGGCCTGCGGCCATCGCGTCCGCTCCTC
>JANXYH010000157.1 GCA_025350145.1 Burkholderiales bacterium | reverse complement strand
TCGACGACGATGCTGTCCGGCGCGAGCCGCTCGGGATCCACCGGCATCGCGTCATTCGGATTCATGCCCATGGGCGTGGCATTGATGACGATGTCGAATCCCTGCGGATCGGGCGGGCCGGCCTGTGTGCTGCAGCCGGTTGCGGCCGCAACGGACAGGGCGAGATCGGCGGCGCGACGCGGGTCTACATCGGCAATGGTCAGCGCCCGGGCGCCTGCGGATGCCACCGCGAACGCGATGGCTCGGCCTGCGCCGCCCGCCCCGACGAGCAGAACCGATTTGGCGGCCGGGTGATTGCCCTCCCACTGCATGCCCTGCACGCAGCCGATACCGTCGAAGATCGCGCCGACCCAGCGGCCGTCGTCATGGCAACGAATGACGTTCAGTGCGCCGACCTGAAGCGCGGTCGGGTGCAGTTCGTCGACCAAGGCCATCATCTGTTGCTTGTGGGGCATCGTGACCAGCAAACCGCGGAGGTTGCCCATCACCCGTGCACCTGCGGCGAATGCCGCAAGCCCACCCGCCTCGACCACGAAGGGAACGCAGGCGGCGTCTTCATGCTGTTCGATGAAGAGCCGGTTGAACAGCTCGGGCGACTTGGCTGTTTTCAGCGGATTGCCCACCAAGCCGTAGAGCCGGGTCGTTCCGCTGATAGCCACCATCACGCTTTGGCCAGCGCGTCGGCGTAGCGGGTACGCACCTCGAGCGCCACGGCTGCCGGCGCCAGGTCTCTCAGGATCATGCGCTGGAAGGCTTCGCCGCAGATCTGGTTGAAGGTGGACTGGATGATGGAGTAGTTCACCATCCGGCCGCGTTGCTCTACCAGCGTTTTCCAGCCCAACTGGTCCTGGGCTTCGGGCGTCTGGAAATAGGCGTCTTTGTAGGCACTGGCACGCGCCACTACTTCGCCGCCTCGCGCCGCCAGCGCCTGAGCCGCCGGGCTGCCCATGAACTTGACGAACTCCCAGGCCCCACCCTGGCGCGGCGAATGGCGGTTGATGCACATCTGGAATCCGTACACGGCGTGCTTGTCGTTGGCCGCCACCGCAGGCGCCGGCGCCCAGGCCAGGTCGCCGCCCACGGCCGCCTTCAAACCACGGTAGCGGTACAGCCCGAAGGTGGCCGATGCCACAGTGCCGGCACGCAGCGCATCCTGCAGCTCGTTGTAGGCGAACTGCAGGCTCACGGGCGTCGCCGCCTTCTTGGCGAACAGATCCTTGACGATGCTCGCGGCCAGGAGCAACCGTTGTTCGCTGAAACCGATGTCTCGGCCGCTGGCGGCGAAGAACGGGTCGCTGTTGCCCGCCACCATGGAACTCACCATGAATTCCATGAACGCCTGCGCGCCGCCGATCCCGCCGCTCAGGCCGATCGGGACGCCGTAGGCCATCTGCGGCGGCTTGGTCAGCAGCGCGCCGAGCGCGCCCACTTCGGCGTAGGTGCGCGGCGGTGTGGTGATCTTCGCCTCGTCGAACTTGCTCTTGCGGTAGACGTAGATCGGAATCCGGTAGTCCTGCTGCACGCCCCAGAGCTTGCCGTCGACCCGAGTCTGGTCCAGATTGATCAGCCAGTCCTTGGTATCGAACTTGTCGCGCGCGATCAGGTCATCGAGGGGCAGCACCGAGCCGGTCGACACGAACTCCGGCATCTGGAAGTTGTTGACGCGGATCACGTCGGGGCTGTCCGACTTGGCGCGTGCGGCGCGGACGCCGTTTTGGCCGGCCGGGTCCACGATGACGCGCACCTTGACACGCGGCTGGCTGGCCTCAAAGGCCGCGATCATTTGCGTCTGCGCCGCTGCGCGCGGATCGTTGGCGTTGGCAGGATCGAGAAAGCTGTTGTACGAGATCGTCTCGTTCGTCTGCGCGAAGGCGCGGCCTGCGGGCGCGCCGAGCACGGCGGCCGCGCCGCCCAGGAAGATGCGCCGGCTGGTACCAGGGGCAATCTTTTGTTCGGTCACACCCTTGGGGTTTTGCGCGTTCATGGTTTTCTCCTGATGAGGTAAGCAGTTGGCGAACTAGCCTTTGACGGCTCCGGCGGTCAGGCCGCTGATGAACCACCGCTGCGCGAGCACGAAGATGGCGACGATGGGAAGGGATGACACCACGGCGTAGGCCATGACGTAGGACCAGGTGATGCCGATGCTGTCGAACACCTGGTTGACGAGGGCCACCTGCAGCGTGCGGTGCGCGACCTCGGGCGCGAAGGCAGCGATGGTGATGTAGTCGTTCCAGGTCGTGACCGCACCGATCACGGCGCTGGCGGCAATGCCGGGGCGCACCAGCGGCAGGATGACGCGGGTGAAGGTCTGCCAGTGACTGGCGCCGTCCACCTGCGTGGATTCGTCCAGCTCGCGCGGCACGGCGTCGACGAAGTTCTGCATGAACCACACCGTCTGCGGCACCAGCCGCGCGGCCTGCACCACGATGATGACCGCAGGGTTGTTCAGCAGGCCCAGCGCGTCCAGCAGGAAGTAGGTTGGCACCAGCAGCGCCACGCCCGGGATCATCGAGGTCGAGAGGATCAGCAGCATGACGGCGCGCTTGCCGCGGAACTCGAAGCGTGAGGCCGCGTAGCCGGCCGGCGCCGACAGCAAGACCGCGAGCCCCACGGCGCCGGCGGCATACAGCACCGAGTTGAAAAGATCGGAGCCGAAGGTTTCGTTGCGGAACACCGCCTTGTAGGCGGCAAGCGTCGGGTTGGAGGGCAGGAAGGTCGGCGGGTAAGCAATGACGTTGGCCTCGCTCTTGAGCGAGGTGAGCACGGCCCAGGACAGTGGGATCAGCACGATCAGCACGAAGACGGACACAACCGCCCACGACAGCACTTTTTCGGATCGGTGGATATGCACGGTGTTCAGCCCGAGACACGGCCCGTGAGCCGGGTATAGAGGTAGCCGAGGAAGAGGTTCACCAACAGCACCACGACGGAGATGACCGACGAGGGCGAGAGGTCTACGGAGCGGAAGGCGCTGGAATACACCTCGAAGCTCCAGGTGGCGGTCGAGCCCAGCGGTCCGCCGCCGGTGAGCACCAGAATCATTGTGATCAGCGTGAGATAGAGGATGCCCAGCGACAAGGCGGTGCTGCCCAGCGTCGGCGCGATGTGCGGCCACACCGCGTGGCGCAGGCGCGTGCGCAGCCCGCCGCCGTCGATGTCGATCGCCTCGTAGAGCTCGGCCGGGATGCCTTGCAGCGAGGCGCTCATCATCACCATCACGTACGGGAACGACCACCAGGCGGTGACCAGGATGACGAGCACGAGCGCCAGCGAAGGCTCGCCCAGCATCAGGCCGGGCTCGATGCCCATCGACCGCATCAGATAGCTCATCGGACCGTACGAGGGGTTGAGCAGCCAAAGCCAGAAGCAGCCGACCACGCCCATCGAGAGCGTCCATGGCAGCAGCAGCAAGGTGCGCATGTAGGTGGCGCTGCGCGCGATGTTCTGCAGGGCGAGGGCGCAGGCCAGACCGACCGGCAGCACCACCGCCAACGCGCCGAACACATACAGCAGCGAGTTCATGCTGAGCTCAATGAAGGCCGCCGACGTGATCACTGAGACGTAGTTCGAAAGACCCGCGCCGCCGACGACTTCATACAGGCGGGTGCGGTGGACGCTCAACCACAGCACCACCGCCGTGGGGTAGAGCGTGATCGCCAACAGCACGACGATGGCCGGTGCGAACCAGGCAAAACGTGCCGACAACCCCGGCGACCGTGGATCGGCGTTCGCCTCGGCCTTGGTTTGACGGTTGGGCATGGCACTCATGAAACGACCAATTTCCAGAACATTGGTCCATTTTATGGGCCGTCTTCTGGGCTACAAGCAGGGTTTCCCCGCGTGATCCGCGGCCCGTTCCAGGTAAAAATTGGAACCTAGTTCTAATTTTGTGGAGTCTCTCGTGGCCGCTGGCGACATGATCGAACGCGTGCTGGACATCCTCACCTTGCTGGCCGATCACCCCCAAGGTCTGCCGATCACCGATATCTCGCGACGGCTGGATTTGCCCAAGAGCGCCGTGCACCGCCTGCTCGCGGTCCTGGTCGGGCGCGGGCTGGCCGTTCAAGACGAGTACAGCCAGCGCTACCGCATGACGGTCAAGCTGGCCGCCATCGGCTTCCGTTATCTCGCGGGCTCGGGCATCACCGAGATCTGCCAACCCTCGCTCGATCGGCTGGCCGCGCGCGCAGGTGAACTGGCCCGCCTGGCCCTGGTGGAAGACGATTCGCTGATCTGGATCGCCAAGGCGCAAGGCGCTTTCACCGGCCTGCGCTACGACCCGGACATGGGCCAACCGGTGGTGCTGCACGCCACGTCCACCGGCAAAGCCTGGCTCGCCAGCATGGACGAGGCGCGCGCCGTGGCGCTGGTGAAGGCGCGCGGTTTCGTCGTGCCTTCTAGATTCGGCCGCCCCATCGTTCGCGATGAGGCCAGCCTGCGCGCCGAACTCGCGCTGACACGCGAGCGTGGTTACGGCACCTCCATCGAAGAGGGCGAGCCCGGCACCTGTGCGCTGGGCTGCGTCATCATGGATCCGCAAACCCGCCGCGCGATCGGAACGGTCAGCGTGGCGGGTCCGGTGGCGCGGCTCACCCCCGAGCGCATCGCCGCCATTGCGCCCGATGTGCTGGCGACCGCGGCGGAAATCTCCGATCTGTGGCCCAGCCGCAAGATGATGGAGGCGACGATGGGGCTGACGCCGATGAAAGCGTCCAATGGCTGACCGCGCCATGCAACACGAACGCTGGGCGCATCAGCTCGCGGCCGCGCGACGCAGCCATGGCGTCTTGGCGACTGACGCGCTCAAGCACCTGGACAACTTCGCCGACGCCTATCGATTGCAGGACAGGGTGCTCGCCGAACTCGGCGCCACGGTCGTGGGCTGGAAGCTCACCGCGCCGTCGTCCGCCGAGGTCATCTCCGCGCCACTGCTCGACTGCGGGCGCATCGCTTCCGGAGCCATCCTCGCCGACGCCGAGGTGCTTCGTGATGGCGTCGAATGCGAGCTGGCCTTGCGTGTCGATCACCCCCTGCCCTTGGGCGGATGCACGCGCGACGATGTGATGGCAGCCGTGGGCGCCGTCATGCCAGCGTTCGAGCTGCTGTGCAGTCGGCTGCCGGCCAAGTTCGCCTCAGTGCGCGAACACATCGTGGCAGACGGCATGGGCAACGGCGCGGTGGTGCTCGGTGCGCAGTGCGGCGACTGGCGCGGGTTGCAGCTCGACCGGCTGCGCGTGACGCTGTGGGCCGATGACGCGCTGGTGACCGTCAAACTCGGCGGCAATCCGTTTGGCGACCCGCTGCTGGCGGTCGCCTTGCTTGCGAACCACCTGGCGCTGCGCGGCCAGGCCCTTGAGCCGGGGACGTTCGTACTGGCCGGCTCGCATACCGGTGTCCACGATGCGCGGCCGAATGCGCGGCTGCGCTGTGTTTTCGAAGGGATCGGCGAGGTCGCACTCAAACTGCACGGCGCCGCGTCCACAACATCCAAGGAGCAAAGCCATGCTGGCAGGTGAAGGCGCCGTCGCCATCTGGAACAACATCGCCGAGGCCGGGCGCGCGGCGTTCTACGCCTGGCATCTGCACGAGCACATGCCAGAGCGCGTGGGCATTCCTGGTTTTGTCCGAGGGCGCCGCTATCGCGCCGCCGATGAAGGCACGCAACCCGAGTTCTTCACGCTGTACGAAACCTCGAGCTTCCAGGTTTTGCAGGGCAGCGACTATCTGTCCCGTTTGAACGAGCCCACAGATTGGACGCGCGCGACCACCGCACACTTCCAGACGACCACCCGCTCGCTCACGCGTGTGGTGGCGAGCCACGGGGTGGGCTCGGGTGGCGCAATCCTGACCCTGCGCTTCGACATCGCTGACGACGCCGCGCAAGGCGTCGTGCTGCGTCTGGCCTCGGCGCTCGAAGGTGTCGCCCGGTTGCCGCGCATCAGCGGCGCGCACCTGCTGAGCGCCAACGCCGGCGTGTCAGGCCAGGCCACCGCCGAGAGCAAGGGCCGCAACGACCTGCTGGCGCCAGCCCGCTGGGTGGTGCTGCTGGAGGGCTGCGACAGCCACTGCTTCGACCCAGCCCTGGCCGCATTGCAAGCGTTCAGCGAATTGCGCGAGGTTGCGGTTGGCAGGTATCTGCATGAACACACGCGGCTGAAGACCGCCTGGCAAGCCGGATGACCGCACGCGACCGAACTCGCACGGCAAGAACATTCCCTTCTTTGAACGAGGCAGATCTGCATGGCAAGAGTTGAAATCCTGGACGCGGCCAAATCCTTCGGCAGCACCCCGGTCATCCGCGGCGTGAGCGTAGACATCCGCGATGGTGAATTCGTGGTGCTGGTCGGGCCCTCGGGCTGCGGAAAATCCACGCTGCTGCGCATGATCGCTGGGCTGGAGGGCATTGACGCTGGCGAGATCCGAATCGGCGGGCGCCGCGTGAACGGCCTGCTGCCCAAGGAACGCGACATCGCCATGGTGTTCCAGAACTACGCGCTCTACCCGCACCTCACGGTGGCCAACAACCTGGCGTTCTCGCTGAAGTTGCGCCATGCGCCGAAAGAAGAGATCGAGCAGCGCGTGGCCCGCGCGGCCAAGATCCTGGGCCTAGAGCCGCTGCTGACACGGCTGCCCAAGCAGCTTTCCGGCGGGCAGCGGCAACGCGTCGCCATGGGCCGGGCGATCGTGCGCGACCCGCAGGTCTTCTTGTTCGACGAACCGCTGTCCAACCTTGACGCCAAGCTGCGCGTGGCGATGCGCGCCGAGATCCGTGAGCTGCACCAGCGCCTGAAAGCCACCACCATCTACGTCACGCACGACCAGATCGAGGCCATGACGATGGCGGACAAGATCGTGGCCATGCACGACGGCATCGTCGAGCAGGTGGGCGCGCCGCTGGACTTGTTCGACCGGCCGCGCAACGTCTTCGTCGCGGCCTTCATCGGTTCGCCGTCGATGAACCTGGTGCCCGTCAAGTTCGACGGCCAAAGTCTGGTGGACAACGCGGGCAACCACTGGGCGGCGCCGGGAGTGCCGGGCACGCCTGGCCAGGCCCTCACGTTCGGCGTGCGGCCCGAGCACCTGCGGCTGGACGATTCGGGGGTGCAGGCGCGGGTACACGTGGTCGAGTCCACCGGCTCGGAAACGCACCTGGTTGTCGATGCCGCCGGTACCAAGCTCACCTGCGTTCTGCGTGAACGGGTCAAAGTGCGCCCCGGCGACCTGGTGCGCCTGGGTTCAGACAGCGCCCATGTGCACCTGTTCCGCGCGGATTCCGGTGAACGGATCGAGCTGCTGCACTGAGTGCAGACGAAACCCGTCCGACGGCGCGGTCAAACCGCTCCTGCAAATCGGGTCAGCCACGCACCAGCCGCGCCTGGCGATGGCTGAATTGGCCACTGGCAGCAAGCTGCGCGCCCTGGCTGGCGAGCGCTGGCCGGGCGGCACCGGCGCAGGCACCCGCAGCACCTGAATGCTGCATCCCGACAACCAGGGCGGCCTGGGTTTTGAGAGCGAGATTGCGGCCAACGGCGTGCGCAGCCAGCGCCACTACCTGAGCGTCGGCGGCGCCGCCATCGGCGTGATCGTCACCCGCGACCCGCTGCCCGAACTGGGCCCAGCCCTG
>JANXYH010000143.1 GCA_025350145.1 Burkholderiales bacterium | reverse complement strand
GGCCGGCCTGGGCCGTTCCGCCCGCCGCCCCGGCCTTGGTCAGTAAGACCGTCCTTAGCCATGGCCTGCGTGTTGGCCAGTTGGTGTTCTATATCAAGTTCGGCGAAGGCGTGGTGCTGACCCTGGAAGGCGTCAACGCCGATGCCCGGGCACAGGTCAACTTCGGCCGCCATGGCGCGAAGTGGCTGGCCCTGGCGATTGCCAAGCTGACGCCGGTGGATTGAGGGGTCGCACAGCGGGCGCGTGCCGCCCGCGCCGCAGCGCTCAGTGCCGGCCCGGTCAGGCCTGCGCCACCACCGCGCCAGCCTGGGCGCTTGTCAGTGCGCGGGCACAGGCCGCCGCGCTGGCCCAGGCCCACTGGAAGTTGTAGCCGCCCAGCCAGCCGGTCACGTCGACGACTTCGCCGATGAAGTACAGGCCGGGGACGCGCCGGCTCTGCATATCGCGCGAGTCGAGTTCGCGGCAGTCGACGCCGCCGAGCGTGACCTCGGCCTTGCGATAGCCCTCGCTGCCATTGGGCGTGAGGCTCCAGCGCGACAGCGACTGCGCCAGGGCGTTCAAGTCGCGGTCGCGCAACTCGGCGATAGGCCGCTCTGCGGCCAAGCCTTGCGCCGCCAGCCAGGCGTCGGCCAGGCGCTGCGGCAGCCACTGCGCCAGCACGCTGCCGAGTTGGCGCCGCGAGCCGGCCTTGGCAGCGCGCAATTCGGCGGCGCTGTCCAGGCCGGGCAGGAGGTCGATTTGCAGCGCCTGGCCGGGACGCCAGTACGACGAGACTTGCAGCACCGCCGGGCCGCTCAGGCCGCGGTGGGTGAACAGCAGATCCTCGCTGAAGCGGGCCTGCGACCGACCCGTGCCGGTGGCAATCTCGACCGCCAGCGAGACCCCGGCCAGCGGCACAAAGGGCGCCCAGGCGAGGCTGTCAAAGGTCAACGGCACCAGCCCCGGGCGTGGCTCGACGATCTTCAGCCCGAACTGCCGGCCCAGGCGGTAGCCGAAGTCGCTTGCGCCGATCTTCGGGATCGACAGGCCGCCGCTGGCGACCACGAGTTGCCGGGTGCGCAGGCCGCCGCGGTCGGTCACCACGGTGAAACCGTCAGCAACCCGGCCGACATCGGCCACGGCGCAGGGCTGCCAGCGCGTCACCCCGCCGGCCGCGCATTCGGCCAGCAGCATGGCGATGATCTGTTCGGCCGAGTCGTCGCAGAACCACTGGCCCTTGTGCTTTTCATGGAAACCGATGCCGTGGCGCTGGACCAGGGCCAGGAAATCGGCCGGGGTGTAGCGGGCCAGCGCCGAGCGGCAGAAATCAGGGTTGGCGCTGCTGAATTGCCCCGGTGTGGTGTCGCGGTTGCTGAAGTTGCAGCGCCCGCCGCCGGAGATGCGGATCTTCTCGGCGACGCGTGCGCTGTGGTCCAGCAGCAGCACGCTCAGGCCGCGCTGGCCGGCGACTGCGGCACAGAACAACCCGGCTGCACCGGCGCCGACCACGACCACATCCCAGGCGCTGCTGCCGGCCATTGCCAGCGATTGTCGGCGGCCGACGCGCTCAGTCGCCGACGGTGCGCTGGCGCGACGGCGCTGCGCCGGCCTGGGCCAGGGCACGCAGTACCAAGCCGACCTGTTGCTCCAGCGGCCTGGGCGCAGGCTGCTCGCCGCTGGCCACGGCCTGGGTGTAGACGGCGGTGCTGGCGGCATCGATCTGGGTCGGCAGGATCGGCAACGCGCTCAGGCTGCCTTCTTGGGCCGGGCAGGACAGGTCGGCACGCCACTGGCCGCCCAGCCACTGGTCGATCTTCGGGCAACGGCGCGGGTCGGCCACGGCCTCGCCCTCGGTGCCGCGCAGCAGCATCAGGTCGGCGCCGGTGCGCTGGGCGAACTCGGCCATCAGTTTGCCGAACTCGGGGTGGGTGTGGCTGGCCAGGCGCAGCACCGCCGCGCCGCTGATCGGTTGCAACAGCTTGGCCACGGTGTGGCCAGAGTTGCGGACACCGACCACCCAGCGCACATCGAGCAGCCGCTGCAGGGCCGGGCTCAGCGCCTCGGTGCTGATGAAGGCCGGTTCGCGCCGCGACCAGCGTTCATGGACGCTGCCGGCGTCGGCGACCGGCGCCAGCCCCAGGGCGGCGAAGATGTCGGCGCTGCTGACCCGCGTCGGGTCGTGGCGCGGGCCATGCACCAGCACCCGCAGGCCCTCCTGCGCCAGCCGCAGCGCCAGCAGCGGCACCAGGTTGGGCAGGCGCCGGGCGCCGTTGTAGCTCGGGATCACGACCACCGGCTGCTCGCTGGGGATGCTCAGGCAGCGTGCCTGGGCGGCCTGGGCGAAACCGATCAATTCCTCGACCGTCTCGCCCTTGATGCGCATCGCCAGGGCAAAGGCACCAATCTCCAGGTCGGTGACCTGGCCGTCCAGCACCTGCGCCATCAGGTCGGCAGCCTGGTCCGCGTCGAGCGAGCGGGCGCCGACAGCGCCGCGGCCGATCTCCTTGAGGTAATGCTTGATGCTGCCCATGGCTGGGCCGATTCTCCACCGGCCGCCGTCGGGCGAGCCAGCGTCGGCGCCTTGGCGCTGCAGCCTGTGCAGATCAACCGCGCCCTGCCTCAGCCCGGCCAAGCAGAGCGCAGGCTCAAGCCTGGCGCAGGCTCAGGGAACCACTCACGGAAACGCCGGGATATTCGGCTCGACGCCGCCACTGTGGGCCTCAGGGTGGCGGGACTTCAGCAGCAGCAGGATTTCGCCGACCCGCCGCTGTGGCACATCGACCATCAGCAGAATCTCGCCCTGGTCCATGGCCGAATTGAAGCGCAGCAGGCGCTGGCTGGGGGTGGCGATGCCGATCATGCTGGAAGTCCAGGCACCGAACGCTGCGCCCGCCGCTGCCAGGGCGCCGACCAGGCCGGGCTTGGACAACTCGCCGTCGAACGACGAAACCGCCAGCACCGCGCCGGCGGCCGCGCCCAAGGCCGCGCCTATGACCATGCCGACTTGGGCCGAGCGCACGAAGTCCGATGCCTGCAGCAGGTTGGCCTCGTGCAGGCCGGTCAGCGCCACGCTTTCGTGGGCCATGAAGTGCATGTGCCGGTGTTCGACCCTGGCCAGCAACAGGTCGTTCATCGTCTGCTGAGCGCCTGCCAGGTCGGGCATCAGCCAGTACAGCCGTCTGCGCATCGCTTGCTCCTCGGTCAACGCCACGGGTGGCGAGGAGCCGGTTCTACACCTCGCGCCAGCCCGGAGCAAGCCCCCATGCCGACGGACGGGCCAGCCCGCCGCTCAGGCCGCCGGCAGGTAGCGCACCGCCAGCACGCCGGCAATCGCCGCCAGACCGGCCTGAACCTCGGCGCTGACGGGGCTGTCGACATCGACCAGCGTGTAGGCCATGCCACCGCGCGACTTGTTGACCATGTTGTGGATGTTCAAGCCGGCGTTGGCCATGGTGGTCGAGATCTGCCCCAGCATGTTCGGCACGTTGGCATTGGCGATCGCCAACCGGTAGGCCGACTCGCGCGCCATGCTCACCGCCGGAAAGTTCACCGCGTTGCTGACGTTGCCATGCTCCAGGTAGTCGCGCAGTTGGTCGACCACCATCACGGCGCAGTTCTCCTCGGCCTCGCGGGTGGACGCGCCCAGGTGCGGCAGCGCGATCACGCGGCCATGGGCGTTGAGCTCGGCGCTGGGAAAGTCGCAGACATAGCGGTCGAGCTTGCCCGCGTCCAGCGCCTGCAGCACCGCCGCGTCGTCGGCAATGCCCTCGCGCGAGAAGTTCAGCAGCACCGCACCGGGGCGCATCAGGCCGATGTTGGCCATGCCCACCAGGCCGCGCGTGGCCGGCAGCAGCGGCACATGCAGGGTGACGAAATCTGCGGCCTTGAGCACCTCGTTGACGCTGGCCGCGCGCTTGACCTGGGCCGGCAGGCTCCAGGCGGCGTCGACCGTGATCTCGGGGTCGTGGCCGAGCACGTTCAGGCCCAGCTTGATCGCCGCATCGGCGACCAGGCAGCCGATCTTGCCCAGGCCGATCACGCCCAGGGTGCGGCCGGCCAGTTCGTAGCCGGCGAAGTGCTTTTTGCCGTCCTCGACCGCTTTGTCCATGTCGGCCAAGGCCGGGTCGAGCGCGGCGGCGAAGCGCAGCGCCGGGGCGATGTTGCGCGCCGCCAGCAGCATCCCGGCCAGCACCAGTTCCTTGACCGCGTTGGCGTTGGCCCCCGGGGCGTTGAAGACCGGCACGCCGCGCTCGCTCATCAGCGCCACCGGGATGTTGTTGGTGCCGGCGCCGGCCCTGCCAATCGCCCGCACGCTGTCGGCAATCGGCTTGCCGTGCAGGTCGGCCGAGCGCAGCAGCAGGGCATCCGGGGCGGCGATGTCCGGGCCGACGCGGTACAACTCGGCCGGCAGGCGCGCCAGGCCGTTGGCCGAGATCTGGTTCAGCACGCGAACGCTGAAGCGCCCGTTCGACGGTTCGGCAGCAGCGCGATCAGCCATGCTTGGCCTCGAATTCGCGCATATAGGCCACCAGCGCCTGGACACCCGCCACTGGCATGGCGTTGTAGATCGAGGCGCGCATGCCGCCGACCGAGCGGTGGCCCTTCAACTGCAGCATGTTGCGGGCCTCGGCGCCCTTCAAGAAGGCGCTGTCGAGTGCCTCGTCACGGAGCTTGAACGGCACGTTCATCAGCGATCGGCAATCGGCCGCGACCGGGCTGCTGTAGAAGCCGCTGCTGGCCAGACAGTCATAGAGCAGCGCCGCCTTGGCTTGGTTGTGCGCCTGCATCGCGGCCAGGCCGCCCTGCGCCTTGATCCAGTTGAACACCAGCCCGGCGATGTAGATCGCGTAGGTCGGCGGGGTGTTGTACATCGAGTCGTTGTCGGCCACGGTCTTGTAGTCGAAGGCCGAGGGCGTGACCGGCATGGCCTGGCCGATCAGGTCGTCGCGCACGATCACGATGGTCAGCCCGGCCGGGCCGATGTTCTTCTGCGCGCCGCCGTAGATCAGGCCGTATTGGCTGACATCGACCGGGCGCGAGAGGATGTTGCTGGACATGTCGGCCACCAGCGGCACATCGCCGACCTCGGGGCTGAAGTGGTACTCGACCCCGCCAATGGTCTCGTTGCTGCAGATGTGCACATAAGCCGCTTCGCGGTCAAGCTTCCAGTCGCCCGGCGCCGGGATGCTGGTGTAACCGGTGTCGGCGGCGCTCGCGGCGACGTTGACGCGGCCGTACTTTCGCGCCTCCTTGATCGACTTTTTCGACCATTCGCCGGTGTCGATGTAATCGGCGCTGGCCTTGCCGCGCAGCAGGTTCATCGGCACGAT
>JANXYH010000121.1 GCA_025350145.1 Burkholderiales bacterium | reverse complement strand
GCTCGACGAGCCGACGGCCGGTGTCGACGTGGAGTTGCGGCAGACGCTGTGGGCCTTCATCGCCCGGCTCAACCGCGAGGGCCACACCGTGCTGCTGACGACCCACTACCTTGAGGAGGCCGAGGCGCTGTGCCACCGCATCGGCATGCTCAAGAACGGCCAACTGGTGGCGCTGGACCGCACCGCCGCGCTGCTCTCGGGCATGGCCAGCACGATGCTGCGCTTCAAGACCGACCAGCCCCTGCCCGATTCCGTGGCCCGCCAGGCACGCCTGACCGGCCGCATCGTCCAAGCCAAAGCCCATGACGCGGCCGAGGTCGAACAGATGCTGGCCACATTGCGCCAGGCTGGTGTCAAGGTCGAGGACCTTGAAATTGGCCGCGCCGACCTGGAGGATGTCTTCCTCGACATCATGCAGGCCGAAACCGCCAAGCCCAGGGCCGCGTCATGATCCGTCTGCAAGGTGCGCGCACGCTGTTCTACAAAGAGACCCTGCGCTTCTGGAAGGTCGGTTTTCAGACCGTGGCCGCGCCGGTGCTGACGGCGATGATGTACCTGCTGATCTTTGGCCATGTGCTGCAAGGCCGGGTGCAGGTGTTCGACGGCGTCGGCTACACCGCCTTCCTGGTGCCCGGCCTGGTGATGATGAGCGTGCTGCAGAACGCCTTTGCCAACAGCTCGTCCAGCCTGGTGCAGAGCAAGATCACCGGCAACCTGGTGTTCCTGCTGGTCACGCCGCTGTCGCATTGGGCCTGGTTTGCGGCCTATGTCGGCGCCAGCCTGGTGCGCGGGCTGGCGGTGGGCAGCGGCGTCTTCATCGTCACCGTCTGGTTTGCGCCACCGGCCTTTGCCGAGCCGGGTTGGATCATTGTCTTCGCCGTCCTGGGCGCCGGCATGATGGGCGCGCTGGGCCTGATCGCCGGCCTGTGGGCCGACAAGTTCGACCAGATGGCCGCGTTCCAGAACTTCATCATCATGCCGATGACCTTCCTGTCCGGCGTCTTCTACTCGGTCCACTCCTTGCCGCCGGTCTGGCTGGCGGCCAGCCACCTGAACCCGTTCTTCTACATGATCGACGGCTTTCGCCGCGGCTTCTTCGGCTTCAGCGATGTCTCGCCCTGGCTCAGCTTGGGCGTGGTCGGCACCGCCTTTGTGTTGGTCTCGGCGACCGCGCTGGCGTTGCTGCGCCGCGGCTACAAGTTGCGCCACTGAACGCCCAGTGGCTGCGGCGCAGGCCCGTCACCCGGGTTTGCGATAATCGCCGCACCATGGCCGACCCCACCGCTGACGACGTCTCCCGCTTCATTGCCGCCGGCCTGGCCTGTGCGCACCTGCAGGTCGAGGGCGACGGCCGCCACTTCTTCGCCACCATCGTCTCGGCCGAATTCGACGGCCACAGCCGCGTGGCGCGCCACCAGCGGGTCTATGCCGCGCTGGGCGACCGCATGCGTGAGCAGATCCACGCCCTGTCGATGAAGACGCTGACGCCGGCCGAGTGGGCGGCCGCAGAGCCAACGCCCGCGCAGCACCATTGACGCCAGCGGCGGCGATTGCCCGCCGAAGTGCCTGCTTCGCCTGACCTGGCCGCTGTCGGCCCCGAGCAAAACCCTTCCCGATGGACAAACTTCTGATTCGCGGCGGTCGCCGGCTCCAAGGCACGGTGCAGATCTCGGGCGCCAAGAATGCCGCCCTGCCCGACCTTTTCGCCTGCCTGCTGACGGCGCAGGCGGTGACGCTGGACAACGTGCCGCAGTTGCAGGATGTCTCGACCGCGCTGCGGCTGCTGCGCCACATGGGCGTCAAGGCTGAGCGCCAGGCCGATGGCGACACGGTGCAGATCGACGCCAGCGCTGTCGGCGCGGCCGAGGCGCCCTATGAACTGGTCAAGACCATGCGCGCCGCGATCCTGGTGCTGGGCCCCTTGCTGGCGCGCTTCGGCCGGGCCCGGGTGAGTTTGCCGGGCGGCTGCGCGATCGGCTCGCGGCCGGTCGACCAGCACATCCGCGGCCTGCAGGCAATGGGCGCGCAGATCGTGGTCGAGCATGGCTACATCCTGGCCCAGGCGCCGGGGGCTGAGGCCGGTCGCGGTGGCCTGCGCGGCGCGCGCATCACCACCGACATGGTCACCGTCACCGGCACTGAAAACCTGCTCATGGCGGCGACCCTGGCCAACGGCGAGACCGTGCTCGAGAACGCCGCCCAGGAGCCCGAGATCGCCGACCTGGCCGAGCTGTTGATCAGCATGGGCGCGCAGATCGAAGGCCATGGCGGCAGCCGCATCCGCATCCAGGGCGTGCCGCGACTGCACGCACCGGCGCTGCCGCACCGGATCATCCCCGACCGGATCGAGACCGGCACCTTCCTTTGCGCGGTCGCCGCCGCCGGTGGTGAGGTGCTGTTGCAGGGCGCCCGCGCCGAGCACCTGGACGCGGTCATCGACAAGCTGCGCGAGGCCGGTGCCGAGATCGAATCCGGCGACGACTGGATCCGCGTCCGTGCCCATGGCCGGCCGCGCGCAGTCGGCTTTCGCACCAGCGAATACCCGGCCTTCCCGACCGACATGCAAGCCCAGTTGATGGCGGTCAACTGCGTCGCCGAAGGCGCAGCGCGGATCAGCGAGACGATCTTCGAGAACCGCTTCATGCATGTCAACGAGTTGCTGCGGCTGGGTGCGCGGATCGAGGTCGACGGCCGCAGCGCGCTCGTCTCGGGCGTGCCGGCGCTGTCCGCTGCGACGGTCATGGCGACCGATCTGCGGGCCTCGGCCAGCCTGGTCATTGCCGGCCTGGTGGCGCGCGGCGACACCGTCGTCGACCGCATCTACCACCTCGATCGCGGCTACGACCGGATGGAGCAAAAGCTGCGCGGCATCGGTGCCGACATCGAGAGGATCCGCGGATGATGACCCCCTGGCCGACCCTGGCCGATGATCAGGCGATCACGCTGGCGCTGTCCAAGGGCCGCATCTTCGACGATGCGCTGCCGCTGCTGCGTGCCGCCGGCATCGCCGTGACCGACGAGCCGGAGCAAAGTCGCAAGCTGATCCTGGCCACCAGCCGACCCGGTGTGCGGGTGGTGCTGGTGCGCGCCACCGATGTGCCGACCTATGTCGCCCACGGTGGCGCCGACCTGGGCGTGGCCGGGCTGGACACGCTGATCGAGTACATGGCCGACGCGCCGGGCGGTGGAGCCGGCCTGTACCAGCCGCTGGACCTGGGGATCGCGCGCTGCCGGGTCAGCGTCGCCACCCGGGCCGATTTCGACTATGCCGGCGCGGTGCGCCAGGGTTCACGCATCCGCGTGGCCACCAAATACAGCCACATCGCCCGCCAGCACTTCGCCGACAAGGGCGTACACGTCGACCTGATCAAGCTCTACGGCTCGATGGAACTGGCGCCGCTGACCGGGCTGGCCGACGCGATCGTCGACTTGGTCTCCAGCGGCGCCACGCTCAAGGCCAACAACCTGGTCGAGGTCGAGCGGATCCTCGACATCAGTTCGCGCCTGGTCGTCAACCAGGCTGCGCTGAAGCTCAAGCGCGGGCCGATGCGGCGCCTGATCGATGCCTTCGCCGCCGCTGCGCAGGCGCTGCAGCCGCAGGCCAATCGCCCATGACGCCGGTCAACATTGCCCGCCTGGACACCGCCGAACACGGGTTCGAGGCCGAGTTGGCGCGGCTGCGCCACTGGTCGGCGCAGGCCGACGCGCAGATCGAGCAGCGCGTGGCCGAGATCATTGCCGATGTGCGCAGCCGCGGCGACGCCGCCTTGCTCGACTACAGCCGCCGCTTTGACGGCCTCAGCGCCAGCAGCGTGGCGGCGCTGGAATTGCCGGCCGAAGAACTGCGGCGCGCACTGGACGCGATCACCCCGGCCCAGCGCGCTGCCCTGCAGGCCGCCGCCGCCCGCGTGCGCAGCTACCACCAGCGCCAGTTGCAGGCCTGCGGCCTGGGCTGGCAGTACCGCGACGAGGACGGCAACCTGCTCGGCCAGAAGGTCACGCCGCTGGACCGGGTGGGCATCTACGTGCCCGGCGGCAAGGCGGCCTACCCATCGTCGGTGCTGATGAGCGCGATCCCGGCCCAGGTGGCCGGCGTCGGCGAGATCGTGATGGTGGTGCCCACCCCGGGGGGCGAGAAAAACCCGCTGGTGCTGGCCGCCGCGCACCTGGCCGGCGTACACCGGGTGTTCACCCTGGGCGGCGCCCAGGCAATCGCCGCGCTGGCCTACGGCACGGCCACGGTGCCGCGGGTGGACAAGATCACCGGGCCGGGCAACGCCTATGTCGCCAGCGCCAAACGCCGGGTGTTCGGCCAGGTCGGCATCGACATGATCGCCGGACCGAGCGAGATCCTGGTGCTGGCCGACGGCAGCACGCCAGCGGACTGGGTGGCGATGGACCTGTTCAGCCAGGCCGAACACGACGAACTGGCGCAAAGCATCCTGCTCTGCCCCGACCCGGCCTACCTCGAACAGGTGGCTCGGGCGATCAACCGGTTGCTGCCCGAGATGCCGCGCCGCGACGTGATCCGGGCCAGCCTGGAAGGCCGCGGCGCGCTGATCCGGACGGCGTCGATGGCACAGGCCTGCCAGATCAGCAACCAGCTCGCGCCCGAGCACCTGGAGATCAGTGCCGCCGACCCGCAACGCTGGGAGCCGCTGCTGCGCCACGCCGGTGCCATTTTTCTGGGCGCCTACGCCAGCGAGAGCCTGGGCGACTACTGTGCCGGGCCGAACCACGTGCTGCCCACCTCCGGCACGGCGCGCTTCTCGTCGCCGCTCGGGGTCTACGATTTTCAAAAGCGCAGCAGCCTGATCGAGGTCAGCCAGGCCGGTGCTCAGGTACTGGCCCCGATCGCCGCCGAACTCGCCTTGGGCGAGGGCCTGCAGGCCCACGCCCGGGCAGCCCAGATGCGCCTGGCGCCTGCCGGCGGCGTCGCGCCATGAGCCTGCTTGACGACTGCATGCGCCGCGCGGTGCGCAACGACATCCAGGGCCTGCACGCCTACGCGGTGCAGCCCAGCGCCGGCCTGGTCAAGCTCGACACCATGGAGAACCCGCACCGCTTGCCGCCGGCGCTGCGGGCCGCGCTGGGCCAGCGCCTGGGTGAGGTCGCGCTCAACCGCTACCCGGCCGAGCGCGGCGACGATCTCAAGGCCGCCTTGGCAGCGCATGCCGGTTTGCCCGAGGGCTGCGCGCTGATGCTGGGCAATGGCTCGGACGAGCTGATCACCCTGCTCAGCATGGCCTGCGCCACGCCGGGCGCGGTCTTCATGGCCCCGCTGCCCGGCTTTGTGATGTACGCCTTGTCGGCGCAACTGCAACGCGTGCCCTTTGTCGGCGTGCCGCTGAGCGCGGATTTCGAGCTCGACGAAGCGGCGATGCTGGCCGCAATCGCCCGGCACCGGCCGGCCCTGCTGTATCTGGCCTACCCCAACAACCCGACCGCCAACCTGTGGGACGACGCGGTGATCGAGCGCCTGATCGATGCGGTCGGCCAGGTTCAGGGCCTGGTCGTGATGGACGAGGCCTACCAGCCTTTCGCGGCGCGCGACTCGATGGCACGGTTGCTTGCCCACCCGCAGGTGCTGGTGATGCGCACGATGAGCAAGTTCGGCCTGGCGGGGGTGCGCATCGGCTACCTGATGGGCCGCAGCGCGCTGGTCAACGAGATCGACAAGCTGCGCCCGCCCTTCAACATCAGCGTGCTCAATGCCGAAGCCGCCTTGTTCGCGCTCGAGCACGCCGGGCAATACGCTGCCCAGGCGGCGCTGATCCGCAGCGAGCGCGAACGGGTCCACGCCGCTCTGGCCGCGATGCCGGGCGTGCAGCCCTGGCCCAGCCAGGCCAACATGGTGCTGGCCCGCGTGGCCGACGCCGCCGCCACCTTTGCCGGCCTCAAGCAGCGCGGCGTGTTGGTCAAAAACGTCTCGGCCATGCACCCGCTGCTGGCCAACTGCCTGCGCATCACCATCGGCACGCCGGCCGAAAATGAGCAACTCCTGGCCGCTCTGGGCCAGAGCCTGTGAACCCGACCGGAGTCGTCATGGACCGCCCCGCTGACCGCATTGCCGAGGTGCGCCGCGACACCAAGGAAACCCAGATCCGCGTTCGCGTCAACCTCGACGGCAGCGGCCAGTCCAGGCTGGCCACCGGCATCGGCTTCTTCGACCACATGCTCGACCAGATCGCCCGCCACGGCCTGATCGACCTGGAGATCGAGGCCCAGGGTGACCTGCACATCGACGGCCACCACACCGTCGAAGACGTCGGCATCACGCTGGGCCAGGCGGTGGCGCAGGCGGTGGGCGACAAACGCGGCATCGGCCGCTATGGCCACAGCTACGTGCCGCTGGACGAGGCGCTGTCGCGGGTGGTGGTCGATTTCTCCGGCCGACCGGGCCTGCACATGGACATCGCGTTCAAGGCCGGTGCGATCGGCGCCTTCGACACCCAGTTGACCTTCGAGTTTTTCCAGGGTTTCGTCAACCACGCCCTGGTCAGCCTGCACATCGACAACCTGAAAGGCGCCAATGCCCACCACCAGGCCGAGACCGTGTTCAAGGCCTTTGGCCGGGCCCTGCGCATGGCGCTGACGCTGGACCCGCGCTCGGCCGGAGTCGTGCCGTCGACCAAGGGCAGCTTGTGAGGCGCCGCAGGCCTGGCCTTTGCGCCTGGGCGGCGGCGGATCGACGCGGCGGGCGCTGAGCATGTCTGGCACGGTCGCGGTGGTTGATTACGGCATGGGCAACCTGCGCTCGGTCTCGCAGGCGGTGCTGCGCGTGGCCCTTGGCAGCGGCCTGCGCGTCGTCGTCAGCCAAAGGCCCGAGGACGTGTTCGCTGCCGAGCGGGTGGTGCTGCCGGGCCAGGGCGCGATGCGCGACTGCATGCGCGAGTTGCACGCCAGCGGCCTGAAGGATGCGGTGCTCGACGCCGCCGCGCGCAAACCGCTGCTGGGCGTGTGCGTGGGCATGCAGATGCTGCTCGACCACAGCCAGGAGCAAGACACGCCAGGCCTGGGATTGATTCCCGGACGGGTGCGGCGGTTCGAGTTGGACGGGCAGGTCCAGGCCGACGGCAGCCGCTACAAGGTGCCGCAGATGGGCTGGAACCGGGTCCGCCAGGCGGCGCCAGGCGGACAACGCCACCCACTCTGGGCGGGCGTGGCCGACGAGAGCTGGTTCTACTTCGTACACAGCTACTTCGCCGAACCTGACATTCCCGCGCACAGTGCCGCCGACACCGAGTACGGCCGGCGCTTTACCTGTGCGGTCGCAAGGGATAACATTTTTGCCACCCAGTTTCACCCCGAGAAAAGCGCCGAGCAGGGATTGCAGCTTTACCGCAATTTTCTCGCCTGGCGACCCTGAGCCGGTGCTGCGGCGCGTCCCGGGCGCATCGCGGCGATCCTTCACCCACTGCATTCCAGCCCCATGCTGTTGATCCCCGCCATCGACCTCAAAGACGGTCACTGCGTGCGCCTGCAGCAGGGCAATATGGACGCCTCCACCAGCTTCGGTGACGACCCGGCCGCGATGGCCCGACGCTGGCTGGATGCCGGCGCCCGGCGCCTGCACCTGGTCGACCTCAACGGCGCCTTTGCCGGCAAGCCGGTCAACGAGCCGGCCATCAAGAGCATCCTGCGGGCCGTGGGCGACAACATCCCGGTGCAGCTCGGCGGCGGGATTCGCGACCTCGACACTATCGAACGCTACCTTGATGACGGCGTCAGCTACATCATCATCGGCACCGCTGCGGTCAAGAGTCCGGGCTTTCTGAAGGACGCGTGCAGCGCCTTTGCCGGCCACATCATCGTCGGCCTGGATGCCAAGGATGGCAAGGTCGCCACCGATGGCTGGAGCAAGCTCACCGGCCACGAGGTGATCGACCTCGGCAAGAAGTTCCAGGATTACGGTGTCGAGGCCGTGATCTACACCGACATCGGCCGCGACGGCATGCTCAGCGGCATCAACATCGACGCCACCGTGCGTCTGGCGCAGGCGCTGACGATCCCCGTCATTGCCTCGGGCGGCTTGTCTGACATCGCCGACATCCAGCGCCTGTGTGCGGTCGAGCACGAGGGCATCAGCGGCGTGATCTGCGGCCGCTCGATCTACAGCGGCGCGCTCGACTTTGCCGCCGCCCAGGCCCGCGCCGACGAACTGGGCGCCTGACCCGAGCCGGGCAGGCTCAGGCCGCCTGGCGGCGCCGGCCCGACACGCCCAACATCGCGCCGACGGCCGACAACAGCAGCAGCAGGCCGGCGGGCTCGGGCACGGCCAGGAAGCCGCGGATCTCGCCGCCTGGGCGGAACGTGGAGTGGACGTTGAGGTAGGCCTTGCCGGCGTCTATCCCGGCCAGGAAGTCGTGGAACGCCAGCGCCGTGTCACCGCCATGCAGTGCCAGGAAGGCAGTCGAGGCAGGGTTCCAGGAACTCGCCAGCAGCATGTCGAACACATGGTCATAGCTGCCCGAGGTCACACCCGAGGGGAAGCCGGTGAAGGTGGGCGTGACCGTGGCCACGCCGGCGTTTGACACCCCTGGGACGGCGGTGCAGCAATGGATGTGGCTGGCAGTGACCGTGCCGACCAAGCCGCTGAAATCGACTTTCACCTCCATTGTCGAAGCCACCGTGTCCACCAGCAGCTCAACCAGACCTGTGCCGGGCGAGGCGTTGGGCGGCGATTCCGCCGCCCCGCTCAAGTGGGTTTTGTAAAGCACCATGCCTGCCGCTGCCGGCAGCGGCGCTGTCAGGGCGGTGGCAAGGGCGGCGGCGACGAGTGATTTGCGCATGGTGGTGTCTCCTGGGGTGCTTGGTCGGGTTGGGTGGAAGCTTGCAAACGAGATCGTTGTGCAGCGGGAATACGCACGCCGACGCGGGTTGATTCCAGGCCGATTGCCTTCGAACTAGGGGGCAGGGACAATCCTCAGCTCTTCGCCACACGCCCACATGCTTGCCAAACGCATCATTCCCTGCCTCGACGTCACCGGCGGCCGTGTCGTCAAGGGCGTCAATTTTGTCGACCTGCGCGACGCTGGCGATCCGGTCGAGATCGCTGCGCGCTACAACCAGCAGGGTGCCGACGAACTGACCTTCCTCGACATCACCGCCACCAGCGACAACCGCGACCTGATCCTGCACATCATCGAGGCGGTCGCGTCGCAGGTGTTCATTCCGCTGACCGTTGGCGGCGGGGTGCGCACAGTTGCCGACGTGCGGCGTTTGCTCAATGCCGGTGCCGACAAGGTCAGCTTCAATTCAGCGGCGGTGGCCGACCCGCAGGTCATCCGCGATGCATCCTCGCGCTATGGCGCGCAGTGCATCGTCGTGGCCATAGACGCCAAGCAGCGGCGCGGGCCGGATCTGGCCGCGCGCGGTCCGGGCTGGGACGTGTACACCCACGGCGGGCGCAAGAATGTCGGCCTGGACGCTGTCGCCTGGGCGCAGCAGATGGCCGAGCACGGTGCCGGCGAGATCTTGCTGACCAGCATGGACCGTGACGGCACCAAGATCGGCTTCGACCTCGACCTGACCCGGGCGGTGAGCGACGCCGTGGCGGTGCCGGTGATCGCCTCTGGCGGCGTCGGCACGCTCCTGCACTTGGCCGATGGCATCACCCTGGGCCATGCCGACGCGGTGCTGGCGGCCAGCATCTTCCACTATGGCGAGTTCAGCGTCGGCCAGGCCAAATCGCTGCTGGCCAGCCGAGGCATCGCGGTGCGGCAATGAGGGTTGCGGCAAGGCCGCGGCCGCACGAAGTCCGGCTGATTGGTGGCAGCCTCAAGCGCAGCCGGCTCCCGGTGGCCGAGCTTGCGGGGCTGCGGCCTACCCCCGACCGTGTGCGCGAGACATTGTTCAACTGGTTGGGGCAGGATCTGACCGGCTGGCGCTGCCTGGACGCGTTTGCCGGCAGCGGTGCCCTGGGTTTCGAGGCTGCCTCGCGCGGTGCCGCTCAGGTGCTGCTGCTGGAGCGCGACGCCGGCCTGGTGCGCAGCCTGCGCCAGAGCCAGCAACGGCTCAACGCGAGCGGATTGCGGGTCGAGGCCGCCGACGCGATGGCCTGGATGGTGGCCTGCTCGCCTTGCAGTTTCGAGCTGGTGATGCTTGATCCGCCATTTGACGCCGGGCTGCTGCCCGAGGCCCTGACGGCCGCCGCCGCGCTGGTGGTGGAGGGCGGCTTTGTCTACGCCGAGGCGGGCCAGGTGCTGTCGACTTGGCCGTCCCGCCTGCGGCCCTGGCGGCAGGGGCGGGCCGGTGCGGTGCAATTTCAACTGTTGCGCTGCGGCGGATAATCTGGCCGCACCACACCAGGACACCAGGAGCCGGCCTTGAGCCATGTCAACTCCCGCACTGCGGTCTACCCCGGCACCTTCGACCCGATGACGCTGGGCCATCAAGACTTGATGCGCCGTGCCGCGCGGCTGTTCGACCGGCTGATCCTGGCCGTGGCCGCCGGCCACCACAAGCGCACCATGTTCACCGTCGACGAGCGGCTGGAGATTGCCCGCGAGATCGCCAAGCCCTACGGCAATGTTGAGGTGCTGGCTTTTCGCGGCCTGCTGCGTGATTTCGTGGTCGGCTATGGCGGGCATGTGGTGGTGCGCGGGCTGCGGGCGGTCAGCGATTTCGAGTACGAATTTCAGATGGCCGGCATGAACCGGCAGTTGATGCCCGATGTCGAGACGCTGTTCCTGACGCCCTCGGACCAATTCCAGTTCGTCAGCGGCACCTTTGTGCGCGAAATCGCCACGCTCGGCGGTGACGTCTCGAAGTTCGTCGCGCCGACGGTGCTGCGGCGTTTGCGCGAACGGGTGGCGCAGGCGCCGTCGGACGGCTAAGCCATGGCGCTGCTGATCACCGACGACTGCATCAACTGCGATGTCTGCGAGCCCGAGTGCCCGAACGAGGCGATCGCTATGGGGCTGGAGATCTACGAAATCCACCCCGACAAATGCACCGAATGCGTCGGCCACTTTGACGCCCCGCAGTGCGTCCAGGTCTGCCCGGTGGCCTGCATTCCGATCAACCCTGAGCGCGTCGAAACGCCCGACCAACTCTGGGCCAAGTACCGCCAACTGACTGCGGCCGCCGGGGCCTGAGCGGCGCTCGCGCCGTGCCCAGGCGCCGCGGGGCGCTCAGTGCTTCTTGGCCGGGGCGCTGGCAGCGCGCATCGGCGCTGACAGATTGGGGTCGTCGGGCGGAGCGCCCTTGTGGCCGTGCTTCTTCTTGCCATGGCCCTTGCCTGGCGCCGATGCGCCGGGGTGCGGCGCGCTTGCCGCCGTCGACATGCTGCCGGCGCGTTGCTGTGCCGCCAGGCGCTCGTCGGCGTGGCGTTGGGCGGCCAATTGGTCGCCCAGCCGGCGCTCGCGCTGCACTGCCTCCTGTGCCTGCCGGCGTTGCCCGGCGGCGCGTGGATCGGCAGCGTCCAGCTTGACACCCCCCGGGCAGGGCGCGGACGAATAGCTGCCGTTGCCGCACTTGTAGACCGTGTCCTCAGCACCCGCAGGCCTGGCCAACAGCACGGTCAGGGCCAGCGCCGCCAGGCAGGAAAGTGATTTTGCGGTCATGGCTGGGCGACCGGCTGGGTCGACGGTTTGGACTCTGGTTTGGGTTCTGGTTTGGCCCGGGGCGGACGGGCATGGATCTTGGCCAGTGCCGCAGCCATGTCGCCACCCAGCAGCTGCGGCAACGCGGCCAGACTCTGGTCGATTGCGGCATGGATCGCCTCGCGCTGGTCCGGGGCCGGCCGCTGCAACACCCAGTGGATCACCTGCTCGCGCACCCCCGGGTGGCCGATGCCGATGCGCAGGCGCCAGAAGTCGGCGCTGCCCAACTGGGCCTGGATGTCCTTCAGGCCGTTGTGGCCGGCCACGCCGCCACCTTGCTTGAGCTTGACCTGGCCCGGCAGCAGGTCGAGTTCGTCGTGCAGTACCAGCATCTCCTGCGGCTCGATCTTGAAGAACCGCGCCAAGGGTGCGACCGCCTTGCCTGACAGGTTCATGAAGGTCAGCGGTTGCAGCAGCCAGACGGCGCCGTCAGCGCGGTTCAGCCGGGCCAGATTGCCGTGGTAGCTGCGCTCGTAGGCCAGCCGAACGCCGAGCGCCTTGGCTGCCGCCTCCAGCCACCACAGGCCGGCGTTGTGGCGCGTGCCTTCGTACTCTGGCCCGGGGTTGCACAGGCCTACCAGCAATCGGATCATGGGCAGGATTATCGCGGGCTGCTTTAGCCGGGCCGGAAACGACGAAGCCTCGCCGCAGCGAGGCTTCGGGGTGGCCTGCAAGGCTCAGCCGACGGCCATGGTGGCCGTCCGGCGCAGCCTCACTTCTTCTTGGCCGCAGCCGCCGGGGCAGCGGCTGTCTTGGCGGCGGGTTTGGCAGCCGGTTTGGCGACAGCCTTGCCGCCCTTGGCGGGTGCGGCCGGGGCGGCGGCCTCGACCGGCGCAGCTTCTTCCTCGGCCTTGGGCGCGGTGGCCGAGACGATCACCGGATCGAGTTGGCCATGGCGCACCGCTTTGATGCCGTCGGGCAACTTCAGCTCCGAGGCCCTCAGCGACTGGCCCTTGGTCAGGCCCGACAAGTCGACGGCGATGAACTCCGGCAACTGCGTCGCCAGGCATTCGATTTCCAGTTCGGTGTTGACATGGTTGACCAGACATTTGTCAGTCTTGACCGCCACAGAATTTTCTTCGCCGCTGAAATGCAGCGGTACTTTCTTGTGCAGCCGGGTGGTGTCGTCGACCCGCTGAAAATCGACATGCAGGACCTGCTGCTTCCAGGGGTGCATTTGAAAGTCGCGCAGCAGCACCTTTTGCGGGCTGCCGGCCAGGTCCATTTCGAGAATCGAGGAGTGGAAAGCCTCCTTCTTCATCGCGAAATACAAGGCGTTGTGGTCCAGCTCGATCATGGCTGGTTTGCCAGCACCGAACACAATGCCGGGCACCTTGCCGCCATTGCGCAGGCGGCGGCTCGCTCCGGTCCCCTGCAGCGTGCGCTCGAAAGCGACGAATTTCATGGTGATTCACTCCAAGTGAAAAGGGTGCCCGCGACCAGGCCGCCCAAGTTAAGAGCAGGCCGCCAGGCGCCCCGCTCTGGTAAAGGGCCCGCCAGTCTGGCGAACCCGCGCTTGCGCTAAAAATTGTTGTTCTGTTCTGAAAACAGCGAGGTGACAGATTCGCCGTCTGAAATTCGCCGAATGGTTTCGGCAAACAGAAAGGCCACCGACAACTGGCGAATCTTTTTGCAGGCCAGCGCCTTGTCGGACAGGGGAATGGTATTCGTGATCACGACCTCGTCCAGTTGGCTGGCGGCGATCCGGTCGATGGCCGGGCCGGAGAATATCGGGTGGGTGCAATAGGCGAAGACCCGCTTGGCGCCGCGCTCCTTCAACACTTCGGCGGCTTTGACGAGCGTGCCGGCGGTGTCGATCATGTCGTCCATGATCACGCAGTTGCGGCCTTCGATCTCGCCGATCACGTGCATCACCTCGGACACGTTGGCGCGCGGCCGGCGTTTGTCGATGATCGCCAGTTCGGAGCCGAGTTGCTTGGCCAGCGCCCGGGCGCGGACCACGCCGCCGACATCCGGGCTGACCACCACCAAGTCAGGGTAGGCCTTGCTCTTGAGGTCGGACAGCAGCACCGGGCTGGCGTAGATGTTGTCGACCGGGATGTCGAAGAAGCCCTGGATCTGGTCGGCGTGCAGGTCCATCGTCAGCACGCGCTCGACACCGACGGTTTCGAGCAGGTTGGCCACCACCTTGGCCGAGATCGGCACCCGCATCGAGCGGGGCCGGCGGTCTTGCCGGGCATAGCCGTAGTAGGGGATCACGGCGGTGATGCGGCGTGCGCTGGCACGCTTCAAGGCATCGACCATGATCAGCAGTTCCATCAGGTTCTCGTTGGTCGGGGCGCAGGTGGGCTGGACCACGAACACGTCGCGGGCGCGGACGTTTTGGTGCAACTCGACCGTGACCTCGCCGTCGGAGAAGCGCCCGACCGTGGCCTTGCCCATCTCCGCGCCCAGGCTGCGCGCGATCTCGAGCGCCAGCGCCTGGTTGGCGTTGCCAGTGAACAGCACGGTGTTGAACAGCACGACTTGGCTCGACGTCAGGTTGAACGTGGCTGGGCGAGGTGAATTGGACAAACCGGCATGGCGAACTGAATGGTTTGGCAGGGGAGGAAGGACTCGAACCCTCGCATGTCGGAATCAAAATCCGATGCCTTGACCAACTTGGCGACTCCCCTACACGGGACACCGGCCTGCGCCTGCGCCCCCGAAAAAATCCACCTGCTCAGTCAGCCCAGGCCCGCAAGGGGTGATGGGCCAGACTGCGGCACATGCGGCCAAGCCAGTGGGGCGGAAGTTCAGTCTCGTCCCATGTCGCCAAGGCCTGATCGCCTGTGCCAGCACTTGCATACACGGCGCTGCCGGAGCCCGACATCCGGCTGTTGCCGAAGCGGGCCGCCAACCAGTGGGCCACTTGGCTCACCTCGGGGCAGAGTTGCTCGGCCACCGGTTGTAGATCGTTGCGGCCGAAGCCCGACAACCCGCCATCAACCCGCTCTGCCGCAGCCCCATCGCCACCGGGATCAGCCTCAGATCCACTGCGCGCAGCATGTGCAATAAAGCCCGCAAGTATAACAGGCTCGCTGTTGCGCCGCAGCATTGGGTTGCCGAAAACCGCTGCCGTGGCGATCGCCTGTTCGGGCTTTACCACCGCCAGCCATTGCCTGGGCAGGGCCAACGGCGTGAGGCGCTCGCCTATGCCTTCGACCCAGGCGTTGTCGCCACCGACGAAGAACGGCACATCCGCGCCCAACGCCAGCGCCAAGGCTTGCAGGCGCTGGCGCGGCCAGTGCAGGCCCCAGAGCCGGTTCAGTGCCAGCAGCGTGGTGGCGGCGTCCGAACTGCCGCCACCCAGCCCGGCGCCCCAGGGCACCCGCTTGTCGATCGAGATGTCGGCGCCCAGGGTGCTGCCGCTGGCTTGCTGCAGGGCGCGGGCGGCGCGCAGGCACAGGTCGACCTCGGGCAGGCGGGCGCCCAGGTCATGGCGGGCCAACTGGCCGTCCTGGCGGCGCTCGAAGTGCAGGTTGTCGCACCAGTCGATCAGGTTGAGTGCGGACTGCAGCAGGTGATAGCCGTCCGGGCGCTGGCCGACGACGTGCAGGAACAGGTTGAGCTTGGCCGGCGCGGGCACGTCCCAGAGCGCGCTCAGGCTCATTGCGGCGCCTCCAGCTTGGCGCGCAGGGTGACTCGCGGCGGCGCCTCTCGCTCGGCCTCGATCCAGCCTTCGGCAAGCTGCGCCAGTCGGACCTGCCAGCCCAGTTGCCAGAAGCCCGGTGCGCCATCGGCCAGGGCTTGGCTGGGCGCCTGGGCCCAGGCGCGGCCCCGCAGCCAGTCGAACAGCGCCGCCACGGGCACGCTCTCGCCGAGTGCGGCCTGGCTCAGCGCGTCGAGGCTGTCAAACTCGCTGCGCCCCTGCGCTGTGGTCAGCGAGCTTTGCTGCGGCGACCAGCGCGCGTCGGCGGCGATGCTGCCCAGCGGCCCGATCAGGCGCAAGGAGCCGCTCTGCGGGTTGCCGCGCAACTCGAATTCTCCGGACAGGCTGCGCGCCGGCTGGCTGTCCACGCGCACCAGCAGGCGCCCGGCAGCGACCGGCGCCGACATGTCCGGCGGCAGCGCGGCGCAGCCCAGCAACAGAGCGGCCACCACCAGCGGCCAGCGCCGCCAGGCCTGCCTCACAGGCCGACCTTGAGCCGTGCCAGTGTTTGCCGCAGCACCTCGTTGGCGGCATCGCGGCCGCGGCCCTCGGCCCAGACGCGGCGGGCCTCGTCGCGCAGGCCGGCGGCCCACAGCACTTCGCCGAGGTGGGCCGAAATTTCGGCATCGGGACGCGCCCGGTAGGCCTGGCGCAGCAGTCGCTGGGCCTCGTCACTGTTGCCCAGGCGGTACTCGACCCAGCCCAGGCTGTCGGTGATGAACGGATCGCCGGGCGACAGGTTCAGCGCCTGGCGGATCAAGTCGCGCGCCTCGGGCAGGCGCAGGTTGCGGTCGGCCAGCGAATAGCCCAGCGCATTGTGGGCATGGGGATGGTCCGGCTTCAAGGCGATGACGCGGCGCAGCAGCCGCTCCATGTCGGCAAAGTGGTCGAGCTTCTCCTCGACCATCGATTGCTCGTAGAGCAGGTCCACGTCATCGGCAAAGCGCTGGTTGGCGCCGGCCAGAACCTTGGACGCGTCGGCGTACAGCTTGCCGTCGCGCAGCACCTGGGCCTCGGCCTGCAATTTGGCGCGGGCGTCGTCGCCGGTGCGTTCGGGCACGGCCTGGATCAGCGCCCGCGCGGCCGCCACCTTGCCCTGGCCGATCAGCAGCGAGGCACGCCGGGTCTGCACCTCCAGCGCCTGCTGCGGGTTGTCGATCTTGGCCAGCCAGGCCTCGGCGCCCTTGACATCTCCGCGCTGCTCGGCCACCTGGGCCAGCAGCAGCCAGGCCTGGGTGGTGCCGCGACCGGACTCGGCGGTGTCCGCCTCGGCATCGTCCGGCGCGGCTTCGGGCGGCTTGTCGACGGGCTTGGCAGCACCGCTGGAGGCAGCGGCCGACAGTGTCAGGTAATGCTTCAGTGCCACTTCGGCCGGCCCGGTTTGGCGCATTTCCAGCCGCATCGCGCCCAGCGTCAACCAGGGGTCGGCCAACTCCGGCCGCTCGCGGGTGAGTTGCTCCAAATGAGGCAGGGCCTCGGCAAAGCGCTGCTGTTGGGTCAGCATGCGCACATAGGCCAGGCGCAGCGCCGGATCAGCGTCGGCCCGGGCCAGGTAGCGGCCGACCAGGGCTTCGGCCTGGGCCAAGGCGGGCAGCATGTCCAGCGCCAACACCACCGGCGCGGTGGCTGACGGGTCATCGGCCGCAACCTCGCTGGCCAGCGCCAGCGCCTGCGCAGCTTCGCCGGCCAGTTGCCGGGCACGGGCCAGCGCCATCCGGCTGGCGTCGCGCGTGGCTGGCGCGTCGCGGTACGGCGCCACCAGCCGCTCGACCAGGGCCAGCGCCTGCTGCTTGTCGGCCACCCGGGCAAGCAGGCGAGGCAGGTTGGCGATCAGCGTAGGGCGCTCAAGCAGCGGCACGGCGGCCAGCCAGGCCGTCAGCGGCTCGGCCGATTCTGCCGAACGGTTCAGCGCCAGCAGGATTTGGGTCTCGTAGCGCATCGCCGTCGGCGACTGCGGCTTGGCTGTGCGCCAGGCCCGCGCAGCGGACAGCGCCTGGTCGCCTGCATGGGCCTGCAGGGCGATGTCGGTGGCACGCTGGTACAGCGACTCGTCGCCCTGCCGGCGGGCGGCATCGAGGATCACCTCGAAGGCGTTGCCAGCCCGTCCGGCGGCCAGTTCCAACTCGCCGATCAGCAACTGGTGGAACAGGGCGGCGTCGAGCGACGAGTTCGCGACCGGGGTTTCGGCCTGGCCCTGCGCCAGGACCAGGCCGGTGCCGGCGAGGGCGGCGGACAGCGTGGCCGCGATGAGGGTGGTGCGAAAGCCGCGTGTGCGGGCCGCGATGCCTGACATGGGCGCTCCTGAGACTGCGGCCGATTCTAGGAGCCTGCCGGGCTGGGGCTTGGGTCGGCGCTGGCCCACAGACGCCGCCGGTGCGGCCTTTCACACCGCCCAGACAACGCTGCCGGCCCGCCTGCCTGGACCGGCGCGGCGTCGCTCAGCGGACACCGCCCTGGCCGGCAGCGGTGGCAGGATCGGCCGCTGCCGACACCGCCGCTGCCATGACCTCCACCGACTCCGTGACCCCAGCCCTGCCCCAGGCGGATCCCGGCTTTGATCCCGAACGGCTGCGCCAACGCTACGCCCAAGAGCGCGACCGGCGAATCCGCGCCGACGGCAACCAGCAGTATCTGGAGACTGCGGGCGCGCTGGCCCACTACCGCGATGACCCCCATGCCGAGCCTGGCTTTGCCCGTGCTGCGCTGCGCCGCGAGGTCGACGTGGTGGTGGTTGGCGGTGGCTTTGCCGGCCTGCTCTCGGCGGCGCGGCTGAAGGCCGCAGGCTGGGACGACATCGTGATCGTCGACACCGCCGCCGATTTCGGCGGCACCTGGTACTGGAACCGCTACCCTGGGGCGGCCTGCGACACCGAGAGCTACATCTACCTGCCGCTGCTCGAAGAGACCGGCTACATGCCGCTGGCCAAGTACGCCCGGGCACCCGAGATCCTGGCCCATTCGCAGCGCATCGGCCGGCATTTCGGGCTCTATGCCAAGGCCTTGTTCCAGACCCGCATCAGCGCCATGCGCTGGCAGGCCGACGCCGCCCGCTGGCAGGTCAGCACCGAGCGCAACGACGAGCTGCGGGCGCGCTTCGTGGTGCTGGCCGGCGGCCCGTTGAACCGCCCCAAGCTGCCCGGTATCGCCGGCGTCGAGGGCTTTGCCGGGCGGGCCTTTCATACCAGCCGCTGGGACTACGCTTACACCGGCGGCGACGCACTCGGCGGCTTGGATCGATTGGCCGACAAGCGCGTCGGCATCATCGGCACCGGCGCCACCGCCGTGCAATGCGTGCCGCACCTGGGTGCGGCAGCCAAGGCGCTGTATGTGTTCCAGCGCACGCCGTCCTCGGTGGATTGGCGCAACGACCGCCCGACCGACGCGGATTGGGTCCAGTCGCTGCAGCCAGGCTGGCAGCGCGAGCGCGTGGCCAACTTCACCACCGTGGTCTCGGGCGGGCGCTTCGAGGTCGATCTGGTCAACGACGGCTGGACCGACATCATCGGCAGCATCCTGATCGATGCCTGGCGCAAGCCGCCCAGCGACGGCCCGGTGCTGAGCACCGAGGCGCTGATCCAGTTGGCCGACTACCGCAAGATGGAGCGGGTGCGGGCGCGGGTCGATGTGGTGGTCAGCAACCGCGCCACCGCCGAGGCGCTCAAGCCCTGGTACAACCAATTCTGCAAGCGGCCCTGCTTTCACGACCAGTACCTGGACACCTTCAACCGGCCCAATGTGCACTTGGTCGACACCCAGGGCCGGGGCGTCGAGCGGATCGAGGGCAGTACGGTGGTCGCCAATGGCCGGGCGATTGAACTCGACTGCCTGATCTACGCCACCGGTTTCGAGGTCGGCACCGACTTCACCCGGCGCCTGGGCTTCGAGGTCCATGGCCTGGGCGGGTTGACGCTGACCGACAAGTGGCAGGGCGGCGCCCAGACCCTGCATGGGCTGCAGACCCACGGTTTCCCCAACTTGTTCGTGATGAGCACCCAGCAGTCGGGCCAGAGCCCCAATTTCCAGCACATGATGGACGAGCAGGCCCAGCACATGGCCTACATCGTCGGCCAGGCCCATGCCCGCGGCGTGCGCAGCCTGCAGGCCAGCGCGCAGGCCGAGGCAGCCTGGGTCGACAACGTGGTGCAACTGGCCCGGGCGCGTCAGCCCTTCCTGAACCAGTGCACGCCGGGCTACTACAACAACGAAGGCCAGCCGGATGCGCGCACCGAGCGCAATTCGCAGTTCTGGCGCGGGCCGTCGGTGTTTGTGCGCATCCTCGACGCCTGGCGCCAAGAGGGCACGCTGGCGGGGCTGGAGCTGGAGCTGGAGTCGCCTGGCACCAGCTCGGCCTGAGCGGCCAGAATCGGCCCATGCCGGCCGACCACATGCCCGCCGCCACCGCGCCGCGATGGGAGCGTCTGGACGCGCTGCGCGGCGCCGCCATCGTCTGGATGGTGGCCTTTCACTTCTGCTTCGACCTGAACACCTTTGGCCTGCTCTCGCCGCCGCAGGACTTCTACCGCGATGGCTTCTGGACTGGCCAGCGGGTGTGCATCGTCAGCCTGTTCCTGCTGAGCGCCGGCATGGGCCAGGCCCTGGCGCTGGCAGCGCAACAGCGCTGGCCGCGTTTCTGGCGGCGCTGGGCGCAGGTAGCGGTCTGTGCCTTGCTGGTGTCGCTGGGCTCGGCCTGGATGTTTCCGCGCAGTTGGATCAGCTTCGGCGTGCTCCACGGCATGGCCCTGATGCTGCCGCTGGCACGGCTGATCGGCCTGCGCTGGCCCGGCGCGCTGTGGCCGCTGGGGGTTGCCGCATTGGCCCTGCCGTGGCTGGTCCAGCACCCATTCTTCGACAGCCGCTGGACGAATTGGCTGGGCCTGGTCACGCACAAACCGGTGGCCGAAGACTACGTGCCGCTGCTGCCCTGGGTGGGCGTGATGCTGATCGGTCTGACCGCCGCGCAGGCCCTGCTGCGTCGTCGGCGCTGGCTGTTTGGCGCCCTGCCGGCGATATTGCAGCCATTGGCTGTGCTGGGTCGCTGGCCGCTGACGGTGTACATGCTGCACCAGCCGGTGTTGATCGGCGCGCTGATGGCGCTGGCGGCGATACGCGGGCATTGACGCCGCTGGCGGTGGCCGGGCGCGCCCGCCAACCGCTACAGTGCCGCGATGTCCTCCGTAAAAACTCTGTTCGGCTTCCATGCCGTGACGGTCCGGCTCAAGACCGCGCCGGCATCGGTCACCGAGGTGCATATCGACGCCAGCCGGCATGACGGCCGCATGCGCCAGTTCGTCGAGCGCGCCAAGGCGGCCGGTGTCACGCTGATCGACAGCGAGGACAACGCGCTGATCCGCCTGTGCGGCAGCCCGCGCCACCAGGGCGTGGTGGCCCGGGTGCAGGCGCTGGCGTTGCCGACCTCGCTGGACAGCGTGCTGGACGCGGTCCAGGGCCCGCCGCTGGTGCTGGTGCTGGACGGCGTGACTGACCCGCACAACCTGGGTGCGAGCCTGCGCGTGGCCGACGGCGCCGGGGTGCATGCGGTGGTCGCGCCCAAGGACCACGCGGTCGGCCTGAATGCGACCGTGGCCAAGGTCGCCAGCGGCGCCGCCGAGACCGTTCCCTACCTGATGGTGACCAACCTGGCGCGCAGCTTGAACGAGTTGAAGGAGCGCGACATCCGCGTCGTCGGGTTGGCCGAGGATGCCGAGCAATCCGTCTACGACCTGGATCTGACCGGCCCGGTGGCCCTGGTCCTGGGCGCCGAAGGCCCCGGCATGCGGGCGCTGACGCGCAAGACCTGCGATGTGCTGGTGCGCATCCCGATGGCCGGTGCGGTCGAGAGCCTGAACGTGTCGGTCGCCGCCGGCATCTGCCTGTTCGAGGCCTTGCGCCAGCGCCAACTGCGCCGCTGACACGCCCCGCGCTGCCAGTCATGGTGCGGATTAGCGACAGCGCGGACCTGCCTCTCACTTTTGTTGGATGATTGCGCCTTCGACCGGCCACTGGGCAAGGCTGGCGTCAAGTCAGAGAGGATCTCGCAACGACGAGGACATGGGGGTGGCGCAACGGCGCCAGCATGGTGACCCGCGCGGTCGCACTGGTCGCGGCCACACTGCCGCTGGCGATGGCCGCCGACGAACCGGGTTCAACGGTCGAGAAGTGCAGCAAGGTCTTCGGCACGCTCGCGGTGGCCGAGCCGCAGACCGGCTTGGGCCATTTGCAACAGTACGGCCTGGGCTCGCCGGCCATGTTGCTGCGTTCGATGATCCAGCGTTCGGGCTGTTTTGACGTGGTCGAGCGCGGCGTGGCGATGCAAAACCTGCAGCAAGAGCGGGCGCTGATGAATTCCGGCGATTTGCGCGCCGACTCCAATGTCGGCCAGGGGCAGATGCAGGCGGCCGATTTCGTGCTCTCACCGACGGTGCCGATCGGCGCACAGACCACCGGCGGCATTGGCGCCGGCCTGCTCGGGCGCTTGGGCGGGCTGGCCGGCGCGCTCGCCGCCGGACTGAAGTTCAAAGAAGCCTCGACCAGCATCGCCATCGCCGACGTGCGCTCCAGCATCCAGGTCTCTGCCGCCGAGGGCAAGGCCTCGCGCACCGACTTCAGCGTCGGCGGCTGGGGCCTGGGCGCGATCGCCGGCGGCTACACCAGCACGCCCGAGGGCAAGGTGGTGGCGGCGAGCTTTCTCGACAACTACAACAAGATCGTGGTCGAGATCCGCGACAAGGCGAAACTGATCCGGCCCAGCAGCGCCGCAGCCGATGCCAACGCGGCGGCGTCCACCCGCGCCGAGGCACCGATGAAACCGGGCCAGATGCTCAGCGCCAAGATCGGCAACGTCAAGGTCTATGCCGACCCGGCGCGCGAAGCCAATGTCGTCGGCACCCGGCAGCGCGGCGACGAAATGGTCGCCACGGGCGAGTCGAAGAACGGCTTCGCCATGGTCGATACCGCCAACTTCGCCGGCTGGGTCCAGCGCACGCTGGTGGCCCCGGTGGCCGGCGCCGCCGCCAGCCCCGTGGCCGCCGCTGCGCCCATGCCAGCGCTCACTGCGGCGCTGCTGCCGCTGCCACCGGGTCGCTACCGCTATGGCCGATTTTCCGGCATCGTCGAAGGCGCAGACACCGGGAGTTTTCGGGTAATGATCGCCGACGACGGTTCGCTCACCGGCGACGGCCGCTTTACCCGGCTGGGCGCGGTCGGGCTGTTTGGTCAGTATGAGGCGGACAAGGCCAGTTGTTCATGCAGGGCAGCAGCGGTGGCGGCAACATACTTTTCATCGGCCGCTTTGACCCCGAGCGCGGCACCATCGTCGGCACTTGGAACCTGGGTGGCCTGCTTGCCGGTCTGCTGCCAGGCAGTGGTGGTGGCGGCGGCGGCTCGTTCTCGGGAACCCGTCAATAGCCGTTGCCGCTGGCGACGCATTCGGGCCGGGCGCGGGCGGACTGGCAGGGCCCTGGCGCCGGCCGGGCAAGGGCAGGTGTCATGGCTACACTGCCCTGCGGCGCGCCGTGCCGACCGGCCGGTGACGGGCTCAGCGGCTTGCGGCAAGCCCCAGGAGTTCGACCCATGCCCGTGATCGCCGTCGCCCACCCGCTGGTGCGCCACAAGATTGGCCTGCTGCGCGAGGCCGGGATCTCGACCAAGAAGTTCCGCGAGCTGACCAACGAGCTGGCGCGGCTGCTGGCCTACGAGGCGACGGCGGATTTTCCGCTGGAGAAGACGACCATAGCCTGCTGGAGCGGCCCGGTCGAGATCGACCAGGTGGCCGGCCGCAAGGTGACGATCGTGCCCATCCTGCGTGCCGGTCTGGGCATGCTAGACGGCGTCCTCGACCTGGTGCCCAACGCCAAGCTCAGCGTCGTCGGCCTGTCGCGCGACCATGAAACGCTGCAACCGGTGCACTACTTCGAGAAGTTCGTCGGCCACCTGTCGGAGCGCACCGCGATCATCGTCGACCCGATGCTGGCCACCGCCGGCTCAATGATCGCCACCGTCGATCTGCTCAAGGCGCGCGGTTGCCGCGACATCCGGGCGCTGGTGCTGGTGGCCGCACCCGAGGGCATCGCCGCGCTGCAGCAAGCACACCCCGACGTGCGTTGCTGGAGCGCGGCGATCGACAGCCACCTCAACGAGGTCGGCTACATCATTCCCGGCCTGGGCGATGCCGGCGACAAAATTTTTGGCACCAAGGAGTGAACGTGAAGACCATGGCCATCGTGCTCGGCGTCGCCCTGCTGGCGTCGGGTTGCACCCAGGAAAAGCAGAACGAGATCCGCCGCAGCATCCAGAATTGGACCGGCACCGACGGCGTGCTGGAGGTCTATGCCGGCGACAAGCTGGTCAAGCGCTTCCTCAAGATCGACAAGCTCTCGACCGCCTACGGCACCGACGACCACCAGCCGCGCGCCTACCGTTACGGCTATGGCGTGCTCGATGAGAACCTGAACTTCGTCGCCGACGGGGGCGAGAAGCGGGTCTACTTTGAGGTCAGCGACCACACCAACTACATCTTCTTCGACAACCCGCATTGAGGTCGCCAGTCCGACCCGCAACGGAGCACTGACGCCATGGGCATGGATGTGGTCGACTACGAAATCAAGGGCGCCGAGATGCAGTTCGTCGAGGTCGAACTCGACCCCGGCGAGGCGGCGGTAGGCGAGGCCGGCAGCCTGTTCTTCATGGACGCCGGGCTGAGCCTGGAGACGGTGTTCGGCGACGGCAGTGCCGACCAGGGCGGCTTGTTCGGCAAGCTGCTGGGCGCGGGCAAGCGTTTGCTGACCGGCGATTCGCTGTTCACCACGGTCTACACCAACCGTTCGGCGAGCAAGCAACGGGTCGCCTTTGCCGCGCCCTACCCGGGCAAGATCCTGGCGATGGACCTGCGCCGTTTGGGCGGAACGCTGCTCTGCCAGAAGGAGTCGTTCCTCTGCGCGGCGCGCGGCGTCAGCTTGGGGCTTGCCTTCCAGCAAAGGCTCTCGGTCGGCTTCTTCGGTGGCGAGGGCTTCATCATGCAGCGCCTGGATGGCGACGGCATGGCCTTCATCCATGCCGGCGGCACTTGCCTGAAGCGTGAGTTGGCGCCGGGCCAGACGCTGCTGGTCGACGCCGGCTGCCTGGTGGCCTACACCCCGAGCGTGAGCTTCGAGATCCAGTACGTTGGCGGCATCAAAACCGCGCTGTTCGGCGGCGAGGGCCTGTTCTTCGCCAAGCTCAGCGGCCCTGGCGCGGTCTGGCTGCAGAGCCTGCCGTTCTCGCGCCTGGCCAGCCGGGTCTTCGCCGCCGCGCCGCAGACCGGCGGGCACCGGCGCGAGGAGGGCGGATTGTTGAGCGGCCTGGCCGGCGCATCGGCGGTCGGTGGCCTGGTCAGCGGGCTTGTCAGCGGCGACGACGATTGATGCGGCGGCTGGCGGCTTGGATCGCGGCCCTGGCGCTGGGCCTGGCTGCGCCCTGTGGCTGGACGGCCACCGGCGAGGTTTCGCTGGAGGCGATGACCTCGCCCGAGTTGCATGCGGCAATCATGGCCGGGGCCACCACCGTGCTGCTGCCAATCGGCGGCACCGAGCAAAACGGCGCCCACATGGTGCTGGGCAAGCACAACCTGCGGGTAAAGCTGCTGGCCGAGCGCATCGCCCAGGCACTGGGCCAGACCGTTGTCGCCCCGGTGCTGGCCTATGTGCCCGACGGCGCGGTGCGGCCGCCGACCGGCCACATGCGCTACGCCGGCACACTGTCGGTGCCAGAACGCGCGTTCGAGGCCATGCTCGAGGGCGCGGCGGCCAGTCTGGCCCAGCATGGCCTGCGCGAGATCGTGCTGCTCGGCGACCATGGCGGCTACCAGGCCAGCCTGGAGCGGGTGGCCCAGCGCTGGGCCCGCGACCCTGCGCGCCGCGGCAGCCGGGTCCACGCCTTGCCCGAGTACTACCGCGCCGCGCAGCCAGGCTTTGCCCGCTGGTTGCAGGCGCAGGGCCATGCGGCGGCGGCGATAGGCGAGCACGCCGGCCTGTCCGACACCGCCCTGACCCTGGCCCTGGCGCCGCAGGCGGTGCGGCAATCGATGCTGGCGCGACCGGCGCAGCCGGGCGAACTGGACGGGGTCACTGGCGACCCGCGTCAGGCCACGGCGGCCTTGGGCCAGGCCGGGGTCGAGCAGATCGTCGCCGCATCGGTCGCGGCGATCCGGGCCAGGCTGGCCGGGCGTTGAATTGCGCCCGGCTTGGAGCTGGGTCAGGTCGGGCAGGCGGGTCGCCGACAATGCGCGGTTTTGACTGGAAAGCGAAGCGATGCGGGGTGGTGGAGTTGAATCGGCGGGCCGCAGCCTGGTCCGCATCGGGCCGGGTCTGGCCGTCGCTGCAGCGGCGGCGTTGACGCTGGCATGGCTGGTCGCACCCCAGCCCGCACCGGCCCAGGCGATGCCGGCCGGAAGTGCCAGCGCCACCACCGCCGAGGCGGCCACCGCCAATGTCTACCGCGGCACGGCGGCGGACAAGCTGGCCGAGGTGGTCAAGGCTGACCTGGAGCGGGTCTATGTGCCCAACCTGCGCTCCAACGATGTCTACGTCATCGACCCGGCCACGCTCAAGGTGGTCGACAAGTTCAAGGTCGGCATCGGCCCGCAGCACATCGTGCCGGCCTGGGATTTGCGCACCCTGTGGGTCACCAACAACGCCGAGGGGCGGACCGACGGCAGCATGACCCCGATCGACCCGCGCAGCGGCAAGCCGGGTAAGGCGGTGCCGGTGGACGACCCCTACAACCTGTACTTCACGCCCGACGGCAGCTCGGCCATCGTCGTCGCCGAGGCCAGGATGCGGCTGGATTTCCGCGACCCCAAGACCATGGCGGCGCAGTTCTCGATTGCCGTGCCGGGCTGCCCCGGCATCAACCATGCTGACTTTTCAATCGACGGCAAATATGCCGTCTTCACCTGCGAATTCGCCGGCACCCTGGCCAAGATCGACCTGGCCAGCCGCAAGGTGGTCGGCTACCTGAAGCTGCGCATGCCGAGCACCCGCTACAAGCCCAGGAGCGTGGCCGAGCGGGCCCAGGGCAAGGTCTGGGAGCCGGGGGCGACCGAGTTGTGCACGCTCGACAAGGGCATGCCGCAGGACATCCGCATCTCGCCCGACGGCAAGCGCTTCTATGTTGCCGACATGAGTGCCGACGGCGTACACGTGATCGATGCCGACAGCTTCACCCAGACCGGCTTCATCGCCAGCGGCATCGGCACGCATGGCCTGTACCCCAGCCGCGATGGCCGGCAGCTCTATGTCATCAACCGCGGCTCGCACAAGATCCACGGCTCACGCCTGGGCGACGGCAGCATCGCGGTGCTGGATTTCGCCAGCGAGAAAATCGTCGCGCGCTGGGGCATTCCCGGCGGCGGCAGCCCGGACATGGGCAACCTCAGCGCCGACGGCCGCTGGCTCTGGCTGGGTGGCCGCTATGACGATGTGGTCTACCGGTTCGACACCCGCGACGGCAGCGCCGTCAGCGTCAAGGTCGGCGCCGAGCCCCATGGCCTGACGGTCTGGCCCCAGCCGGGACGCTATTCGCTGGGCCACACCGGCAACCTGCGCTAGCCCATATGCGGAGCGATTGATGAGCCTGCTGCTCGACGCCTTCTGGCGTGCCGTTGCCTACTGCCTGCACCCGCGGGTGATCGTGCTGTCGCTGCTGCCGTTGGCGATAGGGGTGGCGCTGACGCTGGGCTTAAGCTGGTTCTTCTGGGAGCCGACGGTGGCACTGGTGCGCGGCTGGCTGGTGCAATGGTCGCTGCTGGACGCGGCGCTGCGCTGGATCGAGTCGCTGGCCGGGGGCTCGTTCCGCTCGGTGATCGCGCCCTTGATCGTGGTGCTGCTGGCGATGCCGCTGGTGGTGGTGGTGTCGGTGCTGCTGGTGGCCCTGATGATGTCGTCGGCCATCGTCCAACTGGTCGCCAGCCGACGCTTTGCGGCGCTTGAGCGGCGCCATGGTGCGGGGGCGCTCAAGACCACGCTGTATTCGGTCGGCTGCACCCTGCTGGCCGCCCTGGCGCTGTTGCTCAGCCTGCCGCTGTGGCTGATCCCGCCGCTGGTGCTGGTGCTGCCGCCGCTGATCTGGGGCTGGCTGACCTGCCAGGTGATGAGCTTCGACGCGCTGGCCGAGCACGCCAGCGCCGACGAGCGCCGCCGCCTGCTCAGCCAGCACCGCTGGCCGCTGCTGGGCATAGGCGTGGTCACTGGCTACCTGGGCGCGGCACCGACGCTGATCTGGGCCGCCAGCGCGGTCACGCTGGTGTTTGCACCGCTGTTGATCGCGCTCTCGGTCTGGCTGTACATGCTGGTGTTTGCCTTCAGCGCGCTCTGGTTCACCCACTATGTGCTGGCAGCGCTGGCGCAACTGCGTGCCGCGGATCAGGCACAAGCGCAGGCACGGCGCGACGCCGCAGCGGCTGCGGCGCCGACCCCGTTGCCGCTGGTCGAGGTTTTGGGTGAGCCACAGCCACAGGCCAAACCGCCGGGAGCGGTCTGAACATGCGCCAGTTCGGCCTGATCATTGTCGGTGACGAAATACTGTCGGGCAAGCGCCAGGACAAGCACCTGGCCAAGGTGATCGAGTTGCTGGCCGCGCGCGGCCTGGCGTTGGCCTGGGCACGCTACGTCGGCGATGACCGGGCACTGATCACCGCCGCTTTGCGCGACGCCTTTGCCAGTGGCGACATCGTGTTCAGTTGCGGCGGCATTGGTGCCACGCCCGACGACCACACCCGCCAGTGCGCGGCGGCGGCGCTGGGGCGGCCGCTGGTGCTGCACCCCGAGGCCAGTGCGCTGATCCAGCAGCGCGTGCGTGAGGTGGCGGCCGAGCAGGGTCTGCCCTATGAGCCCGAGCGCGACGACAACCGCCACCGGCTGAACATGGGCACCTTCCCCGAGGGCGCGGCGATCATCGCCAATCCCTACAACCGGATCCCCGGTTTCTCGGTCGGCGATGTCCATTTCGTGCCCGGTTTCCCGGTCATGGCCCACCCCATGATCGAAGCCTTGCTCGACCAGCGCTACGCCAGCCTGCACGGCGCCCAGGCACAGACCGAACGGTCGCTGATCGTGATGGGCGGCATGGAGGCGACGCTGACGCCGCTGATGGAAGCGATCGAGCAGCGCTTCGCCGGCGTCAAGGTCTTCAGCCTGCCCAGCGTCGACCACCCGCAATGGGGTCGCCACATCGAGTTGGGCGTCAAGGGCAGTGCGGCGGACAGCCTGGCCGCGTTTGCCGCGCTGCGCGCCGGGCTGGCGAAATTCGAGCTCCAACTTGGCCCCGAAATGGTGCGCGGAGAAGGCCCGAGAACGCACCAAATTGGCCCGTAAAGACGCACCTTAGAGGTGCGTTGGCGGGGCCTGCGGCCCCTCTGGGCCGGGCATGCTTTCTGCTACATTCCTGTGCCCCTTGACCGGGGGGTCTGCTCCCGGCTCTGAGACACGTACACCACCCGTTAGCCTACCGCGCCCCAGCGAGGAGATTTTTGATGGCCAAGAGCGTCGCCGATGTGATGTCCATGGTGAAGGAAAACGAAGTCAAGTTCGTTGACTTCCGATTCACCGACACCCGCGGCAAAGAGCAGCACGTGACCGTGCCCACATCCGCCTTCGATGAAGACAAATTCAGCGCCGGACACGCCTTCGACGGCTCGTCGATCGCCGGCTGGAAGGGCATCGAAGCTTCCGACATGTTGCTGATGCCGGACCCGAACACCGCCAACATCGACCCGTTCTTCGAAGAGCCGACGCTGATCCTGACCTGCGACGTGCTCGAGCCCGGCGATGGCAAGCCCTACGAGCGTGACCCGCGTTCGCTGGCCCGCCGTGCCGAGGCCTACCTCAAGAGCAGCGGCCTGGGCGACACCGCCTACTTCGGCCCCGAGCCCGAGTTCTTCGTCTTCGACCAGGTCAAGTGGAACATTGACATGCAGGGCTGTTTCGTCAAGGTCTCGTCCGACGAGGCGCATTGGAGCAGCGGCATGGACATCGAGGGCGGCAACATGGGCCACCGTCCGGGCGTCAAGGGCGGCTACTTCCCGGTGCCGCCGGTCGACGGCATGCAGGACATGCGCTCGGAGATGTGCCTGATCCTCGAATCGCTGGGCATCCCGGTCGAGGTGCACCACCACGAGGTCGCCGGCCAGGGCCAGCAGGAGCTGGGCACCAAGTTCAGCACCCTGGTGCAGCGCGCCGACTGGCTGCAATTGCAGAAGTACGTGATCCACAACGTCGCCCACGCCTATGGCAAGACCGCCACCTTCATGCCCAAGCCCATCGTCGGCGACAACGGCAGCGGCATGCATGTCCACCAGTCGGTCTGGAAGGACGGCAAGAACCTGTTCGCTGGCGACGGCTACGCCGGATTGAGCGACTTTGCGCTGTACTACATCGGCGGCATCATCAAGCACGCCCGCGCGCTCAACGCCATCACCAACCCCGGCACCAACAGCTATAAGCGCCTGGTGCCTGGGTTTGAGGCGCCGGTCAAGCTGGCCTACTCGGCGCGCAACCGCTCGGCCTCGATCCGCATCCCGTTCGTGCCCAACCCCAAGGGCCGGCGGATCGAAGCCCGCTTCCCCGATCCGCTGTGCAACCCCTACCTGGGCTTCTCGGCGCTGCTGATGGCCGGGCTGGACGGCGTGGAGAACAAGATCCACCCGGGCGAAGCCGCGACCAAGGACCTGTACCACCTGCCGCCGGAAGAAGACGCGAAGATCCCCACCGTCTGCCACAGCCTGGACCAGGCGCTGGAGTACTTGGACAAGGGCCGCGCCTTCCTGACCAAGGGCGGGGTGTTCACTGACAGCTACATCGACGCCTACATCGAGCTGAAAATGCAAGAGGTCACGCGTTTTCGCATGACCACCCACCCGATCGAGTTCGACATGTACTACAGCCTGTGATGGCTGGCCCGCGCCACGCGGCGGGCGGCCTGAGCAACCGGGCGGCGCGAGCCGCCCTTTTTTTCGCCGGCTGTGCCAAGGGCTACAGCCTGTCGGGGCTGCGCGACAATTCGCCCCGGGGGCCCGGCGGCGGGCCCGGAGTCGGCAACGTGGGGCGATTCAAGGCGGCGACCAGGCGGGCAGCAACTGTGGCCGCAGCGGCGGTGCTGGCAGCCGGGCTGGCGCTGGCGCAGGCGCCGGACACGACGACACCGGCCTCAGCGCCCGCTGCTGCCACGGCGACGCCGGCCAACCCGTCGGCCGGCGGCGTGGCCAGTGGCCAGGTGTACCGCTGCCCCGGTCCGCCGGATTTGTACACCGACAGGATCAGCGCCAGCGAGGCGCGCGAGCGCGGTTGCCGCACGCTCGAGGGTGCGCCCATCACCGTCGTTCAGTCGCCCAGGCCACGACCGACACCGGCGGCTTCGGCCAATGGCGCCTCGGCACCGCGTCCGGCCGATGGCAGGGTCGACCCCGGTGCCCAGCGCCAGCGTGACAGCGATGCCCGGCGCATCCTCGAGGCGGAATTGCGCCGCGAGGAGGACAAGGCCGCAGGCCTGCGGCGCGAGTTCAACAACGGCGAGCCCGAGCGGCGCGGCGACGAGCGCAACTACCAGTCCTACCTGGACCGGGTGGCGCAGATGCGCAGCGCCCTGCAGCGCAGCGAAAGCGACATCGTCGCGTTGCGCCGCGAGTTGACCAAGCTGCAGGCTGCGCCGTGATCCCGGGTCGCTGCGGCGTTGCGCTGGCGACGCCGCCGGAGCCCGCCAACGCCCAGCGCTACGCCGCGCTCGACCTGCTGGCCACGATGGTGGCGGTGGTCGGCGCCGACGGTGCGATCCACTTTGCCAATGCCCGGCTCGAGGACGTGGCCGGCATCTCGCGCCGGGCCCTGCTGCGTGGCAAGCTGGGGGATTGGCTGCTCAACGGCCGGCAATGGCAGGACACCCTGGCGGCGGTGATGGCCAACGAGGTTGCCACCGGCCGCTTCGACGGCGCGATGCGCCGCGCCCCGATGGTCGCCCACGAAAGCCTGCCGGTGCACGTGATCGTCACCCAGATCGACCCTGGCCAGGCGTTCGCCTTGGTCGAGATGATCGAGGTCGAACAGCAGACCCGGCAGGACCGCGAAGAGCGCGCGCTCGGCCAGGTGCAGGCCAACAAGGAATTGATCCGCAACCTCGCCCACGAGATCAAGAACCCGCTGGGCGGCATCCGCGGCGCGGCCCAACTGCTGGCCATGGAGGTGGGTCAGCCGCTGGGCCGTGGCGACGAAGGGCAGGGCGCCAGAGCGATCGGCCTGAGCCCGCGCGAACTGACCGAATACACCCAGGTGATCATCCACGAGGCCGACCGCCTGCAGGCGCTGGTCGACCGGCTGCTGGCGCCGCACCGCCACCCGCAGGTGGTCGGCGACGTCAACATCCACGAGGTCTGCGAGCGGGTGCGTTCGCTGATCATGGCCGAATTCCCGCGCGGCCTGACGGTCCAGCGCGACTACGACACCTCGATCCCGGATTTTCGCGGCGACCGTGAGCAACTGATCCAGGCGGTGCTGAACATCGCCCACAACGCCGCCCATGCCCTGGCCGAGCGGATTGCCGCCGGCGACGCGCGGATCGTGCTGCGCACCCGGGTGGCGCGCCAGGTCACGATCGGCAAGCAGCGCTATCGCCTGGCACTGGAATTGCATATCCAGGACAACGGTCCCGGTGTGCCAGACGACATCCGGGAGCGGATCTTCTATCCCCTGGTGTCGGGGCGCGAGGGCGGATCGGGTCTGGGGCTGACACTGGCCCAGACCTTTGTGCAGCAACACCAGGGCATGATCGAATGCGACAGCGCACCCGGCCGGACCAGTTTCAGCATCCTGATGCCACTGCATTGATGGCCGCTGTATGGATGGCCAGTGCCACGCTGGCCGGAGCGATCCGTCGCTGCGGCCAAGACTTGGAAAGTGAACCGACGCCGATGGCACCGATGTCCGCCCGCACCGCCGCCCCGTTGCCGACCGCCGAATCCCGCCCGCAAGTCGCCGGCCAGGCCCGCAGCGCATGAAGCCGATCTGGATCGTCGACGACGACCAGTCGATCCGCTTCGTGCTGGAGAAGGCACTCGCACGCGAGCAATTCGCCAGCCGCAGCTTCAGCAACCCGCGCGACGTGCTGGCGGCGCTGGACGACGACCAGCCGCAGGTCCTGGTCAGCGATATCCGCATGCCCGGCGGCTCGGGCATCGACTTGCTGGCCAAGGTCAAGGCGCGCCTGCCGGGCCTGCCGGTGATCATCATGACCGCCTACTCCGACCTCGACAGCGCGGTGTCCGCCTTCCAGGGCGGGGCCTTCGAGTACCTGCCCAAACCCTTTGACCTGACCCGCGCGGTCGAGTTGATCCGCCGCGCCGTCGAGGAGAGCTTGCGCGAGGCGGTGCGCGACGAACGGGTCAGCGAAATGCCCGAGATGCTCGGCCAGGCACCGGCGATGCAGGACGTGTTCCGCGCCATCGGCAGGCTCAGCCAGAGCAACGTCACCGTGCTGATCACCGGCGAATCGGGCTCGGGCAAGGAGCTGGTGGCGCGGGCACTGCACAAGCACAGCCCGCGCGGCGATGCCGGAAAGGGAGGCAGCGGCGGCAGCGGCGGCAGCGGTGGCCCGTTCATCGCCATCAACACCGCCGCGATCCCCAAGGACCTGCTCGAATCCGAACTCTTCGGCCACGAGCGCGGCGCCTTCACCGGCGCGCAGAGCATGCGCCGTGGCCGATTCGAGCAGGCCGATGGCGGCACGCTGTTTCTTGACGAGATCGGCGACATGCCCTTCGATCTGCAAACCCGGCTGCTGCGGGTGCTGTCCGACGGCCAGTTCTACCGCGTCGGCGGCCACCAGCCGCAGAAGGCCAATGTCCGCGTCATCGCCGCCACCCACCAGAACCTGGAGCAGCGGGTGCGCGAGGGCGCCTTCCGCGAGGACTTGTTCCACCGCCTCAACGTGATCCGCCTGCGCCTGCCGGCGTTGCGCGAGCGGCGCGAGGACATCCCCGCGCTGACCCGCTTCTTCCTCGCCAAGAGCGCCAAGGAGCTGGGCGTGGATGCCAAGCGCATCACCGACGCGGCGTTGCAGCGGGCTGCCGCCTTCGACTATCCCGGCAACGTCCGCCAACTGGAAAACATCTGCCACTGGCTGACGGTGATGGCGCCGGCCCAGGTGATCGAGGCCAAAGACCTGCCGCCAGAACTGCTGGGTGCCGACCCCTACCTGCCAGCGGCCATGGCGGCCACGCCGGACCCTGCCGCCCAACTGCCGGTGGCGGTCGCCGCGCCAGCCACCCCCGCAGCGCCTGCGCTCAGCGCCGATCCGGCCAGCGCGGCCTGGCTGCTGGACCTGCAACGCGAAGCCCGCCGCCGGCTCGATGGCGGTGAGCCCGGCGTCTGGGACAGCCTGACCCAACAGTTCGAAGCACAACTGATCCGCACCGCGCTGGACCTGACCCGCGGCCGACGGATCGAGGCCGCGCACAAGCTCGGAATAGGCCGCAACACCATCACCCGCAAGATTCAGGATCTGGGGCTGGCGGACTGAGGCGGCGGCCGAATCCAGCGGTGTCCGACGGCGCGACCTCACCAAGCGGCTTGATCGCGGACCACAATGTGTGGTCAACGCAGATCGCCGACCGTGTCGGGGTTGGATTCAGGTACTGGAGTCACGTATGAAACCCTTGACCGATGCTGAACTGCTGGCGCTGATGCAGGACCTGGAAAGTGATCGGGCGGAGCGCAAGCAGGCCTGGAGTGGCGATGCACCCGAAAAGAGTCGCCAGGCCATTTGCGCCTTCGCCAACGATTTGCCGAATCATGGGCTGCCGGGCGTGCTCTTTGTCGGCGTCAGAAATGACGGTAGGCCCATGGGGCCAGAATTTTCAGTGACTGACGACTTGCTGCTGACCCTGGCTGACATCAAGACCGACGGCAAGATCACGCCGCCGCCCAGCTTGACCGTCACAAAGCGCGACCTTCTGGGCTGTCAGATAGCGGTGGTCACTGTCTGGCCAGCGGATGCCCCACCGGTGCGGCTGGACGGCAGGGTCTGGATCCGAACCGGACCGAGGCGCGGCCAGGCCTCCGCCCAGGATGAGCGCGTTCTGAACGAGAAGCGCAGGTTTCGTGATCGGAGTTTTGATACCCATCCAGTCGGCGGCCGTTCGCTGGACGATTTGAGCCGCAGCTATTTCGAACGTGAGTATCTTCCGCAGGCTGTGGCGCGCGACGCGCTCGAACTCAATGGCAGAAGTTATGAGGAACGGCTTGCCTCGCTGGGCATGATCGCCAGCGCTGACGATCTAACGCCGACCGTCGTCGGGCTGCTGGTGCTTGGCATCAGCCCACGAACCTGGGTACCCTCTGCCTATATTCAGTTCTTGCGCATCCGAGGCACCGCCTGGGGCGACCCCGTGTTGGACGAAGCGGAAATAGACGGAAATCTAGACACGATGCTGCGCCGGCTCGATGAGAAGATGAAGGCGACGCTGGCCGTATCTGTAGATTTCACCTCGGGTCCGATCACCGAAGTGCGGGCAATACATTATCCCTTGTCGGCGTTGCAGCAGTTGGCGCGTAACGCCGTCATGCACCGGGACTATGAGGGCACCAATGCGCCAGTCCGAATATACTGGTTTGATGATCGAATCGAGATCAGCAACCCAGGTGGTCCCTACGGCGCGGTGACACTGGAGAATTTTGGAAAGCCTGGCGCGAGTGACTATCGAAACCCGATCCTGGCGGCCGCGTTGAAGTATATGGGCTATGTCCAGCGCTTCGGTTTTGGCATAGCAGAGGCGCGGCGGGCGCTCGCTGCCAACGGTAATCCGCCGCCCGAGTTTAAGGTGGTGCCGACCCATGTTCTTGCGACCTTGCGGTTAGCCCCAGGCGCCGCATCATGAGTGCTCCGGTCCTGACCTTCTTTAACAACAAGGGCGGCGTCGGCAAGACCTCGCTGCTATTCCATCTGGCATGGATGTATGTCCAGATGGGCAAGCGGGTGGTGGCGATTGACCTTGATCCGCAGGCCAATTTGACCTCAGCCTTCCTCGCTGAAGAGTTGTTGGAGGAACTGTGGGATCCGCCAGCCTCGGCCAATACCGCGGCGACAACCATCTACCGTGCCATCCAGCCGCTGACCAAGGTGGGCGATATTCAGGCGCCAATCGTGCAACGCGTGCATCCACGGCTGCACCTGGTACCAGGCGATCTGGCATTGGCGGGTTTCGAGGATCAACTCTCGGCGGCCTGGACCGCAGCGATGGATTCCAACCAGAACAACCTGTATCGGCATTTCCGGCTGCTGACCGCGTTCTGGCAGGTCGCCCAAATGGCCGCCAGCAATCTTCAAGCCGATCTGATTCTGGCCGATGTTGGCCCCAACCTGGGTGCGATCAATCGGTCTGCGCTGATTGCTACTGACCATGTGGCCATCCCATTGGCAGCGGATCTTTTTTCACTGCAAGGGCTGCGCAACCTGGGGCCGACGCTGACGGTGTGGCGGGCGGATTGGCGCCGACGGCTGGACAACTGGACCGTGCCCGACTTCGACCTGCCCGGGGGAGACATGCGGCCACTGGGCTACATCCTGATGCAGCACATGGAGCGATTGTCTCGACCGGTCAAGGCCTATGAGAAGTGGGTCGACCGTATTCCGAGCACCTATTGCGAGAACGTACTTGGCCTCAAAGATTGCGGCCCAGTTCTTCGGGATGACGGCAACTGCCTGGCCCGGCTCAAGCATTTCCGCAGTCTGGCGCCGATGGCGCAAGAGGCGCGAAAGCCGATCTTTGAACTCAGTTCAGCCGACGGCGCGATCGGCAGCCATGCTATGGCGGTGCGTGATGCCTGGACTGCTTTCAATACGCTGGCGCTTGCGGTTGAGGCCAAGATCGGCCAACGGCAGACTTGAGTTGCCCACCGGTGAGCGGACCGCTGGCGGCCGGGACCGGCCAGGGGCTCGGGTCGGCGGCCGGTATCAAGGGCAGAAAGCTGGGCTTGTCTGGGATCAGTTCGGCCTAGCCAGCGGCGGCCCCAGCGCCCTGAACAGCTCGCGCACCGCCTGCGCCCGCTCCTGGGGCTCGGCCAGTTCGCGCTCGATCCGCAGCTTGTCGTTGCCGACCAGCTTGATGTGCCGCTGGCGCTGCACCAGGGCGATGATGCTGGCGGCGGCGACCGGCGGGTTGGGCTTGAAGCCGATGTTGATCAGCCGCGGACTGGCGTCGATCTTGGCCACGCCGTAGGCCCTGGCCAGGACCCGCAGGCGGTGGCTGTCGAACAGGGTCTGGCCCTGGCGTGGCAGCTTGCCGAAGCGGTCGGTGATTTCTTCTAGCAGCAGGTCCAACTGTTCCGCCCGCTCGGCCGTGGACAGGCGTTTGTACAGGCTCAGGCGCACCTGCACATCGCCGCAGTAGGTGTCGGGCAGCAGCGCCGGGGCGTGCAGGTTGATCTCGGTGTTGCTGCCGAAGATGCCGGTGGGTGAGAGCAGGTCGGGCTCGTGGCCGGCCTTGAGTGCGCGCACCGCCTCGGCCAGCATGTCGTTGTAGAGCTGGAAGCCGATCTCGAGCATGTTGCCGCTCTGGCTCTCGCCCAGCACTTCGCCGGCACCGCGGATCTCCAGGTCGTGCATCGCCAGGTAGAAGCCCGAGCCCAGCTCCTCCATGCTCTGGATCGCGTCCAGGCGGAGCTGGGCCTGCTTGGTCAGGGTTTCGGTGTCGGGCACCAGCAGGTAGGCATAGGCCTGGTGGTGGCTGCGCCCAACCCGGCCGCGCAACTGGTGCAACTGGGCCAGGCCGAATTTGTCGGCCCGGCTCATCACAATGGTGTTGGCGCTGGGCACGTCGATGCCGGTCTCGATGATGGTCGAGCACAGCAGCAGGTTGAAACGCTGGGCGACGAAGTCGCGCATCACCGCCTCGAGCTGGCGCTCGGGCATCTGGCCGTGGGCGACGGCGATCCGCGCCTCGGGGATCAGCTCGGCCAGCCGGTCGCGGCGGTGCTGGATGGTCTCGACCTCGTTGTGCAGGAAGTAGACCTGGCCGCCGCGCTTCAACTCGCGCAGCACCGCCTCGCGGATCACCGAGTTGCCCTCGCTGCGGACAAAGGTCTTGATCGCCAGCCGGCGCTGCGGCGCGGTGGCGATCACGCTCAGGTCGCGCAGGCCCTCCAGCGCCATGCCCAGGGTGCGCGGGATCGGGGTGGCCGTCAGGGTCAGCACGTCGACCTCGGCGCGCATCGCCTTGATCGCCTCTTTGTGGCGCACGCCGAAGCGGTGTTCCTCGTCGATCACCAGCAGGCCCAGGCGCTGGTACTTGATCTCGGCCGAGAGCAGCTTGTGGGTGCCGACGACGATGTCGACCTGGCCGCTGGCCAAGCCGTCGAGCGTGGCTTTGACTTCTTTGCTGGTGCGAAAGCGCGACAGCTCGGCGACCTTGACCGGCCATTGGCCGAAGCGGTCGACCAGGGTCTGGTAGTGCTGCTCGGCCAGCAGCGTGGTCGGCGCCAGGATCGCCACCTGCTTGCCGCCGAGCACGGCGATGAAGGCGGCGCGCAGCGCGACCTCGGTCTTGCCGAAGCCGACATCGCCGCAGACCAGCCGGTCCATCGGTTGCGGGCTGACCATGTCCTGCACCACCGCATGGATCGCGGCGCGCTGGTCGGGCGTCTCCTCGAAGCCGAAGCTGGCGGCGAAGGCCTCGTAGTCCTGCGCCGAATAGCGGTGGGCATGGCCGGATCGGGCGGCGCGGCGGGCATAGAGGTTGAGCAGCTCGGCGGCGCTGTCGCGGACCTGCTCGGCGGCCTTGCGCTTGGCCTTTTCCCAGGCGCCCGAGCCGAGTTTGTGCAGCGGCGCCTCGTCGGCGGACACGCCGGTGTAGCGGCTGATCAGGTGCAACTGGCTGACCGGCACGTAGAGCAGGGCCCGCTCGGCATATTCCAGGTGCAGAAACTCCGAAGCGCCGTCGCCGACGTCGATGTTGACCAGCCCGCGGTAACGGCCCACGCCGTGGTTGCCATGGACCACCGGGTCGCCGATCTTGAGCTCTGACAGGTCCTTGATCAGCGCCTCGACGCTGGACACCTGCTCCTGCTTGCGCCGCCGCCGCGCTTGGCCGGTGGTGGCGAAGAGTTCGGTCTCGGTGATGAACTGGATCGCCTGCGGCCGATCCGGCGGCTGCCAGTGAAAGCCCGCAGCCAGCGGCGCGGCGACGATCGCAAACTTCTCGTCGCTGGCCTCGAACTCGGCCAGGGTGGCGACGCTGGGCGCCTTGATCCCGTGGTCGCGCAGCAGGTCGAGCAGGCTCTCGCGCCGGCCGCCGCTCTCGGCGACGAGCAAGACCCGGTGCGGCGTGCTCAGCAGGTGCCGCTGCAGCCGCGCCAGCGGCTCGGGCGCGCCGCGCTCGCTGGCCACATCGGGCAAGGGCCGGGCGAAGTCGACCGGCCCGTCGCCGCGCAGCGCCCACAGTGCGTGGCGGTTGGCGTTGGCAAAGAACTCGTCGCTGCGCTGGAAGATCTCGCCCGGCGCCAGCACCGGCCGGCTGGCGTCGGCGGCGACGAAGCGGTGGCGCTCGCGGGCGTCGGTCCAGAAGTGTTCGAGCGCGGCGTCGACCTCGCCGTGCAGCACCAGCATCGCCTGCGGCCCGAGGTAGTCGAAGATCGTCGCAGTTTGTGCGAAGAACAGCGGCAGGTAGTACTCGATGCCGGCGCCGGCCAGCCCCAGGGCGATGTCCTTGTAGATCCGGCTCTTGCTCGGGTCGCCTTCGAGCAACTCACGCCAGCGGCTGCGGAAGGTCGCCCGCGCCGCCTCGTCCATCGGAAACTCGCGGCCCGGCAGCAGCCGCACCTCGGGCACCTTGTACAGGCTGCGCTGGGTGTCGGGGTCGAAGGTGCGGATCGAATCGACCTCGTTGTCGAACAGGTCGACCCGGTAGGGCTGGGGCGAACCCATGGGGAACAGGTCGATCAGCCCGCCGCGCACCGCGTATTCACCTGGCGACACGACTTGGCTGACGTGGCTGTAGCCGGCCAGCGTCAACTGGGCCTTCAGCGCCGCCTCGTCGAGCTTCTGCTTTTGCTTGAAGATGAAGGTGGTGCCGGCCAGGAAGCTCGGCGGCGCCAGCCGGGTCAAGGCGGTCGTGGCCGGCAGCAGCACCACGTCCACGTCATGGCTTTGGATTCGCCAGAGCGTGGCCAGGCGGTCCGAGATCAGGTCCTGGTGCGGGCTGAAGTTGTCGTAGGGCAGGGTCTCCCAGTCGGGGAACAGGGCCACCCGCAGGCCGGGGGCGAAAAATGGCAGTTCGTCGGCCAGGCGCTGGGCGTCGGCCGGCTCGGCGGTGATCACCGCCAGGCAGCGCTTCTCGGCCGCCTGCGCCTGCCCCAGCCGGGCCAGCAGCAGGGCATCGGCCGAGCCGGTCGGCATGGCCTGGGTGTGGCGTTTGCCAGCGGCGATCAGGGGCAGTTGCATCGGGCATCCAGCTACAAAAACGCCCCGGAGCATGGCTCGGGGGCGTGACAGCGGCGGATTCTAAAATCCCTTCCCATGTCGCTCCCCGCCACCCCGACAAAGCCCCAATTTTTCGCCCTGGTGCCCTGCGCCGGCAGCGGCAGCCGGGCCGGCACCGGGCTGCCCAAGCAGTACGCCCGGCTGGGGGCCCAGACGGTGGTGGCGCACACCCTGTCGGCGTTGGCCCAGGTGCGGCGCCTGGCGGCGACGCTGGTGGTGCTGGCGCCGGGCGATGCGGGCCAGGCGATCGCGCCTGGCGCCAAGCTCTGGCTGGCGCAATGCGGTGGCGCCAGCCGCGCGGCGTCGGTGGCCAATGGCCTGGCCGAGTTGCGCAGGCGCGGCGCCGGCAGCGATGACTGGGTGCTGGTGCACGACGCCGCCCGCTGCCTGCTGCGCCCGGCCTGGGTCGACCGGCTGATCGACGCCTGCCTGGACGACCCGGTCGGCGGCCTGCTGGCGCTGCCGCTGGCCGACACCTTGAAGCGCGCCGACAGCGACGCGCATGCCGCTGCCAGGGTCGCCGCGACCCTGCCGCGCCAGCGCCTGTGGGCGGCGCAGACGCCGCAGATGTTCCGCCTCGGCCTGCTGCAGCGCGCCCTGGCCGAGGCCGGCGCCGAGGTCACCGACGAGGCCAGCGCGGTCGAGGCGCTGGGCCTGCAGCCACGGCTGGTGCCGGGCGACGCGGAGAACTTCAAGCTCACCTGGCCGGCCGACTTTGGCCTGGCCGAGCGGCTGCTGGCCGTGCGCCAGACCGAGCTGGCGGCATGAGTGCGCCGGGCCAACCGCTGGGGCTGCCCGCGCCGCTGCCGGCGCTGCGGGTCGGGGAAGGCTGGGACATCCATGCCCTGGTGGCCGGGCGGCCGCTGGTGCTGGGCGGGGTGGTGGTGCCGCACAGCCACGGCCTGCTCGGCCACTCCGACGCCGATGCCTTGCTCCACGCCATCACCGACGCCTTGCTGGGCGCCGCCGGGCTGGGTGATATCGGCCAGCATTTCCCCGACACCGACCCTGCGTTCAAGGGCGCCGACTCCGCGGCCTTGCTGAGCGAATGCCTGCGCCGCGTCCAGGCGGCGGGCTGGGAGGTCGTCAACATCGACACCACGATAGTCGCGCAGGCGCCCAAGCTGGCCGTGCACATCCCGGCGATGCGCCAGCGGATCGCGCAACTGCTGGGGCTTGGGCCGGATGCGGTCAACGTCAAAGCCAAGACCGCCGAGCGGCTGGGCCCGGTCGGGCAAGGTTTGGCGATGGAGGCACGGGCGGTCTGCCTGCTGGCCCGGCGCGCTGAACCTAGCGCCCGGCCTTCAGGCGCAGATGCACCAGCAGGCCACCGCCCCCCGGGGCGTTGAGGATTTCGACCTCACCGCCCATGCGGTGCATCGCCTTTTCTACGATTGCCAGCCCCAGCCCAGCGCCGCTGGCCGCAGTGCGTGCGGCGTCGCCGCGAAAGAACGGTGTCGTCAGCCGCGACAGCTTTTCCTCGCCGACACCGGGGCCGTGGTCGCGCACCGTGCAGATCAGCCACGGCCCGGCCCGGGTATGGCTGACGTTGACCATGGCGATGCCGGTGTCATTGCCCCGGCCGTAGCGGCGGGCGTTTTCAAACAAGTTGCCGAAGACCCGGCCCAACTCGACCGGGTCGGCCATCACCTGCAGTTCGGCCGGCAGCTTGCTGCTGATGCGCATTTCCTGCGGGTCGCGGAAGGCCGCCGCTTCCTTGTTGACCAAGTCGGCCAGACGGACCGGGACGAGCACGCTGTCGCCCGGCCGCGCGTAGTCCATGAACTTGCCGATGATGGCGTCGAGTTGCTCGATGTCGGCGGCCATGTTCTTCAGCGCCTCGGGGTCGTTGACGCTCATCTCGGCCTCCAAGCGCAGACGTGCCAAGGGCGTGCGCAGGTCGTGGCTGATGCCGGCCAGCATCACCGCCCGCGCCTCGTCGACCTTGGCCAGTTGGCGGGCCATGCGGTTGAAGCCCTTGTTGACCTCGCGGATCTCGCTGGTCAGCGTGGTCTCGTCCAGGCGTGAATCGAACTCGCCCTCGCGGATGCGGCTGGCGGCGAACACCAGGTCGCGCAGCGGCGCATTGATCCGCCGCGCGATCACGACCACCCCGATCAGCGTGATCGCCCCTGCCAGCACCGCCCAGATGATCCAGGTCGATCCGCGTGGCGGGCTGATGCGCTGGAGGTCGGCCTTGAGCCACCAGGGTTCGGCGTCGATCGTGAAGCCGATCCACAGCCCCGGCACACCGTTGACGCTGCCCGACACGACCGTGCTGGGCCCCAGGGTCAGGCGGATCTCGTCGGCCACGTTGCGCGAGAAGCGGTCCTGGTCGAGTGGCAACGCGACGTCGCCCGGCCGGCGCAGGGCCAGCGTGACCGACTCGCGGGTGTTCAGCGCCTGGACCAGGGCGGCATGGTTCTGCCGGTCGGCGTGGCGCAGCGCCTCGCGCGTGACCGCCACCAGGGTCGTCATCTGGCGCGAGGCCAGCAGCACCCGAGATTCGGCGTCCAGCGAGCGCAGCGCCTGCACCCAGGCAAACACCCCCGCGACCAACAACAGCGCGAGCATGAAGAAGGTGCGCCAGAACAGGCTCAGCTCGACCTTGCTGTTGGCCATGGCGTGCGGCGGGCTGGCTGGCGTCGGCCGGGGCGCTCAGGGCTGGGCTGCCGCGCCGGGCGAATCGATGGTCACCGGCTCAGGCCGCGCCATCGGGCACAAAGACATAGCCGACCCCCCAGACCGTCTGGATGTAGCGCGGCTGGGCGGCGTCGGGCTCGATCATCTTGCGCAAACGAGAGACCTGCACGTCCAGGCTGCGGTCAAAGGGTTCGAACTCGCGGCCGCGCGCGAGTTGCGCCAGCTTGTCGCGCGACAGCGGCTGACGCGGGTGCCGCACCAGTGCCTTGAGCATCGAGAACTCACCCGTGGTCAGGCCGACCTGCTCACCGTCCTTGGTCAGCCGGCGCTGTGCCAGGTCAAACTCGAACGGCCCGAAGTTGACCACCTGGGCCTCCTTGGAGGGCGCGCCCGGCGCCTCCTGCACCGGCCGGCGGCGCAGCACCGCATGCACCCGGGCGAGCAACTCGCGCGGGTTGAAGGGCTTGGGCAGGTAGTCGTCAGCGCCCACCTCCAGGCCGACGATGCGGTCAACATCTTCGACCTTGGCGGTGAGCATGATGATCGGCGTGGTGTCATTGGCCGCGCGCAGCCGGCGACAGATCGACAGACCGTCCTCGCCGGGCATCATCAGGTCGAGCACGATCAGGTCGATGGTCTCGCGCGTCAGCAGCCGGTTCAGGGTCTTGCCGTCCTCGGCCAGCAGCACCTCGAAGCCTTCCTGGGTGAAGTAGCGCCGCAGCAGGTCGCGGATGCGGGCGTCATCGTCGACGATGACGATGCGGTCAGGGCGGGCATGGGCAGCGGCAGTCATCCAGCACTCCAAATTTGTAACAGCCAGATTGTGCTGGTGCGGTCCGGGTCGGCAGCGACCCGGTTGACTGGCGGTTACAACTCTTTCGCCAGCCCGGTCGGCTTGGGTTGCTGGGCCGCAGCGGCGATGATGCGCAGCTCTGCCACTGCGAGGCCCCGCCATGTCCGAGCCCATTCGTCCCATTCGTCCTGATACCCGGTCCGAGTCCCTGCGCTCACGCTGGGGGCTGTTGGCCCTGGCAAGTCTGGCCAGTTTTGCCATTGGGGCTGTGGCTCAGACCCTGCCGCCGCCGCAGAACGTGATCAGCCTCAGCGCCCAAGCCTCACAAGAGGTGGTGCAAGACCTGCTCAGCATCAGCCTGGTGGCGACCCGCGACGGCAGCGACTCGGCGCAGGTTCAAAGCCAGTTGCGGCAGGTGCTGGAGGCGGCCCTGGTCGAGGCGCGCAAGGCAGTCAAGCCCGGCCAACTGGACCTGCGCACCGGCATGCTCACGGGCCTCGCGCGACAGACCTTGGCTGACGCGGTTGACGGCCAGGCCGGCCAGGCGCGGCGCGAGTTGGCCGATCGCGGCCATGTCCTTGCC
>JANXYH010000094.1 GCA_025350145.1 Burkholderiales bacterium | reverse complement strand
TCACCGCCAACTGGGGCAATCCGGCCAGAGAATGGAAGGAGGCCATGAACCAGTTCGCGATACTCTACGAAGACCGATTCACGCGGGCTGCCCATGGCAGCGCCTGATGGTGGCTTGGACCATGAGTACATGGCCCAACCGGGGCGCCTCCTGCGGCCTGGCAGGGGCCTGAAAAACCTGAAGAAATCAGATCAAAACCAATTCATCCAAAAGCCTCACACGCAGAATTGCGGACACTCCCGTCACGTCTGACGCACCGGTCGTCCTGAGCACGGTAACTCCTCGTGAGCCGAGTTTCTATGGCATCGGGTTCGGTAATGCCGACGCGATGGTCGTGTTCCCGCTCACTCAGTCGTGCGCCCTGGTCATGTTCGGCGAGGACGGCGCGCTGCAGCATCGTGAAATCGGTTCAGATGCCATCCGGCACATGAACTTGGCCCTTGCGGACCGGTGCCAGCGATTCGTCATCGGACGCGAGGAGGCGCTAGTGAGATCTTTGTCGGACCGCCTCGGGCTCGCTGCCAAAGCATGGCAGCCGAAAATGCAGCGGGGATAGCGCCGCACATCATCCTGCCGCTCGGACTCACGCCTCTGATCTCCGCAACACATGACGGCGACGCTGCACGACAGATGTCGGCCGGTGCAGCGAAAATGTCCTGAAGGGAACGGAGGCATCAGAGTGGCAAAACCAATCACGCAGTTCTTCCTCGACCTTGGGTATCCGCTGAGGAACGCGCGCTGGTCGTGGGGCGCCAGCAGCAATGGCGGCATCCTGCTCCGCACCTGGGCCGACGACTTTTCCTCTCGGGAGAAGCGCGTCGGCGTGCTGGGTGCGCCCGCCGACTATCAGGAGCGCGACTCTTACGGATTGGACGAACGCATCCGGCATCTGCGAGCGCTGTGGTCAGGCGGCGTCGCCGGGTACACGGTCATCGCAACCGCAAAGGATGTCGACGCGCCCAAGCGAGAAATCAAGGACTACCGCGACGACAAAATCTTCGTCATCGACCACTTGGAAGAGCTTGAACACGGTGGAATCGCTGCGGTGCTGAGCACGCTCGTTGCGCTGGATGATCTTGAGACGCACGCCGCAACTCATCGCACAGCGGCGGCCCAGGGTCTGTTCCCGGTTGACAAGCCGCAGACAGGCATCTCCACCGACAGCCCTGCAGCAACTGCGCCGCTTCCAGCGCCACCAGGTGCACGTCGATGACGCTGCGCCGATTGCCGGCATCTCCACGATCCACGCCGACCAGTTCCTCACCTTGGATGCACTGAAGATCAAAAAACCCTCGCTCGACGCCCAATTGTCCTTGCCGTAGTGGCGCGCCGAAAGGCCTCCCCTACGCAAATCAAGCACTTGGCGCAGATGGTGTCGAACTCGGGTTGGCCGACCGTCTTAACGATTGACGTTAACAATGTCTGACGTTAATATCACGCCGTGACTATCCAATCCTTCAAGTGCGACGACACGCGCAAGCTGTTCCAACGCGAGAGGGTGCTGCGCTGGGTGAACATCGAGCGGCCGGCCCTGCGCAAGCTGGTGCAACTCGAATGGTCGGCCGTGCTGGACGATCTCAAGGTGCCGCCGGGCAACCGGCTCGAAGCGCTCAAAGGCGGCCGCCAGGGCCAGCACAGCATCCGCATCAATGATCAGTGGCGCCTTTGCTTCCACTGGCGAGAAGACGGCGCCCACGATGTCGAGATCGTCGACTACCACTGAAAAAGGTCGAAGCCATGCCCACCGTTGCCCCTGTCTCCCCTGGCGAAATGCTCGATGAGGAGTTTCTCAAGCCGCTGGGCCTGAGCAAGTACCGGCTCGCAAAGGACATCGGCGTGCCGCCGCAGCGCATCGGCGATATCGTGGCCGGCAAGCGGGCAGTTACCGCCGACACCGACCTGCGCCTGTGCCGCTATTTCGGCTTGAGCGACGGCTGGTGGCTGCGCGGGCAGGCGAACTACGACATCGCGATCGCGCGCGAAGCCATGGGAGCGACCCTTGCCAGCATCCCGCGGTGCAGCCTGCTCGCCGCCTGAATCCGTGCCCTATCGATTCGATGCCCTGTTGGCCGAGGGGCCCGGATCGGTGCAGGAAATCAGGGGCAATACCTGATCGGCATGGCCAGTCCGCAGCGGCGCCCGGGACTCGGGGACGCGCCAAGCATCCGTGGCCGCAACCCATGACGCTGCACCGCGAAATCCATCTCGAAGTTGAAATCTGCGCCGACCTGAAGGCCGCCGACTGGCTGTATGACGCAGGCGAAGCGGCCGACGCCGGCCGCCACGACCGCACCCAGGCGCTGTTTGTCGATGACGCCATTGCCTGGATCCAAGCCAGCCAGCCCAAGGCCCGGGAGGCCATCGCCGGCAGCCACGGCGCCGCCGGCTTGGGCGGCTTGGGCGGCTTGGGCGGCTTGGGCGGCTTGGGCGGCTTGGGTGCAGGCATCCCGGACTCCTTCTTGCGTAAAAACGTCCGCGAAATCGGGGGGACTTCAACTACAAGCCCAGTTGGACGGCCTCAGGGGCTGCCCGACCCGGCCCGGGCAGCCTGCCAGGCCCGAATGAAGTCCAGCGCGCTGGCCGCCACCTGGTCGGTGCTGCGGCCCGGGGCGTACAACGCCGAGCCCAGGCCGAAGCCGCTGGCGCCGGCCTGCCACCAACTGGCCAGCGCAGCCGGCGTGATGCCACCCACCGGCAGCAGGGCCAGGTCCGGCGGCAGCACTGCGCGCATCGCCTTGAGCACCGCCGGGCCGGCGAGTTCGGCGGGGAAGATTTTTAGCGCGTCGGCGCCGGCGTCGAGCGCGGCAAAGGCCTCGGTCGGGGTGGCGACGCCGGGCACGCAGACCAGGCCGGCGGCCTTGGCGGCGCGGATGATGGCCAGGTCGGCGTGCGGCATCACCACCAGGTCGGCGCCGATCGCTTGCAGCCGGGCGACATCGGCCAGGGTTCGAACCGTGCCGGCGCCGACCAGCGTCGCCGCGTCCAGGGTGGCGCGCAGACCGGTGATCGAGTCGAACGGCGAGGGCGAGTTCAGCGGCACCTCGATGATGCCGAAGCCGCAGCCCTGCAGCGCCAGGCCAACCTCACTGGCCTGCGACGGGGCGATGCCGCGCAGGATCGCAACCAGCGGCAGCCGCGCCAACGCCGCCTTGAAGCGCTGCAGCCGCAGCGCTGGGTCCAGGGTCGGGCTGGGGTTGAAGTGGGCTGTCATGGCGTGACCCATCCGGCCTGGGCGGCCAATTGCCACAGCCCGGCGGCGGCGCTGTGGCTGTGCTGGCTGTGGGGCGTGCAGCCCAGCCTTTGCAGGGCGTGGCAATAGCGCTGGCACAGCGCGGCATCGCCGACCAGGACCAGCGGGTCGACCCGGCCGGCCAACATTTCATGGCCGGGCAGGCCGGCCAACATTTCATGGCCGGGCAGGCCGGCCAGCAGTTCATGGCCGATCAGCAGGCCCGACAGGTAGTCGGCCAGCGCCTGCGCCGGCAACTGGCGGGTCAGGCCCAGCGAGCGGGCCGAGAAAAGCTGGGCCATCAGGTCCGCGCCGCCAGCCCTGCGGGCGCTGTCCAGCCCGGCGTCGAAGCCTTCGAGGTTCAGCCCGGCCGGGTGCTCGCCGGGCTGATCCGGCATCAGCCGCGCCAGCACCGAATGCTGGCGCAGCAGGGCGTACAGCTCGCCGGTCATGCGGGTGCGAAAGCCGGTCACGCAGCCATCACGCAGGCTGACCCATTTGCTGTGCGTTCCCGGCATGACCACGGTGCAGCCGCCGGCCAGCGCCGGATCGCCGGCCAGCAGGCCGAGTACTTGAGTCTCTTCGCCGCGCAGCACGTCGGGCGTGCCCGGGCGCGGATCGTCGAGCAGGCCGGGGACGATGTGCAGGGGCGCGCCGGTCGAGGTCTGGACCACCGCCAAATGCCGGTGCAACTGGTCGAGCGCGGTCGGGCAGGCGACGTAGGCGGCCTCGCGCCAGCCATGGGCACTGCCGACCATGCCGCAGGCCAGCAGCGGCAGGCCCAGGCCCAGCCAGTCGCCTGCGACCCGGCACAGCGCAGCGTCGAATTCGCCCGCCCCGCCGACCAAGCGCGAGGCGCCATCGGCGCTGCTGCGCTCGGCCAGCACCACCCCGCCCGGGCCGAGCAGCCAGCAGCGCAGTTGCGAGCTGCCCCAGTCCAACCCGATCAGGGCAGCGCCGGCAGTCGCCTGTTCGGATGGACGCAGGGGATCGTGCATGGTCGCGATACTGCCACGACTGGACTGTCGCCAGCCCCCTGCGGCGGGGCCTGCGGCATCGCCCCCGACCCTCCCAACCACCCCCGCCCAGCCACGATGAAACGCCTGTTGATCGCCAACCGCGGTGAGATCGCCATCCGCATCGCCCGCAGCGCGGCCGAGCTCGGCCTGGACAGTGTTGCGGTCTTCGCCCAGGACGACGCGCTGTCGCTGCATGTCAGGGCCTGCGACCTGGCCCTGCCCTTGCAGGGCGTCGGGCCGGCGCCCTACCTGGACGCGGGCCAGCTCATCGCGGCGGCCCTGGGCGCGGGTTGCGACGCGGTCCACCCGGGCTACGGCTTTCTCAGCGAGAGCGCCGAATTTGCCCAGCGCTGCGCTGACGCCGGGCTGGTCTTCGTCGGCCCGTCGCCGCAGGCCTTGGCGCTTTTTGGCGACAAGGCCAGGGCGCGGGCGCTGGCCGCTGCCTGCGGCGTGCCGCGCCTTGAAGGCACCGACAGCGCCACCTCGCTGGCGCAGGCGCAGGCCTTCTTCGCCGGGTTGGGCGCGGGCGCCGGCATGATGGTCAAGGCCCTGGCCGGCGGTGGTGGCCGTGGCATGCGCCCGGTCTGGCACGCCGATGAGTTGGCCGCCGCCTGGTCGCTGTGCCGCGCCGAGGCACAACAGGCCTTTGGCCAGGCCGAGCTCTATGTCGAGCGCCTGATGGCCCGCGCCCGCCACATCGAGATCCAGATCGTCGGCGACGGCGGCGGCACGCTGGTGCACCTGGGCGAGCGCGAATGCAGCCTGCAGCGCCAGCGCCAGAAGCTGATCGAGATCGCCCCCGCGCCGGGCCTGGCGCCGGCCCTGCGCCAGCGCCTGTGCGAGGCGGCGCTGGCGATGGCCCGCCGTGGCGGCTACAGCAACCTCGGCACCTTCGAGTTTCTGGTCGATGCCGGTGGGGGTGACGGTGCGGGCGACGGTGACGGGTCCGGCGCCGGGTTCGCCTTCATCGAGGCCAATGCCCGGCTGCAGGTCGAACACACCGTGACCGAGGCGGTCACGGGGCTGGACCTGGTGGCGATCCAGTTGCGCATCGCTGCCGGTGCCAGCCTGGCCGAGTTGGGCCTGCGACAGGAACAGATCGGGCCGCCGCGTGGCCTGGCGTTGCAGGCGCGGATCAACCTGGAGACCATGGCCGGCGACGGCACGGCGCGACCCAGCGGCGGGGTGTTGACGGCCTTCGAGCCGCCCAGCGGCCCGGGCGTGCGGGTCGACAGCTTCGGCTATGCCGGTTACGCCACCAGCCCGCGCTTCGATGCCCTGCTGGCCAAGCTGGTGGTGCACAGCCCGGCCCAGGACCTGGCGGGGCTGGCGCGCAAATCGGCGCGCGCCCTGGCCGAGTTCCGCATCGGCGGGGTGGCGACCAACCTGCCGTTCCTGCAGGCCCTGCTGCGGCATCCGGCCCTGGTGGCCGGGCAGACCCACACCCGCTTCGTCGATGAGCATTTGGCGGCGCTGCTGGCCGACGTGGCCGCGCAGCAAACCGCTGCGGCGCCGCCGTTGCGCCACTTTCCTGCGCCTGTAGCAGCAGCAGCCGCCGCCGCTGCCCCGCCCCGCCCGGCCAGCCGCAAGCTCGACCCCGGTGACCCGCTGGCGGTGCTGTCGCTGGCCAGACAGCTTCCACCTGCGGCCGAGCCGCCGCCGCCCCATGCCAATGCCACCGCCGAGGCCGCCGGCCTGACCGGCGTCGCGGTCACGGCACCGATGCTGGGCACCATCGTCCGCCTGGAGGCTGCGCCGGGCGAGTTGGTGCGGGCCGGCCAGCCGCTGCTGCTGCTGGAGGCGATGAAGATGCAGCATGTCGTCAATGCCCCGTTCGGCGGCTTCCTGCGCGGCTGGGCGGTGGCGCTGGGCGACACGGTCGGCGAGCAGCAGGCGCTGGCCTGGATCGAGCCCAGCGCGCTGGCCGGCAGCGCGGTCGATGCCCGCGCCGTGGTCGACCTGGACGCGGTCCGCCCGGACCTGGCCGAGGTGCTGGCGCGCCAGGCCGGCACGCTCGACGCCCAGCGCCCCGACGCGGTCGCCCGGCGCCGCCGGACCGGCCAGCGCACCGCACGCGAGAACATCGCCGCCCTGGTCGACGCCGACAGCTTCCACGAGTACGGCGGCCTGGCGGTGGCGGCGCGGCGGCGCACCGTGCCGCTGGCCGAGCTGGTCGCCACCACCCCGACCGACGCGCTGGTGATGGGCCTGGCGCGGGTCAACGGCGCGCTGTTCGCCGACGACCGGGCGCGCGTGGCGGTGGTGGCCTACGACTACACCGTGCTGGCCGGCACTCAGGGCAAGCGCGGCCACGAGAAGAAGGACCGGATCTTCAAGCTGGCGGAGCAGTGGCGCCTGCCCCTGGTGCTGTTCGCCGAGGGCGGCGGCGGGCGCGGCAGCGACAGCGATGGCTACGCCGTCGGGGCGCTGCAACTCGACACCTTCCACCGCTTTGCCCGGCTGTCGGGGCTGGTGCCGCTGGTGGGCATCGTCTCGGGCCGCTGTTTTGCCGGCAACGCCGTGCTGCTGGGCTGCTGCGACGTGGTCATCGCCACCGCCAACGCCAACATCGGCATGGGCGGCCCGGCGATGGTCGAGGGCGGCGGCCTGGGGCAATACGCGCCCGAGGAGATCGGCCCGCTGGCGGTGCAGGTGGCCAACGGCGTGGTCGACATCGCGGTCGCCGACGAGGTCGAGGCGGTGCAGGTGGCCAGGCAGTACCTGGCGTACTTCCAGGGCGAGCTGGGCGACTGGAGCGCCCCCGATCCGCGCCGGCTGCGCCACGCCGTGCCGCCCGATCGGCTGCGCGCCTACGACATGCGCGAATTGATCGCCGGCATCGCCGACCTGGGCAGCCTGCTGGAGATCCGCCGCGGCTTCGGCCTGGGCTTGATCAGCGCCCTGATCCGGATCGAAGGCCGGGCCTTTGGCGTCGTCGCCAACAACCCGGCGCACCTGGCCGGGGCAATCGACAGCCCGGCCGCCGACAAGGCCGCGCGCTTCATGCAGTTGTGCGACGCCCACGACATCCCGCTGCTGTTCCTCTGCGACACGCCGGGCAACATGGTCGGCCCGGAGCACGAGAAGACGGCGCTGGTGCGCCACTGCAGCCGCACCTACCTGGTAGGCGCCAATGTCAGCGTGCCGACCTTCACGGTGGTGGTGCGCAAGGGCTATGGCTTGGGAGCCCTCGGCATGGCCGGCGGCAGCTTCCATGCCTCGGTGTTCACCATCGCCTGGCCGACCGGCGAGTTCGGCGGCATGGGGCTGGAGGGCCAGGTCAAGCTTGGCCAGCGCAAGCTGCTGGAGGCGATCAGCGACCCGGCCCAGCGCCTGGCCAAGTTCGAGGCGCTGGTGGCCGAGGCCTACGAACGCGGCAAGGCCCTGAACACCGCCTCGATCTTCGAGATCGACAACGTGATCGACCCGGCGCAGACCCGCGACTGGGTCATGGCCGGTCTGCGCGCCATGCCGGCGACCGTGCCGCGCACAGGCAAGAAGCGCGCCTTTGTCGATGCCTGGTAGGCCCAGCCAGCACAATTGGGCCGCCGCCACCACCTCCCCACCACCTCCCCACCACCTCCCCACCACCTCCCGTGTCCGCCACCATGGCCAGCTCGACCACAGCCGCAGCGCCGCCGGCGATCGCCTTCAGCGCGGTCGACAAGCGCTTTGCCGCGCGCGGCCAGGCGGCCGAACTGCTGGCCGTGAGCGGGGTGAGCTTTGCGGTCCAGCCGGGCGAGGTGGTGGCGATCATCGGCCCCTCGGGTTGCGGCAAGAGCACCCTGCTGAACCTGGGCGCGGGCCTGAGCAGGCCTTCGGCCGGGCAGATCGAGGTCGCGGGCGAGGCCGTGACTGGGCCGAACCGGCAGGTCGCCTTCATGCTGCAGAAGGACCTGCTGATGCCCTGGCGCAGCATCGCCGCGAACATCGAATTCGGCTTAGAGCTGCGCGGCGTGGCGGCGGCGCAGCGCCGGCACCGCTCGGCCGAGTTGCTGGCGCAGTGCCGGCTGAGCGGCTTCGGCCAGCATTACCCGCACCAGCTCTCCGGCGGCATGCGCCAGCGCGCGGCGCTGGCACGCACCCTGGCGGTCGACCCCGACGTGCTGCTGCTCGACGAGCCGTTCTCGGCCCTGGACGCGCAGACCAAGATGATCCTGCAGCAGGACCTGGCGCGGACCGTGCGCGCCAGCGCCAAGACGGTGCTGCTGATCACCCATGACCTGAGCGAGGCGGTGGCGCTGTCTGACCGCATCCTGGTGATGAGCGAGCGCCCGGGCACGGTCATCGCGCAGATCGTGGTCGACATCCCCGGTCGCGACAACCCGATGCTGCGCCGCACCCACGAGCGCGCCGGTGCCTGCGTGGCGCGGCTGATGGGCCTGCTCAAGCTCGATGCCGACACCGCCGTGCACTGAAGCGTTTTCCCCTCTCCTCCCCTGCCAACCCAACCCCGTGATGATGATGATGACCGCCACCACCCGCCGCCTCTGCCTGGCCCTGCTGACCGCGCTGGCCGCCCTGCCCAGCCCCGCAGCCGAACTGCAAGAGATCAACTACCTGCTGCCGGCGCCGGGCACGCTGCCGGCCTTCGGGCCCTGGATGCTGGCCCAGGCCAAGGGCTATTACGCGGCCGAGGGGCTGAAGGTCAACTTCGTTGCCGGACGTGGCGGCGTCGATGTCGCCAAGCAAGTCGGCGCCGGCAACGCGGTGGTCGGCGGCGCGCTCGGCGACACACCCATCATCGCCAGGGCCCAGGGCATTCCGGTCAAGGCCGTGGCGGTGCTGGGCGCGGGCTCACTGATGCAACTGGTCAGCCACGAGGACATGCACATCGACAGCCCGCGCGAGCTGCGCGGCAAGACCGTCACCACCCTGGCCTACACCGACACCACCTACTACGCGTTGCTGGGCATGCTCAGCAAATCGGGCATGACCAAGAACGACGTCGACATCCAGGCCGCCGGCCCGGCCGGGGTCTGGCAGCTCTTTGTCAGCCGCAAGGCCGCCGCGATCGCCTCGGTGCCCGACTGGACGGTGGCGGCGATGGAGGCCGGCGCCAAGGTCAGCATCATCCCCGCCGACGTCTATTTCAAGAGCATGGCGCAGGCGATCCTGGTGTCCGACGAGACCATCCAGAAGAACCCGCAACTGGTGCAGAAGCTGGTCCGCGCGACCCTCAAGGGCATGAAGGACATCATGGCCAACCCCAAGGCCGCCGCTGCGGCCTACACCGCCCACGTGCCGGCGCACAAGGGCAAGGAGGCCTCGATCGAGAAGGTCTTCGAGATGTACAACAAGTACGTCTACGCCGGCCAGAAGCTGCCCGGGCTGATGGACGAGGGCCGCCTGGCCGAGCTGCAAAAGTTCTACGTGAGCAACGCCATCGTGGCCAAGGAAGTGCCGGTCAAAGAGCTGTACACCAACCAGTTCGTGGCCGGCAAGTGAACCCGCGCGCCACCGCCGCCTGGAGTCTGGCCGTGCTGGCCGGCTTTGCGCTGCTGTGGCAGTTCGGCCCGGCCGCGGTCGGCGTGCCCGAGTTTGTGCTGCCGCCGCTGTCGCAGGTGCTGGTCGAGGCCGGCCGCATCTGGGGCGCCGAGCGGCTGCTCTGGCACAGCGCCATCACCGCGCTGGAGGTGCTGGTGGGTTTCGTGCTTGGCTCGGCCCTGGGCGCGGCGATTGGCTACGCGCTGGGCGTGGCGCCGCAGGTCGAGGCGGTGCTCTCGCCCTACCTGCTGGCGCTGCAGATCGCGCCCAAGGTGGCGTTTGCGCCGCTGTTCGTGATGTGGCTGGGCTACACCGTCTACCCGAAGATCCTGGTGGCGGTGCTGATCGTGTTCTTCCCGGTGCTGATCAACGTGCTGGCGGCGATGCGGACCATGGACCACGACATGGTCAACCTGGCGCGCTCGTTCTCGGCCACGCGCTGGCAGGTGTTCAGTCGGGTCGAGCTGCCCAGCACCCTGCCGGCGCTGTTCTCGGGCCTGCGCATCGCCAGCACCCTGGCGGTGATTGGCGTGGTGGTGGGCGAGTTGGTCGGCGGCAACATGGGGCTGGGCTTCCTGCTGGTGTTCTTCGAGGGCCAGGGCAACACCGCCGGGGTGTTCGTCATCATCGGCGCGCTGACCGTGATCGGCATCGCCGCCTACTACGCGGTGGTGTTCGCCGAGCGCCGGGTGCTGCACTACCTGCCCAGCGCCGAGAGGCGCCCGGCATGAGCCCGCCTGGCGCGGCACGCGGCCTGGGCGAGAACTTTGCCCGGGCGCTGGCGGCCGAGCGCCATGCCCACTGCCTGTCGGAGCGCGCGACTGCCCGCCCCCAAGTCCCCGCCGATGTCGACGCCGCCGTGCTGTTCCTGCTCAGCCGCGGCGCCGGTTTCATCAGCGGCCAGTTGCTGCCGGTCAACGGCGGCTTTGTCATGAACTGACCTGCCAGGAGCCATCGCCATGAACGCCCCCCTCAACCCGCAGACCCTGGGACGCCCGGCCGCCAACTCCCCGCAGTTCAACCAACTCGGCCTTCTCGACCCCAACATCCCGGCCGAGCTCGAGACCCAGCGCAGCCTGCTGCAGCCCGCCGGGCAGAGCTTCGGCCAATGGCTGGAGGGCCGCGTCGCCCGACGCGCCTCGCGCCGCTACGACTGGGACGCGCTGAAGTTCCAGGCCGACTACGACCCCAAGTACCGCCGCGCCCAAATGCGCTATGTCGGCACCGGCGGCACCGGCGTGGCCAGCGACGGCAACACCGTGGCGGCGGCGCATTTCACCTTCTCGACCATGCTGATCCCGGCCGGGCACATCGGCCCGTCGCACATCCACCACGATGTCGAGGAAATCTTCTTCGTCATGCGCGGCGCGATGAAGGTCATCTGCGAAAAAGACGGCCAGCGCTGGGAGGCGGTGCTCGGCGAGCGCGACCTGATCTCGGTGCCGCCGGGCGTCTACCGCGAGGAGCACAACATCGGCGACGAGGACGCGCTGATGTGCGTGATGCTGGGCTCGCCCAGTCCGATCACGCCAAACTACCCGCCCGACTCGCCGCTGGCCAAGCTCAAGCGCTGAGCGCCTCCGCCATGACCGCCCCGGACCCGACCTTCGCCCCGCGCCTGTCGCGCCATGGCGGGCAGCAGACCCAGTACCGCGCCAGCGGCGCCAGCGCGACCATCAGCCATGTGCTGCTGCACGGCATTGGCTCGGGCTCGGCGAGCTGGTCGCAGCAGTTGGCGGCAGTGGCCGATTCCGCCCGCCTGCGGCTGCTGGCCTGGGACGCCCCCGGTTACGCCAGCAGCAGCGCCCTGGCTGGCGCCGAGCCCAGCGCCGCCGACTACGCCCAGCGGCTCTGGGCCTGGCTGGACGCGCTTGGCTGCGCCGCACCGGTCGTCCTGGTCGGCCATTCGCTGGGCGCGCTGATGGCCGCCAGTGCCGCCGCCCTGCAACCCCAGCGCATCGCCAGGCTGGTGCTGCTGTCGCCAGCCCGGGGCTATGCCGCCGCGCCTGCGGCCGAGCGCCAGCGCCGCCTGGACGAGCGCCTGGACAACCTGCGCCGGCTCGGCCCGGCCGGCATGGCCCAGGCCCGCGCCGCCGCGATGCTGGCGCCGGGCGCCGACCCCAGCCTGGTCGCCCAGGTCCGCCAGACCATGGCCCAGATCGACCCGGCCGGCTACACCCAGGCCAGCCAGATGCTGGCCCATGGCGACATCGCCGCCGACCTGGCGCGCTTCAAGGCCGCCTCGAACGCGCCCATCGCCGTGGCCTGCGGCAGCGCCGACACCATCACCCCGCCCAAGGGCTGCGCGGCGGTGGCGGCGCAGGCCGGCGTGGCCCTGGTCGATCTCGGCCCGGTCGGGCACATCTGCGCGCTTGAGGCCGCAGAGGCGGTCAACCGCTTGCTCGAACTGGACTGAAACCATGGCCGATTCGGCTCAAGCCATCAGCGTCGGCGATTTGGTCGCACGCTTCCTGGAGGCCAGCGGCGTCAAGCTCGCTTTCGGCGTGATCTCGCTGCACAACATGCCGATCCTGGACGCGATCCACCGCCGCCAGTCAATCCGCTTCGTCTCGGCCCGGGGCAAGGCCTGGGCCAGCCTCCGTCGGCGCGCCGCCCTGCTGCTGGTCGGCTGCGCGGCGGCCACCGGCACCTGGGGTCAGGCCAGCCCGCTGGAGCGCCGGCTTGCCCAGGAGCGCTTCAACCTGGTCGCGCCGTTCCCGCCCGGCGGCCCGGTCGACACCCTGGCCAGGCTGCTGGCCGACGGCCTGCAGAAGCGCTACGGCCAGGCGGCGGTGGTCGAGAACCTGGCGGGCGCGGCCGGCAATCTGGGGCTGGACAAGGTCAAGCGGGCCAAGCCCGACGGCCATACCCTGCTGGTCGTGCCGGCCGGCAACCTGACGATCAACCCGACCCTGATGGCCAACTTCGCGTTCAACATCGAGCGCGATTTCGTGGCCATCAAGATGCTGGCCTCGGCGCCCAACGTGCTGGTGGCGGGCACGGCCACGGGCATCGTCTCGCTCAAGGATCTGCTCGCCAAGGCCCGCGCCCGGCCCGACAGCCTGGCCTATGCCTCACCCGGCGTCGGCAGCGGCCTGCACCTGGCCGGCGAGCTGTTCAAGCAGCAGGCCGGGGTGGAGATCCTGCATGTGCCCTACAAGGGCACAGGCCCGGCGCTGACCGATGTGCTGGGCGGCAGCGTGCCGCTGATGTTCAGCAACCTGCCTGGGGTGCTGGCGCAGATCCGCTCGGGCAAGCTGCTCGCCCTGGGCCTGACCGATGCCAGCCGCTCGGCGGTCGCGCCAGATATCCCGACCCTGGCCGAGCAGGGTGTGGCCGGCGTGGTCGTCAGCAGTTGGTACGGCCTGCTGGCCCCGGCCGGCACGCCGCCCGAGCTGGCCGAACAACTCGCCGACGACGCCACCGCGATCCTCGCCCAACCGGCCGTGGCCGAGCAGCTCAGGGCGCAGGGGCTGAGCCCGGCCGGGCCGGCCCGGCCGGCCGAGTTCGCGGCGCAGATCCGCGCCGAGACCGCCACCTGGGCCAAGATCATCCGGGCGCGGCGAATCGTCGCCGAGTGAAGCCCGCCGCGCAGCACCGGCCGGGCCCGCCAGCGAAAACCCTAGGCAGCCGCGCCGACGCTGGCCGGCATCTTCCCCGGCCGGCGGGCAGGCCGGTTGAGCCGCACTGCGCCAGCGCACCGCGCTACCCACCGCAACCCTGTCGAGACCGCCATGACCCAGCGCCAACCCAAGCCCGCTGGCCGCCGCCAGTTCCTGCACAGCGCCGCCGCGCTGGGCGCCGCCACGGCCCTGCCCGGGGCCCTGGCCCAGACCGGGCCGATCCGCATCGGCGGCACGCTGGCGCTGACCGGGCCGCTCTCGGCGACCGGGCTGATCCATGAGCTGGTCGGCGAGATCCAGGTCGATTTCATCAACGAGCGCGGCGGCCTGCTGGGGCGTAAGGTCGAGTGGGTGCTCAAGGACGACCAGTCCAAGCCCGACCTGACGCGCACCCTGTATGAGCAACCGATCACCGTCGACAAGGTCGATCTGCTGATCGGGCCCTATGCCACCGGCTCCATCCTGGCGGCCATGGGCGTTGCCCAGCGCTACGCCAAGCTGCTGGTGCACCACACCTTCGGCATCCCCAACCTGGCCAAGTACGACCAGCAATTCCCGACCTGGGCGCTGGGCCCGGCGCCGCAGACCAGCGTGCCGGCACAGGTCTTTGACGCCCTGGCCAGCCTGCCCGGCCCGCCCAAGACCATCGCCATCATCACCAGTAAGTTCCCCTCGGTGCATTTCGTCTCGCTGGGCGCGCGCGAGGTCGCCCAGCAGCGCGGCATCAAGGAGCTGCTGTTCCTCGAATGGGAGTTCGGCAACCGCGACTACGGGCCGATCGCGGCGCGGGTCAAGGACGCCAACCCGGACCTGGTCTGGGTCGGCGGCCTGGGGCTGGAGGGCGTGCAGGTGCTGGACGCGATGAAAAAGATCGACTACCAGCCGAAGAACCACTTCCACCATTACCCCGCGCCCGGCCCGCTGATGAAGGCGCACGAGGGCCGGGGCGCGCTCTCGGTCACGGTCTACGAAGACCTGCCGCCGTTCAACACCAGCCCGACGGCGGCGCGCTTTGCCAAGGCCTTCACCGAGCGCGCGACCAAGGCCAATTTGCCCGACACCCAAGTCGACGTGCAGGCCGCCGTCTCGTTCGTCGCCTGGCAGTTGATCGAGGCGGCGGTCAACGCCACCAAGAGCCTGGACGACAAGCTGCTGGCCAACTGGCTGCGCAGCAACACGGTCGAAACGCTGGAAGGCAAGCTGCGCTTCAATGGCCCGGGCAACTATGGCGACGACCTGCAGCGCATCAAGCAGGTGCAGGACGGGCGCTGGGTCACGGTCTGGCCGGCGGCCTGGGCCACGCCCGGCGTCAAGCTGAGGTAAGCGGCGACCGATGGTCCTGCCCAGCGCCACGCTGCTGGCCCAGTCGGTCGTCGGCGGCGTCTTCACCGGGGCGCTGTACGGCCTGCTGGGCCTGGGGCTGAGCCTGTCCTGGGGCCTGCTGCACCAGATCAATCTGGCGCAGTTCGGCCTGGCTTTTGCCAGCGCCTACCTGACCTACGAGCTCAGCAGCCGCGCCGCGATCAGCCCGCTGTGGGCGGTGCTGCTGCTGCCGCCGCTGTTCTTTGCCGTCGGCGCCGGGCTGCAAGCGGTCGTCCAGCGCTTTCGCGTCACGCCGCTGAACTCGCTGCTGCTGGGCTTCGGCCTGACGATCATCCTTGAGGCCGGCCTGCAATGGTTCTGGACCGCCGACTACCGCCGCCTGGAGTCTGAGCTCAACCAGGGCAAGCTGCGGCTGGCCGGGCTGTACTTTCCCTACCCCGAGTTGGTCACCCTGGGCCTGAGCCTGGCCGCCGCGCTGGCGGTCTGGGCGATGTTCCGCAGCAGCGATCTCGGCCGGGCGATGCGCGCCGCCGCCGAGGACGCGCCCATCGCCGTCGCCTTCGGCATCGACGCCCAGCGCCTGGGCCTGCTGCTGGCCGGCCTGACAACCGCGCTGGCCAGCCTGGCGGGGATAGGCATCGCCCTGAGCTACACCCTCGCGCCGTCGCAGATCTACGCCTGGATCGGGGTGGTGTTTGCCTGCGCCATGTTGGGCGGCCTGGGCCGGCCGCTGGGCCCGCTGCTGGCCGGCGTCGCCATCGGTGTGGCCGAGGCCCTGACCATGGCCCTGACCGCACCGGCCTGGGCGCCGCTGGTGTCGTTCTCGCTGCTGCTGCTGGTGCTGCTGGCGCGCCCGGGGCGAGCGTGATGATGGTCGCAGGCCCTGTGGCCTTCGAGAAGAAGCCCTCAAGTCGTAGCCTAGGTCGCAGTGCGCAAAGTCTTGGTGTTGCAGAGGGCCGCGAAGCGGACCGGGCGTCATCCTTGCTGGAGGCCCCCGCTTGGAGGGGGCCTTGGGGGAGCGAAACGTTCACCGTAAATGCCAGAGCCGCTTCGAAGGAGTCTTCTGCCTTCAGTCCCGGCCAGACCGCGTAGCGCCGCCCATGCCCCACCCGCTCCGCACCCCCCTGCTGCGCCTGGCCACTGTCTTCGCCGCGCTCCTGCTCCTCCCCTTCCTTCACCTCGCCCCGGCCTACGAATCCTTTGCCTACCTGGCCTTGCACTGGGTGGCGCTGGCGACCTCATGGAACATCCTGTCGGGCTATGCCGGCTACTTCTCGTTCGGCCATGGCGCCTTTTTCGGCATCGGCATGTACACCACGGCGGTGCTGGCCGGGCGGCTCGATTGGCCATTCTTGGCCACCCTGCCGCTGGCCGCAGCCCTGGCCTGCGCCTTTGCGCTGGCGCTGGGCGCGGTCGCGTTCCGGGTCCACAGCCTGCGCGGCGAGCTGTTCGCGCTGCTGACCCTGGCGGCCAGCTTCGTCGTCGCCACGGTGGTGCTGAACACGCCCATCGACGGCGGCCCGGGGGTGGTGCTCAGCGGCGTGGCGCTGCCCCAGCTGGCGCCCACGCCCTCGGGCAGCTTCTACCTGCTGGCCTAGGGCGCGGCGCTGCTGGCCCTGCTGGCGGCGCTGCTGGTGCAGCGGGCGCGGCTGGGCCTGGCGCTGCTGGCGATCCACGACGACGAAGATGTCGCCGAGGTGCTGGGCGTGCCGACCTACCGCGCCAAGCTGCTGGCGCTGGGACTGTCGAGCGCGCTGGCCGGGCTGGTCGGCGGCAGCCACGCCATGTTCGTGTCCTACGTGACGGTAGGCGACACCTTTGGTGTGACCCTGCCGCTGACGGTGGTGCTGATGGCGGTGCTGGGCGGCACCCGCCACTGGGCCGGGCCGGCGGTCGGCGCGGTCGGCATCAGCCTGCTGCTGTACAGCTTCACCTCGGGCGACAGCGCGCTGCTCGGCAAAGTGGTGATGGGCGCGGTGCTGATCGCGGTGATCCTGTTCATGCCCGAGGGCCTGATGGGCCGCTGGCTGGCGCGCCGCTCGGCGGGCGTGCCCGCGTCCACGACAGCCCCCGCCGAGCCCGAGCCGGAGCCACCCTTGCCGGCCTCAGCGCCAGCGCCGGGCGCCGCGCCGCTGCTGCTCACCCGTGGCCTGCGCAAATCCTTTGCCGGCGTCCAGGCGCTGCGCGGTGTCGATGTCCAGGTGCATCCGGGCGAGATCCTCGGCCTGGTCGGGCCGAACGGCTCGGGCAAATCGACCTTCATCAATGTCGTCAGCGGCCACTACCTGGCCAGCGGCGGCGAGATCAGCTTCGCCGGCCGGCGCCTGGACGCCCTGCCCGCCCACCGCGTGGCCAACAGCGGCATCGCCCGCACCTACCAGGTCCCGCGGCCGTTCGAGCACCTCAGCGTGCTGCGCAACGTCGCCCTGCCGGCGATGTTCGGTGCCGCCAGGCTGGACCTTGATGCCGCCGAGGCGCAGGCCCGCCAATGGCTGGCGTTCACCGGGCTGAGCGGTCGGCAAGACCTGCTGCCGGCGGCGCTGAACCTGCACCAACGCAAGTTTCTCGAACTCGCCCGCGCGCTGGCCGCCAGGCCGCGTTTGCTGATGCTCGACGAGGTGCTGTCCGGCCTGACCCCGGCCGAGATCGACGCCGCCGTGGCCCTGATCCGCCGCATCCGCGCCCAAGGCACGGCGATCGTGCTGGTCGAGCATGTGATGCGCGCGGTGATGGCCCTGGCCGACCGGATCGTCGTCTTCGACCAGGGCCTGGTGCTCGCCGAAGGGCCGCCGCAGCAGGTGATGGCCCGGCCCGAGGTGGTGGCCGCCTACCTCGGCCAGGCGCTGGAGCCCGCCGACCACGCCAGCGCCGCAGCCCATGCTTGAGCTGGACAAGGTCAGGGTCGCCTATGGCGCGGCCACCGCGCTGTGGGAGGTGTCGCTGACGGTGGCCCCGGGCGAGCTGGTCTGCGTGGTCGGCCCGAACGGCGCGGGCAAGAGCACCCTGATCCACGCCATCGCCGGCCTGCACCGCCTGGCCGGCGGCAGCATGCACTACCAGGGCCAGGACCTGAGCCGCCTGCCGGCGCACCGCTTCTGCGCCCTGGGCATCGCCCTGGTGCCCGAATCGCGCCGATTGTTCACCGGCATGAGCGTGCGCGAGAACCTCGAACTCGGCAGCAGCAGCGCCCGCGCCCGGCCACACCGTGCCCAGGCGCTGGAGCAGGTCTGCACCCTGTTCCCGCTGCTGCGCCAGCGGCTCAACACACCGGCCGGCGCCCTCTCCGGCGGCCAGCAGCAGATGGTCGCCATCGCCCGCGCCCTGATGGCCAGGCCCAGCCTGCTGCTGCTCGACGAACCCTCGCTGGGCCTGGCCCCGGCAATCGTGCTCGAGCTGTTCAAAGCGATCCGCCAGATCCACGCCAGCGGCATCGCGGTCCTGCTGGTCGAACAGAACGTGGCCATGGCACTGAACATCGCCCAACGCGCCGCCGTGCTCGAAGAAGGCCGGATCGTCGCCCAAGGCGCCGCCGCTGAACTGCTCAACCAACCCGAGATACGGCGCGCTTACTTGGGCCTGGGTTGATGGCTGAGATCACCCATGTCTCGACGCAGGGCTTCTGGCGGTTGCTCGCAGACGATGGGCTTGGCCTGCCGTTCAGCAACTTTCCCTGGTTCAAAAAGGGCCACAGTTGAGCCGTTGCCCGAGGCCCAACATCTCAGCGCAGGGCACCTGTACTGGCCACAACTTGACCTTGACCTGTCGGTCGAGCCGATCCGCAGGCCGGAGCGCTTTCCGCTGCTCTCGCGCAGCAGCGCTGCCAAATGAAGGTCTGCAAAACTGCGCCTCCAATGTCCTTGGCAGCGACATGACTTGACTGCAAGCTCGGCGCCATGAAGCCAAGGCCAGCATCCACGCCAGAGTCGACCTGGCGCCCTATTGCCGTACCGGCCGCCCGATCATTTGCATGTAATCAATGTATTCGAGCTTCGCCCGACCCGTCAGGATATGTTCGCGGATGCTCGCTCGTCGCTGCAGCGACAGCATTGGCATGTTCATCAGTCGGGTGAGAACGGCCTGCACCGGCGGCTGATCGTGATGCATCACCAGCGATTGCCGTCCCCAGTTGTATGGCGCGAACGCGACTGCTTCAAGCACCTCAACGCCGCTGGCCATCTGTTCGACGCTGTCGGCGGTGGCAACCACCAAGGCGACGAAGCTGTCCACACTCAGCCTCTGCATGGCAAGAGCCGCGATCCGCTTGTGCTGACTGTTGACGTCGCGCCGCGCCATCAGCGCCTGCGCTGACACCGCAAACAGCTCGGGGTTCTCGTAGACAGCCCGGAAGGAGGGCTCGACGAACAACTCGTCGGGGACACTGAGCGATTTGACGCGGTCGCTGACTGCGGCGATCGTCTTTGCGAACTTTTCTGCCTCGAGCATGGCGTCGACCTTTTGAGGTGGACGGGGTACAACTGCCCCGGAAGGGCTGCCGGCGAGCCAGCCCACGATGACAAAGCCTGCCAAGCGGAGGTTCGTCATTTCAGCCGCCTGAAAACGATCAGCCCGGTTTCCTTCGCATTGCCCTCGTCGTAGTAGTGCCAGAAGTGGTATGTGTCCTGATCGACCGTGTCTTCGTTGGCGGCGATGACGGTGCGCTGAAGTGTGATGCTGAGACCGCCGCTCTCGCCCGATGCGAGCGTCTTTTGCTGCGGCGCCGTCGGCTGCGGGTAGGCGACGATGCCGACGTGCCCGGTGGCGTCCGAGTATTCGGGATGCGCCCAAGCCACGATGTCGCCCGGCTCCGGGGTCGCGACAACCGTCGCACTGCCGATCAGCTTGGTTGCGGACGCCCAGTCGCCCGCATTGGGTGGAAGCATGACTGTGGAACCAAGGCCATGGAGCTTGGTATGGGCCTTCTGCGGAATGGCGAAACCTGCGCCTGTCGCCATTTCATGGACAAAGAGATTGCACTTGTTTGAACCCGCAGGAAAGGGCGGACGCGCGTCCTTGTAGGCCCAGTCCGTGCTGCCGACCTTGCTGCCGGCAAGGTCTACCAACTTGTTGGGCTTGTCGTACTTGGCCGAGACATCGTATTTCCCCGGCGGTAGATCGACGAACTTGGCGTGGCCGGTGGCGTCGGTGGCCAGAGTCCTGATGACCGGTCCGCTGACGGAGACTTTGGCGCCCTCGACCGGGGCGGGGGGCGGGGAGCGGCGTGCATCGCACCAACACGTCGAGTGTCACCTTCTTGTGCGGGCAGGGCTGTATTGCGCTTTTTGGGGGCCTTCGCGTTCGACGGCTTGGGCTCTTCCACCTTGCCGCCGTTCTTCGCGTACTGCTCGACCCATTCGTCACGCAGGCAGTGCTGCGAAGGATCCATGGCGTCCAAGCGCTGCCTGCGGCCCGCAGCGTCGTAGAGGGCGTTAGGCCGGCGATCCGCGCGGTGGGCGTGATACAGCGCGTTGTCTGCCGCCACGGCAGCGGCAATGTTCAACGGGCGCGTAGGCATCGGGCAATCGAAGGCCATGGCGCGAGGCGGTCCGGCTACCTGACGTTGAAGGTGCTGACGGCGCTCAGTCGGTCGATCTTGTCCTCACCGTCCAGCGCTGGCGAGCCCAGGATCGGTGCGACCCAGGGCAGCTTCTCGAAGCCAGCGCCGAACTCGAAAACAAACTCGACGAAACGTGTGACGCCCGATTCGCTCAGAATGCCATGGGCGGCGGCGCGGCGGTTGGCTTCGCGCACGATCATCCGCAGGCTAAGGTCTGTCACTACAGGCGATAGATCCGCCGGGCGTTGTCGTGCAGCAGCATCTTTTGTTCGGCCAGCGTGCGGTCAGCGATCGCCGCGAGAAAACCCTCCAGGATCGTCTCGTACGACGCGACGAGACTGTCGACCGGAAAATTGCTCGCAAACATGCAGCGATCGGCGCCGAAAATTGCGATGGTGTCCCGGATGATCGGAACATTCGCCTCCTGCGTCCAGGGGCGGTCGCGCTGCCCGAGGCCAGAAATCTTGATCGCAACGTTGGGCCGGAGCACGACGGCTTCCAGCGCGTGCCGCCAGGCGGCCAGTCCCTCGGAGCTGCGGTCAGCCGGCAGGCCAGTGTGATTGACGATGATCTGCGTCGCAGGAAAGTCGCGCGCCAGTTCCGCGGCCTGATCAAGGTTCCACCACGGCACCTGCAGGTCGAACGAAAATTCGTGGCGGCCCAGCAACGAGAAGCCAATGCGCCAGCGCTCATCGTCCATCGACCCCGGCACGCCGCGTCGCGCGTCTGAGCGCGTCGCGCTCGTGACGGGCTTGTGCCGTATTCCGCGAACCAATGCGTAGTTCGCCTGCGCAGCCAGCATCGGCTCGATGTCGGCGCGGTCGAGCGCGGCGTGCGCGACGCAGGCCGTGGGCCAACCCGTTTCCGCCGCCTGCGTCGTCAGCCACTTCGTTTCCTCGACCGGCGACGCACGATCCCACTCGGCCTCGATGTGCACCGTCTTGATCGGCGCGAATCCCTCAGAGTCCCGCGCGAGATCGGCGGGCAGATAGTTGCGCTTCAGCGCCGAATAGTCGCCGTAGCGGAACGCGATCGGTTCCGAATCCTGGAGCCAGGGATACGGGTTGTGGTCAAGATCCCAGAAATGCTGGTGCGCATCGATGAATGGCGTTTCGACCTTCACGCCTTCGTCGCCACAGCGTCGAGCTTGGCGAAGTACTGCTCCACCTTCGCAACGTCGACGCTTTCGTCCGGCTCGAAGCCAAGCTCGAGGAAGTGCCGCGCGCGCTTGCGCATGTCCGCCAGCAGCACCTCGCGCGCGTGCGTAGCGACGATCCCCGCGACTTCGAGCGGAACGACGACGATCCCGTCGTCGTCGCACCCGACAATATCCCCAGGGCGGACCTGCGCGCCGCCCAAGCCGATGCGCGTCTGCGTCTCGATGATCTCGATGCGTCCCGGAATGATCGTGCGCGCTACGCCACGCGAGCAGATAGGCGTCTGCTGCTCGATCAGCTCGGCACTATCGCGGCACTGGCCATCGGTGATGATACCGACCGCGCCCTTCTGGATCGCGCGCAGCGAGTTCTCAGAGCCCCAAAGGCCGACCGGCGGCGCACCGCCGGTGTCGACGCAGACGACATGGCCCGGTTGGAGTTTGTCGTAGAAGCGCCAGACGCCGATCCCGACCTCCTTGAACCAGATGTCGTGCGCATCGACGATCTCAGGCGTCGTCCCGAGCTTCCACATCGGCCGGTTCGCAGGTACGCAGCGCACGGTGAAGGCGACGCCCCAAAAGCGTGTTCCCCGCGACAGCGCACGAATCTCCGGTGCGACGAGGCCGATGTTCATGTAGCCGATGCCGTCGAGCGCGTCGCAAACGTCGGCGACGCGGAGCGGATCGTAGTACGGCTTGAGCCTGAACGGCTCCGGGAGCGCGACGCGCCGGTTATCAGAGGTCATGACTGGTTCCTTTCGGGTGAGGTCTTGCAATGAGGCATCAGTTGTTCGCAGGGCGCGCTCACTCGTAGAGCTGGATCAGGGACGCCGGATCGGACAACGCATGGCCGCTGTCGACGTACTGCGCGAAGCGGTCGCGCGCCTGCAAGACAAGCGGCAGTTCGCACCCCACCGCGTGCGCGAACTCCCCGACGGCCTTCATGTCCTTGAGGAGCTGGCGTGCGTAGGCCTGCGGCGGTTCGAAGTCGCGTCGCTGGATGCGCGGATAGAGTTTGCGCAACAGTTCGCTGTCGGCGAAGCCCCCGGCGAGGCATTCGGGCAGCCGGGCCGCGTCGATGCCCGCAGCTTCGGCAAGCAACGCGGCCTCCGTCATTAGGACGTAGCCGACGCCGACGATCGCCTGATTGATGATCTTCGCCGTCTGGCCCGCGCCCACCGGTCCCATGCGAGTGACGTTTGTCCCGATCTCGGCAAGTACAGTTCGTCCGCGCTCGAATGCTGCGGCCTCGCCGCCGGCCATGATCGTGAGCGCGCCTGCGCGCGCAGCCGTCGGGCCACCGGAGACCGGGCAGTCGATCCAGTCAAGACCGGCATTGGCGAAGGCGCGCGCGGCCATGTCGCGCGTCGCATCGGGATCGATCGTCGACAGGTCGATCACGAGCTTGCCCCGCGTCTCGCGCGCCGTCGCCAGACCCGCGGGTCCGAACACGCAGTTCTGCACGGCATCGCCGTCGAGCACGCACATCAGCACGATATCGGACGCGTCCACGACGTCGGCTGGCGACACCGCAGCGACGGCGCCATGCGGCGTCACAAAGTCCAGACGCTCGCGCTCCAGATTCCACGCGGTGACCTGCCAGCCGCGATCGAGCAGGCGTCGCGTCATCGCCTCCCCCATGATGCCGATGCCGATGAAGCCGAGACAAGGTCGCTGCATGAAGATTCCTCAGGAGTGGGACGGCGAAGCAAAACGCGTGGGCTCAAGCAACACTGAGCTGCCGTCGCCGACGACATGCTCCCCGGCCCATCGCTCGCACTCGCTACGCCGCGCCGCGACGACGTCCGCCCGCCGCGCGTACTGCGCGAGTCCCTGCTGGCGCTCGTCGTAGCCGGGCCACCCGAGGAGCATCGTGACGCCGGGCGTCGCCGGACCGCCCGCGATATTGTCGAACACGCCGATCGGGGATGCACCACACGCCGCGAGCGCCGGGAGATCGACTTCGGCGAGCACGGTGTCCGCCGCGCCGGTGCGCCCGACAGCAATAGGATGCACGCGCAGATCAACGAGGCGCCCGTGCGACGCCGGCCAATGCCGTTCCTCCGGCTGTCGGAGCCAAGCCTTCGCGGGTGCGAGAAAGCGGATATCGTAGCGCTTCACCATCTCCCCCGTCCCGTTGGTACGCACGCGCAGCGTCTGCCATTCGGCGTCCCCGCCAAGGCCAGCGAATGCGGCCGCACGCTGATCCATCGACGGCCATCGCAACAGCCATACGAACGCCGCCATCGTCTCGCCTGCCACGACCGTCCATTGCCCGAGCCGCGGCGCAAAGCCATGGCGCTCGAAAAACGGCACCATGTCCCACCCGATGCGCGTGACGAGGTCGTCGAGGCGACCTGCCGCCGGGGTATAGATGCGCAGTTCGTAGAACATGGCGGATCTGGAAGGCTCGTTCAAAGTCCGTAAAAGGCGACCGCGGTCTCGCGCATGATCGCCCGCTGCAGCGAAGCGGGAACGAGCCGCAGCGCTGCCTCGCGCCAGCGCGACATGCCGCCCGCCAGATCGACAACGGGCCAGTCGCTGCCCCACATCAGCCGGCCGGCGCCGAAGCATTCGAGCAGATGGTCAACGTAGGGCCGCAGGTCATCGTCGTCCCAGTCAACCTTCGCTTCGGTGGCGAGGCCGGAGAGCTTGCAGTACATGCGCGTTTCGCGCGCGACCAATGCGATATCGCGCGCCCACGGCTCGAACTCGCCGCGTGCGATCGCCGGTTTGGCGCCATGGTCGATAACCATCGCAAGCGTCGGGTGGCGCTGCGCCAGTTCAGGCAGCAGCAGCAGGTGGCGCGGGCGCGCCGGGACGTCCAGCCGTAGGCCGTGCCGCGCGAGCGCGTCGAGCGCTGGCCGCACGTCGTCGCGCAGGATCCAGCGCGGGTCCTCGATGAAGCCGAGCATCGGCCGCACGCCCTTGACGATGCCGTGCGCCGCGAGGTCCGCAATCGCAACACCCGCGTCGTGCGCGGCCAAATCGACCCACCCCACGACACCGCGCACCAGGCCGCCGGACACTCCTGCGAGGTCGATCAGTGTCCGCGTCTCGGCCACCGTGGGCGACGCCTGCACGAGCACCGTTGCCGTAATGTCGCCCAGCACGGAACGCAGGTCTTCCAGCCCGTAATCGCGGTGGATGGCGGGCGCATGGTCGAGCCACGGATAATCGTGCCGTCCGATCCACCAGAAGTGCTGATGCGTGTCCACCAACCCAGGTTCGAGGGGCGGCGCGTGCGTCACTTCACCGCTCCGAGTGCCAGCCCCCGCACCAGGTGCTTCTGCAGCGCCATCATGAACAGGACGATCGGAATCATGATGGCGATCGCTGCTGCGGCCGACAGCGACCAGTAGTTGAGATCCTCGCCGCCATACTCGGCGATCGCCACCGGGAGCGTCTTGGTGTTCGGTCCCGTCAATACCAGCGCGAACAGGAACTCGTTGTACGCGAGCAGCAGGCTGAACAGCGCCGTCACCCACAGTCCGGGCCGCACGATCGGCAGCACGACCCTGAAGAACGTCTGCCATTCACTGGCGCCGTCGATCGCAGCGGCCTCGTCGATCTCCCTCGGCACGTCGACGAAAAAACTGTGCATCAGCCAGATCGTGAACGGTTGGTTGATCGCCACCAGCGCCAGCACCATCGCCGGATAGGTGTCGATGAGATTGAGATGCTTGGCGAGGATGAAAAACGGGATCGCGAGCAGCATGTGCGGGAACATCCGCAGCGACAGCAACGCCAGCATGATGCCGCCCGCGGCTTTGCCGCTCATCCGTGACAGCGCGTAGGCCGCCATCGTGCCGATCGACACCGAGATGACGACGGTCGACACCGCGATGACGGCGCTGTTGAGCAGGAACCAGCCGAAGCCCTTCTCGAACCAGACCTGGCGATGGAACTCGAACGTCGGCTCGAACACGATCTTGGGCGGGATTGCGAACGCGTCGATGGGCTGCTTGATCGACGTCATGAGCGCCCACAGCACCGGCGTGAGCATCACCGACGTGAACGCGGCAAGTGCTACGAACAGGAGCAGCTGCGACGTGCGGAAACGTCCGGCGTTCATCGAGAATGACCTTTCCCGCGCCCGACGGTGGCGATGATGATCGACGCGAACGCCAGCACGATCAGCAGCGTCACGACGCCGAGCGCCGATGCCTTGCCGATCTGGAACAGGCGGAAGGCGAGCGCGTAGGTCTGCATCGTCAGCGTCTCCGTTGCCGTGCCGGGACCGCCACCGGTGAGGACGTAGATCGTGTCGAAGTACCGGAACGCGTCCATCATTCGCATCGTCAATACGAACGCGATGATCGGCGCGATCGACGGCAGCATGATGCGGAAAAGGATCTGCCGTCCCGAGGCACCGTCGATCTGCGCGGCCTCGATCTGGCTCTGGTCGACGGTGTTGAGCCCGGCGAAGAGCACGAGGATCATGAACGGCGTGAACTGCCAGGCGTCGGCGAGCACGACCGTCACCCGCGCCCAGAACGGATTGCCAAGCCAATCGGGTCCGAAGATGCCCAAGCCCGCGAGCAGCGAATCGAGCAGTCCCCAGCGCCCCGCGAAGATCCATTTGAGAAACAGCGCGGCCACCACCGGCGTGATGATGTGCGGCAGGAACATCAACAGGTTGAGCGCGCTTACGCCGAAGGTCAGCCGGTACAGGCCGTAGGCAACGGCAAGACCGACGCAGAACTCCAGTCCGACGGCGGCGAGAACGATGCCGATGGTGCGCGTCAACGCCCCCCAGAATCGCGTGTCCGCGAACAGGTCGGCGTAATTGGCAAAACCGACGAACGTGCTCGCGCCAGTGTCCAGGTAGTAATTGAACAGGCTCAGGTAGAACGCATAGCCCAGCGGATACAGCAGGATGAGGAACGTGACGACCGCGCTCGGCAACAGGAATGGCCACAGCCTGCGGCTTTGCTGAGCCTTCGCGCGGCGTGCCGCCGGCTTGCGCAGCGGCGGCGACAACGCTTCGCGGCCAGTCGTGGTGCCCTCCATGCGTCGCCTCTCCGCTCGTCGGTTCAGGCGACCAGGCGCCGTCCGCTGGCGGCGTCGAACAGGTGCGCCCGCCGCAAGTCGGGCATGAGCGCGATGCGATCGCCGGTGCGGCATCCGGCACGCTCGCGGATCGCCGCAACGACGTCATGGCCGGCGAAGCGGCAATACAGCTGCGTGTCGGCGCCGGTGGGCTCGACCACGACGACCTCGACCGGCAGGCCGTCAGCACCTGGCTCGAAGTGTTCCGGCCGCACACCGTAGAGCACCGCCTGCCCGTCATCAGCACGCGCGTCGGCGGGCAGCGGCAGGGAGGTGCCATGACCCAGGTCGACATGCAGCGCGCCGCCCGCAGCGCGTGCGATGCCGGGCAGCAGGTTCATCGCCGGCGACCCGATGAAGCCGGCGACGAACGTGTTCAGCGGACGGTCGTAGAGCTCGAGCGGTCCGCCCGCCTGCTCGACGACGCCGTCCTTCAGCACGACGATCTTGTCGGCCATCGTCATCGCCTCGGTTTGGTCGTGCGTGACGTAGATCGACGTCGTCTTCAGTCGCTGGTGCAGTTCGCGGATCTCGGTGCGCATCTGCACCCGCAGGTTCGCGTCGAGGTTGGAGAGCGGTTCGTCGAACAGGAACACCTGGGGATCGCGCACGATCGCCCGGCCCATCGCCACGCGCTGCCGCTGGCCGCCGGAGAGCTGGCGCGGGTAGCGATCGAGGTAGGGTACGAGCCCGAGGATGTCGGCGGCGCGCTTGACCTGCTGCTCAATCTCGGCCTTCGGTCGCTTCGCCAGATCGAGCGCGAACGACATGTTCTCGCGCACCGTCATGTGCGGGTAGAGCGCATAGTTCTGAAACACCATCGCGATGTCGCGCTGCTTGGGCGGCCGGTCGTTGACGACCCTGCCGCCGATCAAGATCTCGCCCTCGTCGATCGTTTCCAGACCGGCGACCATCCGCAGCAGCGTCGACTTGCCGCACCCGGACGGTCCGACCAGCACGCAGAACATGCCGTCGTCGATATCGATGTCGACGCCGCGGATGACGTGCGTCTCGCCGAAGCGCTTGTTGATTCCGCTCAAGTGAACGGCTGCCATGGTCCGCTGTTCCGATGGTTCGTGACGAAGGAGAGTCGTGTTTCCGCGTCGCTTTCGCGTGCCGCCGGGCACGCGAAAGCGATAACCGCGGGCGCTACCGCTTACTTGTTATAGCCGCGGTCCTTGAGGTAGGCCGTCGTCTCGCTGG
>JANXYH010000075.1 GCA_025350145.1 Burkholderiales bacterium | reverse complement strand
GACCATGGTGACGCCGCCAAGGTTCCGCACGATGATCCGCTCGCACTGAGAGCGGACCGTCGTGACGCCGCCAAGGTTCCGCACGATGATCCGCTCGCACTGAGAGCGGACCGTCGTGAACCGCATGCGCGCGGCCGGCGGCGTCTGGCTGTTCGATCTCGACAACACCCTGCACGATGCCGGCGCCTGGATCTTTGGCGCGCTGAATGTCGCGATGGGCGACTATGTTCAGCGCATCACCGGCCTGGCGGCCGAGCCGGCGCGGCTGCTGGCGCGCGAGTACTGGCGCCGCTACGGCACCACCTTGCTCGGGCTGATCCGCCACCACGGCGTCAAGCCGGCCGACTTCCTCCACGCCACCCACCAGTTCAGCGACCTGGAGCGGCGCTTGAGCGGGCAGCGCCATGATTTCGCCGCGCTGGCCCGCCTGCCGGGGCGCAAATTCATCCTCACCAATGCGCCACGCGCCTACGCCGAGCGGGTGCTGGATGGCTTGGGCATCCGCCGGCTGTTCGATGGCCTGATCGCGATCGAGGACATGGCGATGTTCGGCCACCTGCGGCCCAAGCCCGACGCCCGGATGCTGCGCACGGTGGCCCTGCGCCTGGGCGTGCGGACCAGCCGCTGCGTGCTGGTCGAGGACACGCTGGAGCACCTCAAATCGGCGCGTCGGATCGGCATGGCCACGGTCTGGATGCAGCGCTATGTCCGGCTGCCGCGCGGGCCCGGGCCAAGGCTGGCGGCGCCGGGAACGGGGCGGCTGTCGATGCGGCCGGCCTATGTCGACCGCCGGGTGCGCAAGCTGCATGCGCTGCGCCGCTGGAGCGCGCTGGCGCGGCCCGCCTGAGGGTCAGTGTTTACCTGCCCCCGGCGCGCCGAGACCGGCCGGATCGGCGTGCCAGAATCGTTTCGCAGTGGCCGCATCCGGGCCCGCCCCGCCTGCCCTTACACCCCTCGCCTGCCGCCCTCGATGTCCGAACTGACCGACCCGTCCGGTGCGGCGCAGCCAGAGGAGCCGGCCCCGGCCGGCGCCGCAGCGCGCAAACGGCCACGCCCGGGGCAGCGGCGGGTGCAGATCCTGCAAACGCTGGCCGAGATGCTGCAGCAGCCTGGCGCCGAACGCATCACCACGGCCGCCCTGGCGGCCAAGCTCGGCGTCAGCGAGGCCGCCCTGTACCGCCATTTCGCCAGCAAGGCGCAGATGTTCGAGGGCTTGATCGAGTTCATCGAGTCCAGCGTCTTCAGCCTCATCAACCAGATCGTTGAGCGCGAACCGGCCGGCGCCGCCCAGGCCCAGCGGATCGCCAGCGTGCTGCTGCAATTTGCCGAGCGCAACCCGGGGATGGTGCGGGTGATGGTCGGCGATGCGTTGGTGTTCGAGCATGAGCGGCTGAACGCGCGGATGAACCAGTTCTTTGACCGGGTCGAGGGCCAGTTGCGTCAGAGCCTGCGCAGCGCCGCCCACGCCAACGGTGCGGACACGCCGACGCTGCAGGCGCAGGCACTGGCCTCGGCGCTGACGGCGCTGATCGTCGGCCGCTTGCAGCGCTACGCCCGCTCGGGCTTTCGGCGCGCGCCGACCGAACACCTCGATCTGGTGCTGCCGCGACTGGGTTCGTGAGCGCTGCGCTGGCGCTGCAACTGCGGCCCGACGCCAGCCTGCTGCTGCTGGCCGACCGTGCCGCCTTCGACCCGGCGCTGGGCTGCCTGCTCGTCGCCGACGCCCACATCGGCAAGGCCCAGTCGTTTCGCCGCTGCGGCGTGCCGGTGCCGGCCGGCACCACCGCCCGCAGCCTGAGCCGCCTCAGCGCCTTGGTCCAGGCCACGGCGGCGCGGCAGATCGTGTTCCTGGGCGACTTGCTGCACTCGGCCCATGCCCAGACTGTGCAGACGATGCGGGCCGTTGCCGACTGGCGCGAGCAACACGCCGACCTGGCGCTGACCCTGGTGCGCGGCAACCACGACGCCCACGCCGGTGACCCGCCGGCGGCCTTGGGCATCGCCGTTGTCGACGGCCCGCTGCGGCTGGGCGCCTGGGCGCTCTCGCACCAGCCCGAGCCGCTGCCCGGCGCCTACGTGCTGGCCGGCCATGTCCACCCCTGCGTCGTGCTCGGCGGCCGGGCGCGCGAGCGGCTGCGCCTGCCGTGTTTTCACTTCGGTGCGGCGGTCGGCGTGCTGCCGGCCTTTGGCGAGTTCACCGGCATGTTCGCCCTGCCGCGCCGGCGCGGTGACCGGTTGTTCGCGATTGCCGACGGACAGGTGCTGGCCGTGCCGGCAGGCCCGGCCTGACTTTTCTACACTGCCGCCCGATGAACCCCACCCTCGACAGCCTGGCCGCCCGCGCCGAACAACTCCTGACCCGCCTCGAAGCCATCCTGCCGCACCCGCTGGCCGCGCCGGACTGGAACGCGGGCATCGCCTACCGCTACCGCAAGCGCGGCGGCTCGGGCTGGCTGCAGTCGGTGCGCCAGGTCTCGGCCATCGGCCTGGCCGATCTGCAGGAAGTCGACGGCCAGAAGGCCAAGCTGGTGCGCAACACCGCCCAGTTCGTCGCCGGCCTGCCGGCCAACAACGTGCTCCTGACGGGCGCCCGCGGCACCGGCAAAAGCTCGCTGATCAAGGCCTGCCTGAACGCCTACGCGGCGCAAGGCCTGCGCCTGATCGAGGTCGACAAGTCCGATCTGGTGGATCTGCCCGATCTGGTCGACCTGGTCGCCGAACGGCCCGAGCGCTACATCGTCTACTGCGACGACCTCAGCTTCGACGAGGGCGAGCCGGGCTACAAGGCGCTGAAGTCGATCCTCGACGGCAGCATCGCCCAGTCCAGCGACAACGTGCTGATCTACGCCACCAGCAACCGCCGCCACCTGCTGCCCGAGTACATGAAGGAGAACCTGAGCTACACCCACACCGACGACGGCGAGGTCCATCCCGGCGAGGTGGTCGAGGAGAAGATCTCGCTGTCCGAGCGCTTTGGCCTGTGGATCAGCTTCTACCCGTTCAGCCAGCCCGAGTACCTGGTGATCGTCGGCCAGTGGCTGCGCCACTTCGGCGTGGCCGAAGGCGAGATCGCCGCCGCCCGCCAGCCCAGCCTGGTCTGGGCGCTGGAGCGCGGCTCGCGCTCGGGCCGGGTGGCCTACCAGTTCGCCCGCGACTGGGCCGGCCAGGGCGTGCACGGCGACGCGGCTGTGGCCGGTCCGCAGGCCGAGGTGCCGCCCGACGGCCTGGACCGTGTCTGAGCCGGTCAGCTCGGTCGATGGCATCGCCCGCCCGGACCGGCCGGCGGTCGATGTCGCCGTAGGCGTACTGATCCGCAGTGGCCTGGCCGGGGCGGGCGCGGGCGACTTCTTGCTGACCAGCCGGCCCGAGGGCAAGGTCTACGCCGGCTTCTGGGAGTTCCCGGGCGGCAAGTTCGAGCCCGGCGAGTCGGTCCAGCAGGCGCTGGCCCGCGAGCTGCACGAGGAACTGGGCATCACCATCGCCGCCGCTCAAGCCTGGCAGCAGCAGGTCTTCGACTATCCCCATGCGCGGGTACGGCTGCACTTTTGCAAGGTGTTCGAGTGGCAGGGCGAATTGCAGATGCGCGAGGGCCAGGCCATGGCCTGGAGCGGCCTGCCGGTCAGCGTCGGCCCGGTGCTGCCGGGCACCGTGCCGGTCCTGCGCTGGTTCGCCGCCGAGCGCGGCTACCTGGGTGCCACGCATCGCCAGGACTGAATGCCAGGACTGATAAGGCAGCCCTGACTACACTGCCGGCAATGGACTGGGCCGATGAATTGAAGTGGGACGCCGACGGGCTGATCCCGGCGATTGCGCAGGAGGCGGGCAGCGGTGATGTGCTGATGCTGGCCTTCATGAACCGCGAAGCCCTGGCGCGCACCCTGCACACCGGCCAGGCGGTGTACTGGAGCCGCTCGCGCCAGCGGCTTTGGCACAAGGGCGAGGAGTCCGGCCATTTCCAGCAGTTGCATGAGCTGCGCATCGATTGCGACGCCGATGTGCTGCTGCTCAAGGTAACCCAGCTCGGCCACCAGCCCGGCATTGCCTGCCACACCGGCCGGCACTCCTGCTTCTACCGCCGTTATGCCGATGGCCAGTGGCAAACGGTCGAGCCGGTGCTGCAGGATCCGGCACAGATCTACCGACGATGAACCCGCCCGGCCCGTCCCAGGACCTGCTGGCCCGCCTGGCCGGGGTGATCGAGTCGCGCCTGCCGGCCGCCGGTGGCGACCCGCAGACCAGCTACGTCGCCCGGTTGTTCGCCAAGGGCACCGACGCGATCCTGAAGAAGATCGGCGAGGAGGCGACCGAGACGGTGATGGCGGCCAAGGACGGTGACCGCGCCAAGCTCGTCGGCGAGGTCGCCGACCTGTGGTTCCACTGCATGATCGCCCTGGCGGCTTTCGGCCTGCGGCCCGCCGACGTGCTGGCCGAACTGGCGCGGCGCGAAGGCCTGTCCGGGCTGGACGAGTTTGCCCTGCGCAAGACCGCGCAGCGCCAGGCCGATGAAGCGCCCGACGGCGCCTGAATCGCCGCCAACTTTCTGCTTTTCCCCCCCACGCCCCGCCACCATGTCCTCCGACCCGAACTGCCTCTTCTGCAAGATCGCCGCCGGACAGATCCCGGCCAGCAAGGTCCATGAGGACGACGAGCTGATCGCCTTCCACGACATCCACCCCTGGGCGCCGGTGCACATCCTGATCGTGCCCAAGGCGCACATCGCCAGCATGGAGGCGGTCGGCCCGGAGCATGCGGGCCTGCTCGGGCGAATGATGGCGCTGTCGCCGCAACTGATGCGCGAACTGGGCGTGAGCAACGGCTACCGCCATGTCATCAACACCGGTGCCGATGGCCGCCAGGAGGTGATGCACCTGCACCTGCATGTGATGGGCGGCCCGCGGCCCTGGGCCAAGGGCTGAGCCGGCCGGCAAAACAACGCCCGCCGGTAGAATCGCCGGATTCGTCTTCAGGAGTCTGCAATGGGATCGTTCAGCATTTGGCATTGGCTGATCGTGCTGGCTGTGGTGGTGCTGATCTTCGGCACCAAGAAGCTCAAAAACATCGGCTCCGACCTGGGCTCGGCGGTCAAAGGTTTCAAGGACGGCGTGCGCGATGGCAGCGCCACGCCCGAGACTGCGGCGGCCGGCGGGCCCCCGGTCCAGGTCACCGCCAACATGGCAGCGACCGACGCGAACACGGTCGACGTACAGGCTAAGTCCAAGGCCTGATTCGCCGCCCCGCCACGGCCCATTGACTTTGGCCGGCCACCAGGCGCCGGCCGCACCTCCCTTGAATGATCGATTTCGGCTTTGACAAGATCGCCCTGATCGGCGCGGTCGCACTGATCGTGATCGGGCCCGAGAAACTGCCCGGCGTGGCGCGCACCGTCGGCGCGCTGGTCGGCAAGGCGCGCCGCTATGTCGCCGACGTGCAGGCCGAGGTCAAGCGCTCGATCGACCTGGAGGAGCTGCACAAGGTGAAGTCGCAGTTCGAGACCGCCGCGCACGAGATGGGGCAGACGATCCAGACCAGTGTCGACGAGGCCAGCAAGGCGATGCAGGAGGCCAGGGCCGGCTTCGGCAGCGGTTTGCTCGACAACGGCAGCCCGGCGCCAATCTGGACCCCGCCGGCGCCCGAGTACAAGCATCCGAAGAAGCGCTGGCGGCTCAAGCGCAGCGCCATGCCGCGTTGGTACAAGCAGCGCAACGGCGTGCGCGGCCAGGTGCAGTCGGCCGCAGCGCGGGTGGCGCGGCACCGCCCGGCCAGGAAGCCGTCATGAGCACTGGTGAGCCCGACAAGAAGGACGAACTGGCCGGCACCGAGCAGCCCTTCGTCTCGCACCTGATCGAGCTGCGCGACCGCCTGGTGCGGGCGCTGATCGCGGTGGCGCTGATGTTTGGCCTGCTCTGCCTGTGGCCGACGCCGTCGGGCCTGTACGACCTGCTGGCCGCGCCGCTGATCGCCAACCTGCCCAAGGGCGCGACGCTGATTGCCACCAACGTCATCTCGCCCTTCATCGTGCCGCTCAAGATCACCCTCCTGGCGGCGTTCTTGTTGGCCTTGCCGGTGGTGCTCTACCAGGTCTGGGCGTTTGTTGCGCCGGGGCTGTACAACCATGAGAAGCGACTGGTGCTGCCGCTGGTGGTGTCGAGCTCGCTGCTGTTCGCCGCCGGGGTGGCGTTCTGCTACTTCTTCGTCTTTGGCCAGGTGTTCCGCTTCATCCAGAGCTTTGCCCCCAAGAGCATCACCGCCGCGCCTGACATCGAGGCTTATCTGAGCTTTGTGCTGACGATGTTCATCGCCTTCGGCGCGGCCTTCGAGGTGCCGGTGGCGGTGGTGGTCGCGGCGCGCATGGGGGTGGTGACGATCGCCCAGTTGCGCGCCTGGCGCGGCTATTTCATCGTCGGCGCGTTCGTCGTCGCGGCCGTGATCACGCCACCCGACGTGGTCTCGCAGTTGTCGCTGGCGATACCGATGTGCCTGCTGTACGAGATCGGCATCTGGTCGGCCCAGGTGTTCATTCGCAAGACCAGCGCGCCCGAATCCGCCGACGGCTCGGCCAAGGCCTGATCGGCATTCACGCCTGAGCTGCAGCCGATCTGCCTTCGGCAGGTTGGCAAGTGGCCGCGATCAGCCTGGCGGCCGGCGTGGCGGCTGTGGCCGCTGCGCCACCTGCAGGTTCAGTTGCAGCGCCTGTGAGCCGCGTTGCACCCCCAGCGCAGCGCTGCTGCCGGGCTTGAGCGCGGCGACCGCGTTGAGCAACTGCGCGGTGTTGAGCACCGGGCTGCCGGCCACCGAGACCACCACATCGCCGGGCCTGAGGCCGCCCCGGCTGGCCGGCCCGTCGCGCAACACGCCGGTGATCAGCACGCCGTCCTTGATCGGCAGCTTGAAGTTCTCGGCGAACTCGGGCGAGAGGTCGCGCGGCTCGACCCCGATCCAGCCGCGCGTCACCCTGCCGTCGCGCAGCAGGCCCTCCATCACCTGCCGGGCGACATCGACCGGGATTGCGAAACCGATCCCGAGGTTGCCGCCGCTGCGCGAAAAGATCGCCGTGTTGATGCCGACCAACTGGCCCTGCACATCGACCAGGGCGCCACCGGAGTTGCCGGGGTTGATCGCGGCGTCGGTCTGGATGAAGCTCTCGAATGTCGACAGCCCCAGCCCCTGCCGGCCGAGCGCGCTGATGATCCCGGAGGTGACGGTCTGGCCGACATTGAACGGGTTGCCGATCGCCAGCACCACGTCGCCGACCTGCAGCGCCGCCGAGCGCCCGAGCGTGAGCGACGGCAGCCGGTCGAGCCGGATGCGCAGCACCGCCAGGTCGGTCTCGGGGTCAGCGCCGACGACCTCGGCACGGGCCTGGCGGCCATCGGCCAGGTGCACCTCGATTTCGCGGGCCGACTCGACCACGTGGTTGTTGGTCAGCAAGATGCCCTGCGGTGACACGATCACGCCCGAGCCGAAGCCGGTCTGCTGCTGGGCGTTGGCGCGGTCGCCGAAGAAGAAGCGCAGCGCCGGGTCCTGGCCGTGCGGTTCGACCGGCCCGCCCTTGCTGGCGATCACGCTGACCACCGCCGGCGAGGCGATGCGCGCGGCCCCGGCGTAGCCACTGAAACTGGCCTGGACCATGCCGGCGCTGGCGCCAGGTGCGGGCGCTGGCGCTGCGGTGCGCAGCGACACCACCTCGGTCAAGGGCTGGCCATCGCGCAACAGCCATTGCGGCTTGAGCGTGCCGACGACAAACAGCAGCGCCAGCGTCACCGTTGCCGCCTGGGAGAAAATCAGCCAGAGTCGGCGCATCAGGCGCTCCAGTCCACCCGGCTCGGGTACTTCAGTGTTTGCGCGGGAAGGGCAGAGTCCATGGCAGTGCCGGCAATTATCGTCCGCAGACTTTCGCGGGCCAGGCCAACGCTCACGTTGCGGGGCCAGGCCCCGGACCGTGGCGAGCTTTCACTTTGACCCATGACTGACCCATCCTGGCTGGCCTTGACCATGGGCGACCCTTGCGGCATCGGCCCGGAAACGATTGCCCGAGCGGCGGCGGCCGGTGCGCTCGGCCGGGCGCTGGTGGTCGGCGATGTCGCGGTGATGCGCCGGGCGGTGGCGCAATGCGGCCTGCTGCTGCCGCTGGCCCAGTTGGATTCGCCCGAAGCCATCGCTCTGGTGCCGCCGGACTGCCTGGCCGTATGGCCGCCGCCGGACCTGCCGGCCGGCCTGCTGCACCTGAGCCAGGGCCAGGTCCATGCCGGCGCCGGCGCCGCCGCCGCCGCCTGCATCCGCGCCGCCGCTGCGCTGGCCATGGCCGGGCGGGCACGGGCGCTGGTGACCGCACCGATCCACAAGGAGGCACTGGCCGCCGCCGGCCTGCCCTACCCGGGCCACACCGAGATGCTGCAGGCCCTGGCCGACCAGGGCGCGGGCCCGCCGCCGGTGCGGATGATGCTGGCCAATCCCGAGCTGCGGGTGGTGCTGGTGACGATTCACCTCAGCCTGCGCCAGGCGATTGCGGCGCTGGACTTCGGCGCCGTGCTGGCGACCCTGCGCATTGCCCACCGTGCGGCCGCCGCCTGGGGCATGGCTGCGCCGCGGATCGGCGTGGCCGGCCTGAACCCGCATGCCGGCGAGGGCGGTTTGTTCGGCGACGAAGAGATCGCCTTCATCGCTCCGGCGGTTGCTGCGGCACGGGCCGAGGGCATAGACGCGCGCGGCCCGTTTGCGCCCGACACCGTCTTCATGCGCGCCCGCCATGCGCCCGGCCACCCGGGTGAGTTCGACATCGTCGTGGCCATGACCCATGACCACGGCCTGATCCCGGTCAAGTACTTGGGCGTGGAGCAGGGCGTGAACGTGACTCTTGGCCTGCCGTTCGCGCGCACCAGCCCGGACCACGGCACTGCCTTCGACATCGCCGGCAGCGGTCGCGCCGACCCGTCCAGCCTGATCGCGGCGGCGGCCATGGCCCGGCAATTGACCTGACAAATCAGCCGGCCTTGGGCATTGGCCGGGCCTGCCCAGGCGGGCGCCAGCCTCAAGCCGGCGGACGCAGCTCGGCCAATTGGCGGCGTGCCCGGGCGGTGGCGCGCTCGAGCAAGAAGGCGCTCTCGAACGCCCGCAGCCGCTGCGTCTCGCACAGCCGGCTGAGCACGCGGTAGGTCACCGAGACGGTGTTGCGCTGCCTGGCGCCATGGCTGAAGACGAAGAAGCTGCGGCCGGCGCTGACATGGGTCAGGCGCACCTTGCGCCATTGGCCCTCAAGGTGCATCTGGTAGGCAAATCCGATCTGGACATGGTCGGCCAGAGACAGGCCGCGGCTGGGCTCGACCGGCTCGGGTGCGGGCATGCCGGCCAAAGCCAAGTCGGCAGCGCTGATTTCGGGCTCGGCGGCGAGGTCGACGCCGACCGGCGCACGCCAGTCGACGGCCGACTCTTCGATCAGCCCGACGGCCTGCGCCTCGGCCGGCGTGAACACCAGCGGCAGCTCGGGCGGGACGGCGCCCGGCGGATGGACTGCGGCGGTGACCGGCGGCAGGTCCGACAGGTTGGGCAGCGGCGTGGCCAGCGCGGTGTCGATGCGCCGCGCCAGCAGGTTGTGCTCCAGCGTCGTCATCGGCTGGCCGCGCAGCGACTCGGCATGGGCCGGCAGCAGTTTGGCGAAGAATGCGCGGCGGTCCTCGTCGGGCCAGCGGATCTGGTCCATGCCCTGGTTCAGATCCTTCATCAACTGCGGCAGTTGCTGCAGAAAAAGCTTGCGTTGCGCCGGCAGGCCCTTGGGCTGCACGCTCATCACCAGCTCGCGGCCGGCGGCGCGCATGCGCTGCGCCGGCGAGCTGTCCAGGCCATGCACCTGCTCGGCGCTGGCGATCACCCGGCTCCAGGTCTTGGCCAGAAAGTCGCGCAGGTAGTCGGCCATCGGCAGGTTGGCCAGCGCGCCGTCCAGCTCCTGCGCAAAGCGTTGCTGCTGGGCCAGTTGCACTTCCTTGCGCGCCAGCAGTTCGTCGGTCTGGCCGTTGGCGTGGACGTGGGCCCGGGCCTGCTCGGCGACAAATGCTTCCAGCGCGCTCAGGGTCTGGGCGTAGACATCAAGCTGCTCCAGGTCGCCGTCGACGATCTGCTGGATCAACTCCTGCACCCGCTGCAGCAGCGCCTGGCCTTCGGCGCTGTCGAGGTCGTCGCTGGCGCTGGCCAGCGAGGCGATGCGGTTGACCAGTCGCCGCACCGGGTGGCGTCGCGACGAGAAGAAGGCCGGGTCGCCCAGCGCCGCGCGCAGCACCGGCAGTTGCAGCCGGGCGATCAAGCGGGCCATCTGCGGCGGCACCTTGGCGTCGGCCAGGATGTGGTCGAACAGCGTCGCGATGACGTCGATCACCATCTGGTCCAGGCCGCTGTGTGCCGCCCGGCGCAGCTCCTCGCGGTGGACATGGATCAGGTTGGGCTCGGCCGCGTCGCCCCAAGCGGATGTCTCGGCGTCTGCGATCTGCCCCTGGTCGGCAGGCGACCACGCGGCGCGGCCGCCGCCGCGGCTGCGGGCGACCGCCTGGTCGAGGTCGCCGGTGTGGGCGGCGTGGCCGGCGCCATGGTTCAGGCGTCGGATCACGGCCATCAGCACCGGGTCGACCTGGCCCAGTGATGGCAGGCCATGGCGCAGATGGGCGCCGTTGCCAAAGCCGGGGTGGCGGCCCTGGCCGGCACCACCATCGCGGCCACGGCCATAGCCTGCGGCCGGGATCTGGCCGCGGCGTGGGTCGGCGACCTGTCGGTTCAGGCTCTCCCAGTCGCTGTCAGGCGCGCTGGCTCGACTTGGCTGACGCGCGGCCGAGTCCTGAAACGGTGCGTGGCCCGAGTCGCCCCCACCGACACCTGCCAGGGCCGCGTGGCGCGGATGCCGGCGCGGCGACAGGCCGATCGGCTTGACCCCGGCGCCGCGCAGATCGGCCACGATGTCGGCATAGGTCTGGCGCATCGCCACGGCCAGGGCATGGCCGAGTTCGGTGCCCAGCACCTTGCGCACCTCGGCCCGGTCGGTGACGGCCTCGACTGCCCGCACCATCGCCTGGCCGATCAGTTCGGCGCGCAGCGGGTTGCGCTCGTGCTCGGTCTGCGACAGGCCCAGCAGGCTGCTGATGTAGCCGTCGAGCTCGCGGATTTCCCACTCGCAGGCATGGGCGATCTCCATCGCAAAGCGGTCGCCGGTGATGCTCAGTTCGACCTGGTGGTCGTCGACCAGTTTGAGCGCGTCCCAATTGGTCGCGGTGATGTCGTGGGGCGACGAGGCCGGGGCATCGCCGAGACCGCTGGCGGCGCGCGCCACGCTGGCATCCAGGCCCTCGTTGAACGACAGCGCGAAGATCGCCAGCTTGCGGTTGAGTTCGAACTGCGCGCCCAGCAGGCTGTCGCGCTGGAACACGTTGGTCGAGGCCATTGCCGCCAGACCCAGGCTGTCGACGGTGCGTTCGGCGGCAGCCCGTGCGGCCATGCGCACGCGCTGGACGGCGGATTCCAGACTGGCGGGAAGGCGGGGCGGTGGTGGCGGCATGGTGGCGGGTGCACCACCCCACGAGCGTGGCGTGGTGCACCCAGATGGACACTCAGACCGCCTGGATATCGGCCCGGCGGCGGCGAGGTTGAGCCCACCGCAGCGCCCAGGCGTGACAGGGTTCAGCGCGCTTTCAAACTGTCACGAATGTCGCGCAACAACAACACGTCCTCTGGGGTCGCGGGCGCGGCAGCAGGTGCCGGTGCCGGCTCATCGCGCTTGATGCGGTTGATCTGCCGGATCATGAAGAAAATCACCAACGCCAGGATGATGAAGTTGATCAAGATGGTGATGAAGTTGCCCCAGGCAAAGACGTTGGCCGCCTTCTGCGCCTCGGCCAGGCTGGCGCCGACGGGGGCAGAGCCCGAGAGCACGAGGTACTTGTTGGAGAAGTCGGCGTTGCCGCCCAGGATCAGGCTGATGACCGGCATGATCAGATCCTTGACGGCAGAGTCGACGATCTTGCCGAACGCGCCGCCAATGATCACGCCGACCGCCAGGTCGACGACGTTGCCCTTCATGGCGAATTCTTTGAGCTCGGTGGCAAATCCCATGCTGTGCTCCAGTGGTTGAGGTTGTATTGAGGTGCTCGGCGTGCAATTTGCCGCCGGCCAGCAGTATTGCCCAGCGTATTGCCCAGCGTATTGCCCAGCGCCAGCGGCCGTCAATCCTGGCCGATGCCGGGCTGGTCGCAGGTCGAAGTCGGCAGGCCTTGGCTGGCCTGCTGGAACAGGCTCGGCTAGAATGCCGGGTTGACCCTAGGCTGCGTCCGTGGTCATCGTCCAGAACATTATCTGCACAAGGAAACGCATGAGTGACAGCACAGCCAGCGAAGGCCAGGTCGACACCAGCCGGCGCAATTGGGTGGCGATGACGGCCGGTGTGGGTGCCCTGGGTGGCGCGGCGATGGCAGTGCCGTTTATCAGCACCTTTGCGCCGTCCGAGCGCGCCAAGGCTGCGGGAGCGCCGGTCGAGGCCAACATCAGCGGCCTGAAGCCGGGCGAGAAGATGACCGTCGAGTGGCGCGGCCAGCCGGTCTGGATCGTGCGTCGCACCCCCGAGCAACTGGCCGAATTGCCCAAGCTCGATGGCCAACTGGCCGACCCGAATTCGGCACGCAATCAGGATGATCTGACGCCGGCCTACGCGCGCAACGTCCACCGCTCGATCAAGCCTGAGTTCCTGGTCACGGTCGGCATCTGCTCGCACCTGGGTTGCTCGCCCAGCGACAAGTTCGCGGCCGGGCCGCAGCCTTCATTGCCCGACGACTGGCATGGCGGCTTCCTCTGCCCCTGCCACGGCTCGACCTTCGACATGGCCGGCCGGGTCTTCAAGAACAAGCCCGCGCCCGACAACCTGAGGGTGCCACCGCACATGTACCTTTCCGACAGCACGCTGCTGATCGGCGAAGACAAGAAAGCTTGACCGCACGGCCGGTGCCGCCACGGCGTCCCGCAGTCCCCGCAAAAAAATCAAGGTCCGCAGACATGGCAGATTTCAAGACCGCTCCCGCCGACGCCTCGCTGGGCATGAAGCTCATGACCTGGGTGGACAACCGCTTCCCGGCCAGCAAGATGTACAAGGAGCACATGTCGGAGTACTACGCTCCGAAGAACTTCAACTGGTGGTACATCTTCGGCTCGCTGTCGTTGCTGGTGCTGGTGATCCAGATCGTCACCGGCATCTTCCTGACGATGCACTACAAGCCCGACGCGGGCGTGGCCTTCGCCTCGGTCGAGTACATCATGCGTGATGTGCCCTGGGGCTGGTTGATCCGCTACATGCACTCGACCGGTGCCTCGGCGTTCTTCGTCGTCGTCTACCTGCACATGTACCGTGGCCTGATCTACGGCAGCTACCGCAAGCCGCGTGAACTGGTCTGGGTGTTCGGCTGCGCGATCTTCCTCTGCCTGATGGCCGAGGCCTTCATGGGCTACCTGCTGCCCTGGGGCCAGATGAGCTACTGGGGGGCGCAGGTGATCGTCAACCTGTTCGCCGCCGTGCCCTTCATCGGTCCGGATCTGGCGCTGCTGATCCGTGGTGACTACGTGGTCGGCGACGCGACCCTGAACCGGTTCTTCAGCTTCCACGTGATCGCTGTCCCGCTGGTCTTGCTGGGGCTGGTGGTGGCGCACATCATTGCGCTGCACGAGGTCGGCTCGAACAACCCCGACGGCGTCGAGATCAAGGCCAGGAAGGACGCCAAGACCGGCCTGCCGCTGGACGGCATCCCGTTCCACCCGTACTACTCGGTGCATGACATTTTCGGTGTCGGCATCTTCCTGATGGTCTTCAGCGCCATCATCTTCTTCGGCCCGGAGCTGGGCGGCTACTTCCTGGAGTACAACAACTTCATTCCGGCCGATCCGCTCAAAACGCCTCCGCACATCGCCCCGGTCTGGTACTTCACGCCCTACTACTCGATGCTGCGCGCCACCACCGACACCATGGTCAACGTGCTGTGCGTGATCGTCGGCCTGGCCGGCCTGGTGTCGTTCCTGGGCCTCAAGGGCAAGGGCCGGATCGTGGCCGTGGTGGCGGCCCTGGTCTCGATCGTCCTGCTCAAGACCTTCGACGCCAAGTTCTGGGGCGTGCTGGTGATGGGCGGCGCGGTCGTGATCCTGTTCTTCCTGCCCTGGCTGGACAACAGCCCGGTCAAGTCGATCCGCTTCCGGCCGGGCTGGCACAAGTGGCTGTACGGCATCTTCGTGATCTTCTTCGTCGTGCTGGCCTACCTGGGGATCCAGCCGCCGTCCGAGACAGGCACCTTGATCGCCCAGATCGGCACGCTGTACTACTTTGGCTTCTTCCTGCTGATGCCCTGGTGGAGCACGATCGGCAGCTTCAAGCCGGTGCCTGACCGCGTCACTTTCAGCGCCCACTGATCCCGCAGCGAGGACGACAAGACAATGACGAAATTCTTCGCCCGGGCATTGCTTGCCCTGAGCTTTGCGCTGACTTTCGGCGCGACCGCCTTGGCCAACGAAGGAGGTCCGGCCTGGGACAAGTTCCCCAAGGATAGGGTCACCGACATGGCCGCGCTGCAGCGCGGCGCCACGCTGTTTGTCAACTACTGCCTGAACTGCCACGCCGCGGCCTACATGCGCTACAACCGCATGAACGACATCGGCCTGAGCGACGAGCAGATCCGCCAGAACCTGATGTTCGCCGGCGAGAAGGTCGGCGACCTGATGACCACCGCGCTCAGCGCCAAGGACGCCAAGGCCTTCTTCGGTGCGCCGCCGCCTGACCTGTCGGTGGTCGCCCGCTCGCGGGCCGGCGCCAATGGCAGCGGTGCCGACTACCTCTACACCTACATGCGCAGCTTCTACCCGGACCCATCGCGGCCCACCGGTTGGAACAACACCGTCTTCCCCAACGTCGGCATGCCGCATGTGCTGTGGCAACTGCAGGGCGAGCAGCGCATGCTGATGACCGAGGAGAAGGACCCGCACGAGCCGCAGAAGATGGTTCATGTCTTCAAGGGCTTCGAGCAGACCCGGCCGGGCACGCTGAGCCGTGGCGACTACGACATCGCCGTGGCCGATCTGGTGGCCTACCTGCAGTGGATCGGCGAGCCGGCACAGAACCAGCGGGTGCGTCTGGGGGTGTGGGTGTTGTTGTTCCTGGCGGTGTTCACCGTGATCGCCTGGCGCATGAACGCGGCGTACTGGAAAGACATCAAGTAGGGTCTTGCCCAGGCCGGGCCTGTGGCCCAGTGCCGTCTTGCGCTACAGCCGTGGTCGGCTTGGAATCCGCCGCCACCGCGTTTCTCGTTTCGTACAACCCGGCGCTGTTGGCCGGGCCCCAATCACTGTAAACGCGGGAGCGCGACGCCATGATGGTGCTTTACTCCGGAACCACCTGCCCCTATTCGCACCGCTGCCGCTTCGTGCTGTTCGAAAAGGGCATGGACTTCGAGATTCGCGATGTCGACCTCTTCGCCAAGCCCGAAGACATCGCCCTGATGAACCCGTACAACGAGGTTCCGATCCTGGTGGAGCGCGACCTGATCCTGTACGAATCGCACATCATCAACGAGTACATCGACGAGCGCTTCCCGCACCCGCAACTGATGCCTGGCGACCCGGTCGCCCGCGCCCGGGTACGGCTGTTCCTGTTCAACTTCGAGAAGGAGTTGTTCGCCCATGTCAACCTGCTCGAAGGCCGCAGCGGCCTCAAGAGCAATGAAAAACAGCTCGAACGTGCCCGCTCGCAGATCAGCGAACGCCTGACCCAGTTGGCGCCGATCTTCCTGAAGAACAAGTACATGCTGGGCGACGACTTCTCGATGCTTGACGTGGCCATCGCGCCGCTGCTCTGGCGCCTGGACTATTACGGCATCGACCTGTCCAAGAACGCCGGGCCCCTGCTCAAGTACGCCGAGCGCATCTTCTCGCGCCCGGCCTACATCGAGGCACTGACGCCGTCTGAGAAGGTCATGCGCAAGTAAGCGCTGGGGCGGCGCATGAGCATCCCTACCGGCCAGGACGAACAAGGCAGTTCGACCCGGCCCTACCTGATCCGCGCGCTGCACGAGTGGTGCACCGACAACGGCTTCACGCCCTACATCGCCGTCCATGTCGGGCCTCGGGTGCAGGTGCCGCGCGAGTACGTCAAGAACAACGAGATCGTTCTCAACGTCGGCTTCGACGCCACCAGCGGTCTCAAGCTCGGCAACGAGTTTGTCGAGTTCAAGGCCAGGTTCGGCGGCAGCGCGCGCGAGATCGTCGTGCCGATCGAAAATGTGGTGGCGATCTACGCCCGCGAGAACGGCCAGGGCATGGCCTTTCCGGTGCCCAGCGACGGCAGCGCTGCTGTAGCGGCCAAGTCGCCCCAGGCGACGGACAACCCGGCGCCGGCAGCCGGCCTGCGCCTGGCGCCAGTCCAGCAGGACAGCCCGCCGCGGACTGCGCCGACGCTGGTGGATGTGGCCGCGGCCGCGGCCGATGAGCCGCCGCCCGAGCCGCCGAACGAGCCACCCCCCAGCCCGGCTCGCCCGGCGCTCAAGCGCATCAAGTAGCGCTGCTCGGCCTGGCAGCGCCGCCTCCTAGAATTCGCCAGCCCCGCAAATGTCCTCCACCCGCCGGCTTAGCTCAGTTGGTAGAGCAACCGCCTTGTAAGCGGTAGGTCATCCGTTCGAGTCGGATAGTCGGCACCAAGTCCCGGGGCACAAGAGCCCAATTGGGCTGCCCGAGGTTACGGCCGGCGATGACGCGCCGCGTGCTGCGCTGCGCCGTCCAAGCGCCCTGCCGGTCCAAGTCCATCGGCGGGCCAGGCTGTCCCACGGACGGATCGTGGCGCCACAGCGAGCTCCAACAGCGTAGCCGCTGGCGACTGCACCGGTATCGAATTACCGAAATTAAGGGAAATTATGGATATACCGATGCAATTTAGTACATCTACCTGCCGTCGCGGTATGTGCGCTGCGGCGGCGTCGCGCCTATCGTTCGGCCCGCCGTGGTGAAGATCGCGACGCCCTTTGAGCTACTGCCCCCCAAATCCACGAGGAGATATCGCATGAACCTGTTGACCCCCTTGGCCCTGTCGTTGACGCTGGCCTTCAGCGCCGGTGCCCTTGCCGCCACCGAGATCGTGATCGCGACGGTGAACAACGGCCACATGATCGAGATGCAGAAGCTCAGCCCGAACTTCGAGAAGGCCAACCCCGACATCAAGCTCAAGTGGGTGACGCTGGAAGAAGGCGTGCTGCGCCAGCGCGTGACCACCGACATCGCCACCAAGGGCGGGCAGTTCGATGTCATGACCATCGGCATGTACGAGACGCCGATCTGGGGCAAGAAGGGCTGGCTGCAGGAACTCAAGACCGACGCAGCCTACGACGTCGACGACCTGCTGCCGGCGATGCGCAATGGCCTGAGCGTGGACGGCAAGCTGTTTGCCGCACCGTTCTACGGCGAGAGCTCGATGCTGATGTACCGCAAGGACCTCACCGACAAGGCGGGCATCAAGTTCGCCGAGCGGCCCATGTGGAACGACGTGAAGGACGCGGCAGCCAAGATCCACGACCCGAAGAACGGCGTCTACGGCATTTGCTTGCGCGGCAAGCCGGGCTGGGGCGACAACATGGCGTTCCTGACGACGATGGCCAACAGCTTTGGCGCGCAGTGGTTCGACATGGCGTGGAAACCGCAGCTCGAAAGCAAGCCCTGGAAGGAAGCGGTCAGCTTATACGTTGACCTGCTCACCAAGTACGGCCCGCCCGGCTCGGCGGCGAACAGCTTCAACGAAATCCTGGCGCTGTACAACGAAGGCAAGTGCGGTATGTGGATAGACGCGACGATCGCCGCGTCATTCATCACCGACCCGAAGCAGAGCAAGGTGGCCGACAAGGTCGCCTTCGCCCAGGGCCCGTACAGCGCCACCACCAAGGGCGCGAACTGGCTCTGGGCCTGGGCGCTGGCGGTCCCTGCGGGTACGAAGAACGCCGCTGCGGCGCAGAAGTTCATCGCCTGGGCCACGTCCAAGGACTACATCAACTTGGTGGCCAAGGAAAAGGGCTGGGCCTCGGTGCCCACCGGCACCCGCAAGTCGACCTATGCCAACCCCGAGTTCCTGAAGGCCGCCAAGTTTGCCGAGGCCGAGAAGAAGGCCATCGACAGCGCCAACCCGAACGACAGCACCCTGCCCAAGAGCCCGTATGTCGGCGTGCAGTTCGCCGCCATCCCCGAGTTCCAGGCCATCGGCGTCGCGGTCGGGCAGCAAATGAGCGCGGCCCTGGCGGGCAAATCCACGGTCGACGCCGCGCTGAAGGCATCGCAACTGGCCGCTGACCGCGAGATGCGCAAGGGCGGCTACTACAAGTAATCCGGCGCTGCGCCTGCGGCTTCCCCGGGCAGCACCGCCGGGGGCGCCGCCGGTGGACTGGCCAAGCCAGATCCACGCCGGCCACCTGGCCGGTTCCTCGCCGTGATTGGACCTTTGCCATGAACCGCACCCTGCCGCGATGGCTGTTGGCGCCGGCAGTGGGCACGCTCTTCCTCTGGATGATCGTGCCGCTGCTGATGACCCTGTACTTCTCGGCCGTCCATTACAACCTGATGCAGCCCGGGGACAAGGACTTCATCGGACTGGCCAACTTCGAATACTTCATCACCGACCCCGATTTCGCGGCGTCGATAGGCAATACCCTGGTCCTGCTGTCGTCGGTGATCGCCATCACCGTGGTCGGTGGCATCGGCCTGGCGCTGCTGGTCAACGACGCCTTCCCGGGCCGCGGCCTGGTGCGCGTGCTGCTGATATCGCCGTTCTTTGTCATGCCCACGGCCAACGCGCTGCTGTGGAAGCACATGATGTTGAACCCGGTATACGGCGTGCTGGCGCAGGTGGCGCTGTTCTGCGGCCTGACGCCGGTGGACTGGCTGACCGACCACCCGCTGTTCTCGGTGACCATGATCGTGGCCTGGCAGTGGCTGCCCTTTGCCTGCCTGATCTTCATCACCAGCCTGCAGTCGCTGGACCGCGAGCAGATGGAGGCCGCCGGTATGGACGGCGCCAACCCGTTGCAGAAATTCTTCTACCTCACGCTGCCGCACCTGGGCAGGCCGATTGCGGTGGTGGTGATGATCGAGATGATCTTCCTGATCGGCGTGTTCGCCGAGATTTTCACCACCACCGGGGGCGGCCCCGGCAACGAGAGTACCAACCTGGCCTTCCTCATCTTCAAGCAGGCGCTGATGAACTTTGACGTCGGCGTGGCCAGCGCCGGTGCGCTGTTCGCGGTGGTGCTGGCCAACATTGCCGCCGTCTTCCTGATCCGCCTGATCGGCAAGAACCTCGATTGAAGGGCGCGCCACACCATGAAGAACCCAGCCTTGATTGTGCGCACCGTGGCGGCCTGGGGCGTCACCCTGCTGGTCGTCTTCCCGCTGATCTGGCTGGTGCTCACCGCCTTCAAGACCGAGCAGCAGGCCATCGCGATCCCGCCTCAACTGCTGTTCACCCCCACCCTGGAGAGCTTTGCCGAGGTCAACCTGCGCAGCGACTACCTGCACTTTGCGCGCAATTCGGTCATCACCAGCGTGCTCTCCACGGCCCTGGGCCTGCTGATCGCTGCGCCCGCCGCGTACTCGATGAGCTTCTTCCGCAGCCGCCAGACGCGCAACATCCTGATGTGGATGTTGTCCACCAAGATGATGCCGGCCGTAGGTGCCCTGGTGCCGATCTACGTGATGGCGCAGACCGCCGGATTGCTCGACTCGCTGACCGCGCTGACCATCGTCTTCACCCTGTCCAACCTGCCCATCATGGTCTGGATGCTTTACTCGGGCTTCAAGGACATCCCGCCGGAAATTCTGGAGGCCGCGCGCATGGACGGCGCCACGCTCTGGGACGAGTTCGTGCAGGTCATCCGGCCGCTGGCCATGGGCACGCTGGCGTCCACCGGCCTGCTGTGCCTGGTGCTGAGCTGGAACGAGGCGTTCTGGTCGCTCAACCTCAGCTCGGCCAAGGCCGGCACGCTGGCCACGCTGATCGCCAGCTATTCCAGCCCCGAAGGCCTGTTCTGGGCCAAGTTGTCGGCGGCCTCGCTGATGGCGATTGCACCCATCGTGGTGGTCGGCTGGTTCAGCCAGAAGCAACTCGTCCAGGGTCTGACGTTTGGTGCCGTGAAATGACCCCGCCCCGATGCGGCTGCGCCGCCCGCCGAAGTCGCGTTCAGGCCTGAACCGAGGAAACCATGTCCTACCTGCAACTCAAGGGTGTCACCAAGGCCTTCGGCAAGGTCCGTGTCATCGACGCCGTCGACCTGCGGATAGAGCGGGGCGAATTCGTCGTTTTCGTCGGCCCCTCGGGCTGCGGCAAGAGCACCCTGCTGCGGATGATTGCCGGGCTGACCGAGATCGACAGCGGCAGCGTGGAACTCGACGGCCGCGACATCACCGGCTTGGCCTCGTCCAAACGCGACCTGGCGATGGTGTTCCAGAGCTATGCGCTCTACCCGCACATGAGTGTGTACGACAACCTGTCGTTTGCCTTGCGCCTGGCCCATGTGGACAAGGCCGTGATTCGGCAGAAGGTCCACCGCGTGGCCGAGATCCTCAACCTCAGCGACTACCTGCAACGCACCCCCAAGGCCCTGTCCGGCGGCCAGCGCCAGCGCGTGGCCATAGGCCGGGCGATCGTGCGCGCCCCCAAGGTCTTCCTGTTCGACGAGCCGCTGTCCAATCTGGACGCCGCGCTGCGCGGCCAAACCCGGGTGGAGATTGCCAAGCTCCACCGCGACCTGGGCGCCACCACCATCTACGTGACCCACGACCAGGTGGAGGCCATGACCCTGGCTGACCGGGTGGTGGTGCTGCGTGACGGCCGGATCGAGCAGGTCGGCTCGCCGCTGGACTTGTATGACCGGCCGGCCAACCAGTTCGTTGCCCGGTTCATAGGCACGCCGCAGATGAACATCATCGACACCGCCGCACTGCCTGCGCTCAGCAGCATCGTCGCTGCGGGTGCTGGCCACGACGGCTTGATCGGCGTGCGGCCAGAAAACGTTTTGGTCCGGCCGGCAGGCCAGGGGCGCCTGGCGGGCCAGGTCGAACTTGTCGAGTCACTCGGCTCGAACACCCTGATCTACGCCAGCCTGGCAGGCGCTACGCCGGGTGGGGTGCAGATCATCGCTGCGCAGAACGCCCGCACCAGCCTGCGCCCCGGCGACGCCGTCGGCCTGGATGTAGCGCCGGCGTCCGTGCACCTGTTCAACCGCCAGGGCCATGCCCTGGCGCCCTGAATTTCACCCCCATCACGAGTACGGCACGATGGCAAACGAGTTGCAGGGCAAGGTCGCCGCCGTCACCGGAGCGGCCTCTGGCATCGGGCTGGCCAGCACCGAGGCGATGCTGGCTGCCGGCGCCAGGGTGGTCGTGATCGACCGCGATGCGCGCGCCGTGGCCGACCTGTGCAAGCGCCATGGCCCGGCCGCCCTGCCGTTGGTGTTGGACCTGCTGGACGCCCAAGCCTGCGCAACGCTGATGCCGCAGATCTTGGCGCTGGCAGGGCAGCTTGACATCTTTCACGCCAACGCCGGCACTTACATCGGTGGCGACTTGGTCGATGCCGATACCCTGGCGATGGACCGCATGCTCAACCTCAATGTCAACGTCGTGATGAAGAACGTGCACGACGTGCTGCCGCACATGATCGGCCGAGGCAGCGGCGACATCATCGTCACCAGTTCGCTGGCCGCGCACTACCCCACGCCCTGGGAGCCGGTCTATGCCGCCTCCAAGTGGGCCGTCAACTGCTTCGTGCAGACGGTGCGCCGCCAGGTCTTCAAGCACGGCCTGCGGGTGGGCGCGATCTCGCCGGGGCCGGTGGTCACGGGCCTGCTGGCCGATTGGCCGGAGGAGAAATTGCGCCAGGCGCGCGAATCCGGCAGCCTGATCGAGGCCAGCGAGGTTGCCCAGGTGGTGATGTTCATGTTGACCCGGCCGCGCAGCATGACCATCCGCGACGTGGTGATGATGCCGACCAATTTCGACCTGTGAGCTTGCACCCGCCATGAACACCATCCTCCACATCGGCCTGGGCTCATTCCACCGGGCGCACCAGGCGGTGTACCTGCACCGGCTGCACCAGGCCGGCGACAAGTCGTGGGCCATCGTCGCCGGCAATACCCGGCCCGACATGGTCGAGACCGTCGCCGCGCTGCAGGCCCAAGGCGGCCGCTACACGCTGGAGACGGTCACGCCTGCGGGTGTGCGCGCCTACGAGGTGATCGAATCGATCCAGCGCGTGATCGCCTACGAACCGGGTCTGCCGCAGCTCATCGCGGCAGGGGCCGATGCCGACACCCGAATCATCTCGTTCACCGTGACCGAGGCCGGCTACTACCTGGACGCCCAGGATCGCCTGGACGACACGGCCAAGGACCTGGTGGCCGATCTGGCGGATGCGCGCGCCGGCCGCAGTGGCAGCACGGTCTACGGCGTGCTGACGGCCATGCTGCGGGCCCGCATGCAGGCCGGCGGCGGACCGGTGACCCTGCTGAACTGCGACAACCTGCGGCACAACGGCGACCGCTCGCGCAGCGGGCTGATGCAGTTCATCACCCTGCTCGGCGACGCCGCCCTGGCGCGCTGGGTGGAGGCCAACACCAGCAGTCCGAACGCCATGGTCGACCGCATCACCCCGCGCCCTGCGCCGGAGGTCGCCGAACGGGTGCGCGCCAGTACCGGCTGGGCAGATGCCGCGCCGGTGATGGCCGAGCACTTCATCCAGTGGGTCATCGAGGACCGTTTCTCGGCCGGCCGCCCAGCCTGGGAGCGGGTCGGCGTGCAACTGGTAGCCGCGGTCCAGCCCTATGAGGAAGCCAAGATCCGCATCCTCAACGCCACCCACAGTTGCATCGCCTGGGCCGGAACCCTGGCAGGCATGGCCTACATCCACGAAGGCACGCATGACCCGCAGATTCGGGACTGGGCGTTGGCCTATGTGAGCGACGATGTCATCCCTTGCCTGGACCGCCCCGGGGCACCCAGCCCGATCGACCTGGCGGGCTACCGTGACGCGGTGCTGGAGCGCTTTGGCAACCCCGCTGTGCTGGACACCAACCAGCGCGTGGCGATGGACGGGTTCTCGAAGATCCCCGGTTTCATCCGGCCCACGCTGGTGGAACGGCTGTCGCGCGGCGAATCCATCCACAGCACGGCGATGCTGCCCGCGCTGTTCCTGGCGTTTCTGCAGCGCTGGCACCGCGGGCAGTTGGCCTACACCTACCAGGACCAGGCCATGGATCCGGCGCTGGCCCATGCCATCTGCGAGGCTGCCGATCCGGTCGCGGCGTTCTGCGCCGACGCCACGCTTTGGGGGCCGATCAGCGGCGACGCGCGGCTGGTGGCGGCCGTGCGCGAGGCCAGCGCGCGGCTGGCGCTGCGCTGCGGCGAATCCTCGTTCTAAAAACGCCCCGCTGCGCATGCCGGCTCGTGAGCAGCGCCCTGTCCGCCAGCGTCAACCCGAGCTGGAGCGTGACTACTCGCGCTCGCCCGCGCTGGGCTACGAAGCCCCGGCGCAGAGCGGACTCGTGCGCTGCATCGCCCATGGCTTTCCGACGCCGCTGGCGCGCTGGCACATGCACGACGAGTACGAGCTGCACCTGATCACCGCGACATCGGGCAAGGCCTTTGTCGGCGACTGGATCGGCCCGTTCCAACCCGGCCACTTGGTGCTGTGCGGGCCACGGCTGCCGCACAACTGGATATCCATGGATGTGCCCGATGGCGGTGTCGCCGAGCGCGACCTGGTCATCCAATTCGCGCATGGCCCGATTGCCCATGCCGCCGAGCAGATTCCCGAACTCGCCGAGGTGATGGCCTTGCTGGAGCGGGCGCGCCTGGGAATCGAATTCTTTGCCCAGGGCGAGCGTGCGGCAGCGCATTTCCACGCGGTCAAGGCCGCCCGCGGCATCCAGCGTCTGGCGGCATTCTTGGGCTACCTGAGCGACCTGGCGCGCTGCACCGACTTTCGTCTGCTGTCGAGCGTGCAGATGCAGGGCGAGGACAACGACGCCGGTGCCGACCAGATCAACGTCCTGGTCAGCCGCATCGCCCGCGACTTCGCCCAGCCGCTGTCGGCCAGCGAGCTGGCGGCGGAGTTGGAGATGACAGACAGCCGCTTCTCGCGCTTCTTCCGCCGTGCCACGGGCAACACCTTCACCGATTTCGTCAACCGGATTCGGGTCAACCGCGCGGGCCAATTGCTGATGGACACCGACCGGCTGGTCACCCACATCTGTTACGAGGTCGGCTTCAACAACATCGCCAACTTCAACCGCCGGTTCCTGGAAATCAAGGGCCTGACCCCCAGCGAATTTCGCCGCCAGGCCGATCGCCGCTACGGCGGCCGCGCGTCTGAGCACCGTTGACCGAGCAAGGGCGCGCATGTTTCTGGGCATCGATCTGGGCACCTCCGAGGTCAAGGCGCTGCTGCTCGATGAGCAGCACCGCATCGTCGCCAGCGCCGGCCAGGGGCTGACACTGCAACGTCCGCAAGCGCATTGGTGCGAGCAACGCCCCGCCGACTGGTGGCGGGCCACGGACACAGCGCTGCGGCGGCTGGCCAGTCAACAGCCCGCGGCCATGGCGGCGGTGCAGGCGATCGGACTCACGGGCCAGATGCACGGCGCCGTGCTGCTGGATGGCGCCGGCCGGGTGCTGCGGCCGGCCATCCTTTGGAACGATGGGCGCAGTGCGGCCGAGTGCCACTGGTTGGAAGCCCAGGTGCCGAACCTGCACGCGCTGACCGGCAATCTGGCCATGCCCGGCTTCACCGCACCGAAATTGGCCTGGGTTCGAAACCATGAACCGCGGATTTTTGAGCGCGTGCGCAGCGTCCTGCTGCCCAAGGACTGGTTGCGCTTCAAGCTCACCGGCGAGCGGGCGAGTGACCTGTCTGACGCCTCGGGCACGCTCTGGCTGGATGTCGGCCGCCGCTGCTGGGCCAGCGAGGTGCTGCAGGCCACCGGCCTCTCGGTCGAGCAGATGCCTCGCTTGGTCGAGGGAACGGAAATCGCGGGCCACTTGCATCCCGCGCTGGCCGCGCGCTGGCGCCTGAGCCCAGGCCTGCCGGTGGCCGGCGGTGGCGGTGACAACGCCGCCAGCGCGGTCGGCGTCGGCGCCGTGCGCCCCGGCCAGGGACTGGTCTCGCTGGGCACCTCGGGGGTGATCTTCCTCAGCACGGACCAGTTCTGCCCCAATCCGGCGAAGGCAGTGCATGCCTTCTGCCACGCCCTGCCCAACGCCTGGCACCAGATGTCGGTGATGCTCAGCGCCGCCAGTGCCTTGCGCTGGGCGCGTGAATTGCTGGGCTTCGACAGCGAGCAAGCCCTGCTGGCGCGGGTGGCCGAACTCACGCCCGGGCAACGCCGCCAAGCGCCGCTGTTTCTGCCCTACCTCGGCGGCGAGCGAACCCCGCACAACGATCCGCAGGCCCAGGGCGTGCTTTTTGGCCTGGGCGCAGGCCACGGCGCCGCTCAGGTCGGCTATGCCGTGCTGGAAGGGGTGGCCTTCGGCCTGCGCGACGGCTGGGCGAGCATGGCCGCAGGCAGGGCAGAAAACCTCGAACTCTCCCTCGTTGGCGGTGGCGCGCAAAGCCCGCTCTGGGCGGCGCTGATCGCGTCGGCGCTGGGCGTCAACCTGGTGACCCACGAAGGTGGCGCTGCCGGCGCGGCCCTGGGCGCTGCCCGACTGGCATGGCTGAGCCTGGGCGGCGAGCGGGGCACCGTGTGCAAGGCCCCGCCGGTGCTCGCCCGTTTCGCGCCGGCGGCCGACCTCGCCGACCTGCTGGCGATCCGCCATGAACGCTTTGCCCGGCTCTATCCGGCACTGCGCGGGCATTTCGAGGCGGCCTGATCGAGCTTGCCCGCCGCTGCCTTGGTACCTCCGACGCTGCCGGCGCGGCCGACACCGGCGTCGGGTGCGGGCAAGGCCAGGGACATGAGGTGGGCAGTCTGGCATCGCGGCCACGGGGCGCTCTGCGGTGGTGGCCATGGTGCGCTCCGCGCTGCTGGCCGTAGCGCGCTCCGCGCTTGGGGCCGTAGCGCGCTCCGCGCTTGGGGCCGTCGCCACACAAAGCCATCTCAGCACGCCGCGATCAGCGTCGCAAGGGCGTGGTCTGCGGATGCTTAAGTTGTGCCAGCACCACCTGCCCGCCCTCAAGCACAGACCGCAGTTTGGCCACATGCAGCAGCACCGACAGTCCTGCCTTGCGATGCTGCAGATCGATGGCATCCAGCCATGGCAGCGACAGCCAAAACACCTGCCGCGACAGGAATAGGCTTCGCAAAAGACATCGCCATCACACCTCTGCTTTTTGTGGATACACTAAGCGCATGTTGACTTGGGACGAACCGAAGCGCCGCCTCAACCTCAAAGACCACAAGCTCGACTTTGCCGGTTGTGACGCCGTATTCGACGGGCCAGTCCTCACGCAAGAAGATGATCGCGTCGCATATGGCGAGATGAGGATCAATCTTCTGGGCCTGCTGGGCGGGCGCGTGGTCCACATGACCTACACAGACCGGGATGGCAACCTGCACGTCATCTCTTTGCGCAAGGCGACGAAACATGAAGCGAACCACTACTTCTCGCAAGCTGACCTCTGAGCAGGTTCAACAAGCCATCGCGGCAGCCCCTGACGCCGTGACGGACGCGAACACGCCGTACAACCCGAACGACGCCCTGTCGGTAGCCGATTTCTGGAATGGCGCCGTTGTCACCAAAGGCGGTGGCGTGGCCGCTGTTACAGCGGCGCTGGCGGCTCGCCGAAAGCCTGGACAACGAGGTCTTGGAAAGCGCCCGCCGAAGGTCGCCATCAACATCCGCCTCTCGCCTGAGGTTCTCGACGCGTTCAAGTCAACAGGGCAAGGCTGGCAAACGAGAGTCGATGGTGCGTTGAAGAATTGGCTCCAAAAGCACTCGCCCGGTGAAGCCAGTTAGGTAGCACACAGGTGAGTGGGCTCGCCATCTTCTCTCGTAGGGCAAGCGCGCCTTCTCGAAAGCGGAACGCAGAGCGTAGGGCGAGCACGCAACGCGCAGCGCCTGACCAGAGCCTGCGGAGTAGCGTGAACGATCCATGCCAACGAAAGTTCAAGATCTCATCGCCAGGCTGGAGGCAGATGGCTGGTACCAGGTCCGCCAGAAGGGCAGTCACCGCCAGTACCGCCACGCCTCAAAAACTGGCACGGTCACCGTTGCGGGGAAGCCAAGCGTGGATGTCCCGGGTGGTACTCTGAGCAGCATCCTGAAGCAAGCAGGACTGAAGAAGTGAGGGCGTCCATGCACTATCTCGTCGTCATCGAACAAGGGCCAACCAGCTTCGGCGCGTACGTCCCCGATCTGCCGGGGTGCGTCGCGGTCGGCGAGACGAGGGACGAAGTGGCTGCGCTCATTCAAGAGGCCATTGAGCTTCACATCGAAGACCTAAAGGCACAGGGTCAGCAGGTGCCGAGCGCGCACTCCAGTGGCGAGCTCGTGAGCGTTGACGCCTAAGTATTCCGTTTCGGGTGATCGAGAGCCGGTTCGGCCTGGCGGGACTTGACCGTTAGCCGCTCACGACGGGTATGGGTTCTCTGGCGGGTTTGCGGCTGAAGGGGGATCGGACTGCCTTGATCGAGCAGTTTCAGGTCACGGATTCAGGCGATAGTCGGCACCACCCCGGCTCTGGCCCAGCGCCCGGGCCCAGCAGCGTGAACCACTTGCCCAGCGGCGCCAGCCGCGTGCATTTCATCGTCGGCGACCCGATCGCCCAGGTCCAATCGCCGGCCGGCATGACCCAGGCGTTGCGCCAGCACGGCCACGACGCCCTGGTTTTGCCTGCGCATGTCGCGCCGCACGATCTGGCGCAGTGGCTGCACGGCGTCAGCTTGGCCAGGAACGTCGACGCCATCATCGTCACCGTGCCGCACAAGTTCGCCTGCTTTGGGCTGTGCCGCAGCAGCTCCGAGCGGGCCGCCTTTTTGGGTGCCGTCAACACCCTGCGCCGCAACCCCGACGGCAGTTGGCATGGCGACATGTTCGACGGCTTGGGTTTCGTCGCCGCCCTGCGCGACTTGGGCTGCGCGATCGCCGGCCAGCGCTGCCTGCTGGTCGGCGCCGGCGGGGCCGGCTCGGCCATCGCCCACGCCCTGGTCCAAGCCGGTGCCGCGCAACTGGTGATCCAGGACGAGGACAGCAGGCGCTGCGGCCGGTTGGTCGAGCGCCTGGCCGGCCTGGGGCGATGCCCGGTGGTTGCCGGCCCGGCCGACCCCAGCGGCTGCGCGGTCGTCGTCAATGCCACGCCGATGGGCATGCGGCCGGGCGACCCGCTGCCGATCGACGTGGCCAGGCTGAGGCCGGCGATGTTCGTCGGCTGCGTGGTCACGGCGCCAGCGATCACACCCCTGGTTGCGGCTGCCCGCGCCATCGGTTGCGGCACCGCCACCGGCGCCGACATGTTCCTGCGGGTGCGCGATCTGATGGTCGATTTCGTGCTGGGCGATTGAGCGCCAGGGTCGCGGGCGATGGCCCACGGCCGCCGCGCAGTGCGCCATCAATACGACTTTGGCAGCCCCAGCACTTTCTCGGCGATGAAGCACAGGATCAGTTGCGGCGAGACCGGGGCGATGCGCGGCAGCATTGCCTCGCGCAGGTAGCGCTCGACGTGGTAGGCCTTGGCGTAGCCGAAGCCACCATGGGTCAAGACGGCGGTCTCGCAGGCCTTGAAGCCGGCCTCGGCGCAAAAGTACTTCGCCGCGTTGGCCTCCGCCCCGCAGGGCAGCCCTTGGTCGTAGCGCCAAGCCGCGCGCTGGTAGAGCAGGGTGCCGGCTTCGAGCTCGATCCAGCGCTGCGCCAGCGGGTGCTGCACGCCCTGGTTCTTGCCGATTGGCCGGTCAAAGACGATCCGTTCGCCGGCATAGGCGGCGGCGCGTTGCAGCGCCACCCGGCCCAGCCCGGTGGCTTCGGCCGCCAGCAGCACCCGCTCGGGGTTCAGGCTGTGCAGGATGTAGTCGAAGCCGCGGCCCTCCTCGCCGACCCGGTCCTCGATGGGGATCTCCAGGCCATCGATGAAGAGCTGGTTGGAGTCGACCGCCTTGCGGCCCATCTTCTCGATCTCGCGCACCTCGACCTTGCGCCGGTCCAGGTCGGTGTAGAACAGGCTCAGGCCCTGGGTCGGCGCACTGACCTGGTCGATTGGCGTGGTCCGCGCCAGCAGCATGATCTTGTGCGCCACCTGGGCGGTGGAGATCCAGACCTTCTGGCCATTGACGATATAGCGGTCGCCGACCCGCCTGGCGAAGGTCTTCAGCTTGAGCGTGTTGAGCCCGGTGTCGGGCTCGGTCACGCCGAAGCAGGCCTTGTGCTCGCCGCGGATGATGGGCGGCAGCCAGCGGGCTTTCTGCGCCTGGCTGCCGTGCACCACCACCGGGTGCAGGCCGAAGACGTTCATGTGGATGGCCGAGGCGCCCGACATGCCGGCACCCGAAGCCGACACCGTCTGCATCATCAGCGCCGCCTCGGCGATGCCCAGCCCGGCGCCGCCCTGGTCCACCGGCATGGCGATGCCGAGCCAGCCGGCGTCAGCCATCGCGCGGTAGAAATCCTCGGGGAATCCGCCCTCGCTGTCCTTGCGCAGCCAATAGTCGTCGTTGAACGGTTGGCAGAGCGCCTGGACCGCGTCGCCGATCGCGGTCTGCTCGTCGGTCAGGGCGAAATGCATGGCTGATGTTCCCGGCGAGGTGGGTTGGGTGTGGGCGCTGCCCCTGGCGGCAGTCGGCACGGTCGGACGGCCTGCATTCTGGCTGCGGCCGAGGTGCCCGGCCCAAGCCGGCAGCGCGATTGCGCCCGAGCCTGGGGTGCTCAGCGCCGCGCCGCGCCCAGCACCTTGACCTTGAGCGTGCGCGCCGGCCAGCCCTGCTCGGTCAAGGTCTGGGTCAGCAGCGGCAGCAATTGGCGCAGCTTGGCGGCGACCGCCGGGTTGGTGGCCAACAGCGTCCAGCGCTCGTCGTCGAGCGGGCCGGCCTGGACCTGCGCGGCCAGCGTCGCCGGCAAGGCCGGGTTCAGTGCCGCCAGCCGGGCCTGCGAGTCACGCAGCCGCTGCGCCAGGCGGACCAGCGGCTCGCTCTCGCCCAGGGCCTGGCGGATAGGCACCGAGGGCGCCTGCGACGCTGCCTGGGGTGGGCGGTAGGTGGTTCGCCGGGTGGCCATGCCCGGGAGTATCCAAGAGCGCGCAAAGCGCCGCTGCTGGGGTGCTGGCGCGCAGGCTGAGGCGGGCAAACCCGAATGCTAGACTGCACGGTTTTTCCGCGTGGCGCAGCGCGCCCGCGTGAGGGCTTGCAGAGCAGCCCGGCGCCCCACAACTGGCGCGTCCCGTCAAGGCCGGTCGTGCGGCTGTGGCCGGCCTTGACTTGAGCCGCGCCGCGCCACCCCAGCACTGCCAGCGCACCGTCCACCTTTCGGCCCCAATCCGCCACCACGCCGCATGCTGCCCAAACTCCTGACCTCGATTTTCGGCAGCCGCAACGAGCGCCTGCTCAAGCAATACCGCAAGGTGGTGGACCAGATCAACGTGCTTGAGTCGCGCTTCGAGAAGCTGGGCGACGCCGAGTTGCGGGCCCAGACCGACACCCTGCGCCAGCGCCTGGCCGGCGGCTCTGGCTTGGACGAGATCCTGCCCGAGGCCTTTGCGACGGTGCGCGAGGCCGGCAAGCGCAGCCTGAAGATGCGCCATTTCGACGTGCAGATGATCGGCGGCATGGCGCTGCACAACGGCAAGATCGCCGAGATGGGCACGGGCGAGGGCAAGACCCTGATGGCCACGCTGCCGATCTACCTGAATGCCCTCAGCGGCAAGGGCGTGCACCTGGTCACGGTCAACGACTACCTGGCGCGCCGCGATGCCGAGTGGATGGGCCGGCTCTACGGCTTCCTCGGCCTGAGCGTTGGCGTCAACGTGCCCGGCCTGTCGCGCGAGGAGAAGCAGGTCGCCTACAACGCCGACATCACCTACGGCACGAACAATGAATTCGGCTTCGACTACCTGCGTGACAACATGGTCTACGAGCGCCGTGACCGGGTCGCGCGCGGCCTGAACTTCGGCATCGTCGACGAGGTCGATTCGATCCTGATCGACGAGGCGCGCACCCCGCTGATCATCAGCGGCCAGGCCGAAGACCATACCGAGATGTACCAGCGCATCAACGCCGTGATTCCGGCGCTGAAGCGGCAGATCGGCGAGGCCGACCCGCGCACCGGTGAAGGTGTGACCGAACCGGGCGATTTCACGGTCGATGAGAAGAGCCATCAGGTCTATCTGACCGAGGACGGCCACGAGCGCGCCGAGATCCTGCTGCGCGAGGCTGGCCTGCTGGTCGAGGGCGCCAGCCTGTACGACGCCGCCAACATCACCCTGATGCACCATGTCAACGCTGCGCTGCGGGCCAACCACATCTATTTCCGCGACCAGCACTATGTCAACCAGGGCGGCGAGATCGTCATCGTTGACGAGTTCACCGGCCGGCTGATGACCGGGCGGCGCTGGTCCGACGGGCTGCACCAGGCGGTCGAGGCCAAGGAGGGGGTGCAGATCCAGAGCGAGAACCAGACGCTGGCCTCGATCACCTTCCAGAACTATTTCCGGATGTACGCCAAGCTCGGCGGCATGACCGGCACGGCCGACACCGAGGCCTACGAGTTCCAGGAGATCTATGGCCTGGAGACGGTGGTGATCCCGCCGAACAAGCCGCCGATCCGCAAGGACGAGCTGGACCTGATCTACAAGACCACGCGCGAAAAGTACAACGCCGTGGTCGAGGACATCCGCGCCAGCCACGCGCGCGGCCAGCCGACCCTGGTCGGCACCACCTCGATCGAGAACTCCGAGCTGATCTCCGGCCTGCTGAGCGCCGCCAAGCTGCCGCATGCGGTGCTCAACGCCAAGCAGCATGCCAAGGAGGCCGAGATCGTCGCCCAGGCCGGCCGGCCCGGGGTGGTGACGATCGCCACCAACATGGCCGGCCGCGGCACCGACATCGTGCTCGGCGGCAACGTCGAGAAGCAGGTGCAGTTCATCGAGGCCGACGAGGCCATTGACGCTGCCGACAAGACCGGCCGGATCGACCAGTTGCGCAGCGAATGGCAGGGCCTGCACCAGCAGGTCAAGGCCGCCGGCGGGTTGCGCATCATCGCCACCGAACGGCACGAGAGCCGGCGCATCGACAACCAGTTGCGCGGCCGCTCCGGCCGTCAGGGCGATCCGGGCCAGAGCCGCTTCTACCTCTCGCTGGAAGACCCGCTGATGCGCATCTTTGCCGGCGACCGGGTCAAGGCGATCATGGACCGGCTGAAGATGCCCGAGGGCGAGGCGATCGAGGCCGGCATCGTCAGCCGCAGCATCGAAGGCGCACAGCGCAAGGTCGAGGCGCGCAACTTCGACGTCCGCAAGCAGTTGCTCGAATACGACGACGTCTCCAACGACCAGCGCAAGGTCATCTACCAGCAGCGCAACGAGATCCTCGAGAGCGATTCGGTGGTCGAGCAGATCACCAACCTGCGCAAGAGCGGCATGACCGATGTGGTGCGCACCTACGTGCCGGTTGACACGGTCGAGGAGCAATGGGACTTGCCCGGCCTGGAGCGCAACCTGGCCGAGGAATGGCAGGTGACGATAGACCTGCGCAGCCAGGTCCAGGCCAGCGACGCGATCAGCGACCAGGACATCGTCGACAAAGTCGTGGTCGCCGCCAACACCAGCTTCGAAGCCAAGCTGTCTCAGGTCGGCCTGGAGCAGTTCAACCCGTTCATGCGGATGGTGCTGCTGCAGTCGATCGACAGCCATTGGCGCGACCACCTGGCGGCGCTGGACTACCTGCGCCAGGGCATCCATCTGCGCGGCTATGCGCAGAAGAACCCGAAGCAGGAATACAAGCGCGAGGCCTTCGATCTGTTCAGCCAGTTGCTGGATGTGGTCAAGCTTGAAGTGACCAAGGTGCTGATGTCGGTGCGGATCCAGTCCGAGGCCCAGGCCGCCGAGGCGGCGCAGGCGCTGGAGCAGCGCGCCGGCCAGATCGAGAACGTGACCTACACCCATCCGAACGAGGACGGCAGTGTCTCGCAGGACGCCGCCCCCCAGGCCGCCGCCAATGCTGCCGCCGCCAGCGCCGCCGCCATGCCCCGGGTCGGGCGCAACGACCCCTGCCCCTGCGGCAGCGGCAAGAAGTACAAGCTCTGTCACGGCAAGCTGGCCTGACACCGGCCGCCGCCCCGGTCCAGGCGCTGCGCCAAGAAATTGCACCCTCTCCACCGCTTGAACAGAGCCCGACCGCCATGCCCGTGAACCTTCAGCGCCCGCTGGCGCAGGACCTGCTGCCGGTGCCGGGCGTCGAGATCGGCGTGGCCATGGCCGGCATCCGCCGCGCCCAGCGCCGCGACCTGGTGCTGCTGGACCTGGCCGCCGGCAGCCTGGTCGCCGGGGTGTTTACCCGCAACCGCTTCTGCGCCGCGCCGGTGCAGGTCTGCCGCGAGCACCTGGCGGCCAGCGCCAACGCCGGCTCGGGCGGCATCCGCGCCTTGCTGATCAACACCGGCAACGCCAACGCCGGCACCGGTGCCGACGGCCTGCTGCGCGCCCGCGCCAGTTGTGCGATGGCGGCCCAGGCGCTGGGCATCGCGCCCGAGCAGGTGCTGCCGTTCTCCACCGGCGTGATCATGGAGACCCTGCCAATAGAGCGCATCGCCGCTGCCCTGCCGGCGCTGCTGGGCGCGCGCCGGGCCGACGCCTGGGAGGCGGCGGCCGAGGGCATCATGACCACCGACACCCTGCCCAAGGCGGTGTCGCGGCAAATCCAGATCGACGGCCAAACCGTCACTCTCACCGGCATCGCCAAGGGTGCAGGGATGATCCGGCCGAACATGGCGACCATGCTCGGCTATGTCGCCACCGATGCGGCGGTGGCGCCCGAGGTGTTGCAGGCGCTGGTGAGGCAGGCGGCCGACGCCAGCTTCAACCGCATCACCATCGACGGCGACACCTCGACCAACGACGCCTTCGTGCTGATCGCCACCCAACAGGCCGGCCACGCCACGATCACCTCGCTGGCCTCGGCCGCCGGCCAGGCCCTGGGCGCGGCGGTGCTTGAGGTCGCGCGCTGGCTGGCCCAGGCGATCGTGCGCGACGGCGAGGGCGCAACCAAGTTCATCACCGTCCAGGTCGACGGCGGGGCCACACCCGCCGAATGCCAACAGGTGGCCTATGCGATTGCCCATTCGCCCCTGGTCAAGACCGCCTTCTTCGCCAGCGACCCCAACCTCGGCCGGATCCTGGCGGCGGTCGGCTACGCCGGCATCGCCGACCTCGACCAGACCCTGATCGACCTGTTCCTCGACGAGGTCCATGTCGCCCGTCAGGGTGGCCGCCACCCGGACTACCAAGAGGCCGACGGCCAGCGGGTGATGCAGCAGGCCGAGATCACGGTCAGGGTCGACCTGCACCGCGGCCAGTCCAGCACCACGGTCTGGACCTGCGACCTGTCGCACGACTACGTCAGCATCAACGCCGACTACCGGAGCTGAGGCTCCAAAGACCTGCCCTGCCGGCCCCGCCGGCCCTGTGGGTCGCCGCAGACCGCGACCATGGATCGACACCAGCCACCCGCCGCAGCCGCGCCTGCAGCCCGCCTGCGGCCACGCCGCTGGGCCTTGCCGCCCGACGACCTGCTGCGCCTGCCCGACTTCCGCCGGATTTGGCTGTCATCCCTGGTCGGCAACCTGGGCATGCAGATCGCGGTGCTTGCCCTGCCACTGGCGGCGGCGGTGCTGCTGCAGGCCAGCCCTGTCCAGATGGGCTGGCTGACGGCCCTGGAGGTGCTGCCGGTGGCCTTGTTCTCGCTGCCCGCCGGGGTCTGGCTGGACCGGGTGCGCAAGCTGCCGATCTATGTCGGCGGCGAATGGACGCTGGCGCTGGCCGCGGCCAGCGTGCCCCTGGCCTGGGCGCTGGGACTGCTGGCCATGCCCTGGCTGTACGCGGTCGCCTTTGTGCTCGGCCTGGTCAATGCCTTCGCCGGCAGCGCCGCGCAGATCGTGATGGTGCAGGTGGTCGGCCGTCCGCAACTGGTGCAGGCCCATGCCAAGAACGCCCTGGCCGGGGCCAGCGCCGAGGTCGCCGGGCCGGCCCTGGCCGGGATGCTGATGCGTGGCCTGGGCGCGCCGCTGACCCTGCTGGTCGTCTCCGCCCTGTTGCTGGCCTCGGCGGGGCTGTTGCGCGGGCTGGTGCTGGTCGAGCACATCAGCGTCGCGCCAGGGCGGCGCTTTGCCCGCGAGCTGCGCGAGGGCCTGGGCTTCGTGCTGCGCCAGCGCCTGCTGCTGACGCTGGCGCTGATGGTGGCGGTCTGGCACCTCTGCTTCCACTGTGCGGTGGTGGTGCAGATCCTGCTGGCCAGCCGGACCTTGGCGCTCAGCGCCCAGGCGATTGGTCTGTGCTATGTCGCCATGGGTGGTGGCACGGTGCTGGGCGGCATCGTCGGTGACCGCATCAGCCGGCGCATCGGTCCTGGCCCCTGCCTGAGCCTGGGCCTGGCCAGTTGCGCGCTGGCCTGGTGGGCCGGCGCGGTCGATCCGCCGGCCGCCTTGGCAGTGCCGGCCTTTGTCGCCATGCTGGTGCTGCTGGGCCTGGGCACGGTGCTGGTCTTCATCAACTTCCTGGCGATCCGCCAGGCGCTGACGCCACCCCATCTGCTCGGCCGCATGACCGCCACCGTGCGCTGGATCATCCTGCTGCCGGCCCTGCCCGGGGCCCTGCTGGGCGGCTGGCTGGGCGAGCACCTGGGGCTGCGCGCGCCGCTGTGGTTTGCCGCCACGCTGGGCACGGCGCTGGCCCTGCTGGCCTGGCGCAGCGCCACCGTCAGGGCGGTGCGGCGACTGCCGGCGGCTGTGGCGGCCTGAGGCGGCTGATCGCGTCAGTGATCGGTCCGCGCCGCCAACCGCAGCCCCCCGGGTCAAGCGCAAAGCCGTGCGCCGGGCGCCACCTCTGGCGGCCGGCCAGCGGCAGCGGCGCCCAATCCGACGGCGCTGCCGCCGTCGCTACCGTCGTCGCCGCTGCCACCGTCATCGCCGCAGCCTGAACCTGCCTCGGCAGGCCGCCAGCAAGGGCGCAAGGGTCGGGTTCTCGGAACGCTTGCTGCGCGGGGGATGGCAGCAAGCGCCTACCGCGACCAGTTCACCTCGTGCTCCCACCGGACCATCCGGCGGGTGGAAAACGACATGAGGTAACGGGGTGTCAGCGACCGGCGTAATCAGGCCACTGCGGAGTCGGCGCAATCCGGCCACCGGGCGGGCGGCGACGGCGGTGGCGCAGTCAGCGGCGGCAGCGACATCGGCATCGGCATCGACACGGCCGGCTTGGGCGCTGCCTCTGCGGCCAGCCGATGCGCGTGCTGTGCCGGCGATTGCCGCCTGCGCCGCAGGACCGCAATGGCGGCCAGGCGCCGGTGGCCGATGCGCCCGGCGTGGGCGCCGACATCCGATCACCCTTCGCACGCGCCATGCCGGCCAGGCGTGGCGACCCTGGACGGCCGCCCGCAGCGGCATTGCACTGACGGCACGGCAGCCACAGACCCGACGCTGACCCCAGCAGCGAACCGATTGCCGGTGCGCGGCGTGGCTTCGGCCGCAATCGCCGAAACCGGGCAATCCGCCCCGCGTCCTGAAGCTCGGTGATGCCCCCCAGGC
>JANXYH010000067.1 GCA_025350145.1 Burkholderiales bacterium | reverse complement strand
CCACATCGATGGCATGCCCGAACACATCTTTGACGTCCTCGGGCATGGCATCCAGGTCGCGCTTGGCGGAGCCGACCCACTTGATGGGCTTGCGGGGCTGCTGCTTCGACATTGGAGAGATTATGCCAATTTAGGCATATGGGTGTCAACGCGGTAGAAACGCTGGCGTCGAAGGGACTGACTGTCACCGCTACGATTCGACTCTTCTCAGCGCGATGGTCGTGACGCTGCGTATTGCCTCGGCAGGACATGTAAGCGAGCAGTTGTTTGTCGTTGCCTGCCGAATCCTTCCATTTTTGGCCATTGAAGGCTGTGGGCATGTGGGAAACAAGGCGCCGGCGCGGGTACGCGGCGATTGCGGCTTGGCGCAACGAGGACTTCATCGACCTGTGTCGGCAGCGGGGCCAGAGCCGCCTATTCCGGCTGCGCCAGACGATCAAGATCAAGGCAAGTGCGGAGCAGTTGTCTGTGCCTGCGCGATGGCGCGCCCTGCTCGACTGCGTCTGCGAGCGCGTTGTCGGCCAGATCAAGCTGCCAATGCCGCCGCCTGAGCTTGCCACTCTGGGGTAACCGCCGTTTTTGGGTTGACCGTATCGGGCTGGAAGCCGTGGGCGAAAAGTCAGGTCCATCCAGGCCGAGTGGAGCTTCGGGCTACCAATTCGGCGGCGCCGCCAACTCGGCATGCAGCACCTGGTAGACGCGGTAGCGCGACGGGCTGATCTGGCCCTCCGCCAAGGCCTGGCGCACGCCGCAAGACGGCTCATGGAGGTGGCTGCAGTTGTGGAACCGACAGTCCTGGGCGTGGGCGCGCAGGTCGGGCATGTAGCGTGCCAGGTCGCTGGGCTGCAACTGGTGCAGGCCGAATTCCTGAAAACCGGGTGAGTCGATCAGCGCACTCTGGCGCGCCGGGTCTAGCCAGTACCAGGTGGTGGTGGTGGTGGTGTGGCGGCCGGCATTGAGGGCCACAGAAATCTCGCCGACCTGCGCCTGCGCGGTGGGCACCACCCGGTTGATGAGCGTGCTTTTGCCCGCACCGCTGGGCCCCAGCACCAGGCTGGCCTTGGCCGCGAGGTGGGGCGCGATCAGCGCCAGGGCGGCTTCAGCGTCGGTCTTGAGGGCCATTTCCAGCACCGTCACGCCCATCGCCAGGTAGGGCGCCAGCCGTTCGCGGGCCAGCGCCGCGCCCGGCAGGTCAGTCTTGTTCAGCACGATCAGCGCCGCGATGCCGGCCGACTCGGCGGCGATCAGGGCCCGCGCCAACTGCGCCTCGGCATGCATGGGCTCGGCGCCGACCAGCACCAGCACCTGGTCGAGGTTGGCGGCAAACGACTTGCTGCGCCATTCGTCCTGGCGAAACAGCAGGTTGCGGCGTTCGGCCACCCGCTCGACCACGCCCTCGTCACCGCTGGCCTGCCAGTGCACCCGGTCGCCGACCACGCACTGGCTCTTCTTGCCGCGTGAGTGGCAGAGGTGGCGCTGGCCGTCGTCGGCCTCGACCATGCAATGCCGGCCGTGCGCCGCCACCACCAGGCCGTTGGCCGCCGGCACCACCCGGCCGTTGGCCGTCGGCGCCGCAGTCATGGCCGGGGCGGCGCGAGCAGATCGACCTTGGCGCAGCAGATCAGGTCATTGAGCGTCAGGCCGCCGACCGAATGGGTCTGCCAGCGCAGCCTGCAATCGCCCCAGCGCACCTGCATCTCGGGGTGATGGTCTTGCGCACCGGCGATGGCCGCAACGGCGTTGACGAAGGCCATCGTCAGGTCGAAATTGGCAAACTCGAAACGCCGCTCCAGCCATGCGCCGCTGCGCTGCCACTGCGGCAATTGCCGCAGCCCTGCGGCCAGTTCGGCCGGCGCCAGTGGCGCCCGGCCGGGTTGGCAGTGCAGCAGGTGCAGCGGCGGCGCAATCATCGGCTCAGGCCGCTGCGGGCGCCGCCGGCAAGGCCGCCAGGCGTTGGCTGGCGGGTGGGTGCGAGTAGTAGAAGCGCACGTACAGCGGGTCGGGCGTCAGGGTCGAGGCGTTGTCCTCGTGCAGCTTGAGCAGGGCGCTGGCCAGGGCTGCGCCGTCGGCATTGGCACAGGCATAGGCGTCGGCCTGGAACTCGTGCCGGCGCGACGACATGGCCATCAGCGGCGATGCGAACAGGCCGAATTCGGGCAGCACCAGCATGAACAACAGCAATGCCAGGGCAGCGTTGGCCGCAGCCAGGTTGGGCGCCACGCCCAGGCCGAGGTAGAAGGCCGGCTGTGCCGCCAGCCAGCCCAGCAAGGCCAGGCCGGCCAGGCTCAGGCCGAACATCGTCAGCATCCGCTGGCGCACATGGCGGTGCTTGAAGTGGCCGAGTTCATGCGCCAGGACGGCCTCAACCTCGCTGCCGTTGAGCTTGGCCAGCAGGGTGTCGTAGAACACAACCCGCTTGGCCGCGCCCAGGCCGGTGAAGTAGGCATTGCCGTGGCCCGAGCGGCGGCTGCCGTCCATCACGAACAGGCCCTTGGCGGCGAAACCACAGCGCGCCATCAGCGCTTCGACGCGGTCCTTCAGCGCCACGTCGGCCAGCGGCTGGAACCGGTTGAACAGCGGCGCGATGACGGTCGGGTAGAGCAGCATCAGCACCAGGTTGAAGGCGGTCCAGGCGCCCCAGGCCCAAAGCCACCACAGGCCGCCGGCGGCGCCCATCAGCCACAGCACCAGCGCCAGCATCGGCAGGCCGAGCAGCGCTCCCAGCAGCAGGCCCTTGAGCATGTCGGCGACGAACAGCGTCGGCGTGGTGCGGTTGAAGCCGAACTTCTGCTCCAGCCCGAAGGTGGCGTACAGGTCCCAGGGCAGTTCCAGCAGGCCGCCGATGAGCATCATTGCCGCCACCAGGCTCAGTTGGTAGACCAGATCGCCCCAGCGCGGCTGCAGCGCCGACAGCAGCACGGCGTTGAGCGCATCCAGGCCACCAAGCAAGGTCCAGCCGAGCAGGACCGCTGTAGCAAAGGCGCTGGACAGCAGCCCCAGCCGGCCCTTGGCCAGGGTGTAGTCGGCCGCCCGCTGGTGCGCGCTCAGGCTCACCCGGCCGGCAAAAGCCGCCGGCACGGCACCGCGGTGCGCGGCCACATGGCGGATCTGCCGGGTCGCCAGCCACAGCCGGGTCAGCAGCGCCAACACGACGACGGCGGCGAAGAGGGTGGTGATCGTTTGGGCGGTGGCGGGCATGGGCGGCAAGTGTAGGTCGGGGCTGGTCCCGGGTGGCACGACGGCCAACGCCCCCCGCCTGCCCACAGCGCCTGCCCCCCGGTGGCGCTGCGACAATTCACGCCATGAGCACCGACGACCCCAACCCGACCGACCCGGTCCTGACGTTCAGCGAACACAACCTGGTCTGGATCGACCTGGAAATGACCGGGCTGGAGCCCAGCAGCGACCGGATCATCGAGATCGCGGTGGTGGTCACGGACCCGTTCCTGAAGCTGCGGGTCGAAGGCCCGGTGCTGGCGATCCACCAAAGCGACGCCACCCTGGCGGGCATGGACAAGTGGAACCAGGGCACCCATGGCCGCAGCGGCCTGACCCAGCGGGTGCGCGACTCGACCACCGACGAGGCAGAGGCCGAAGCGGCGGTGATGGCCTTCCTGTCCCGCCACGTGCCGGCCGGCAAGAGCCCGATGTGCGGCAACAGCATCTGCCAGGACCGGCGTTTCCTGGCACATGCGCAGAACGGCATGCCCAAGCTGGAGCGCTTCTTCCACTACCGCAACCTGGATGTCAGCACCTTGAAGGAGTTGGCCCGGCGCTGGAAACCGGCGGTGCTGGAGGGCTTCAAGAAGGCCCAGTCGCACACCGCGCTGGCCGACATCCACGAGTCGATCGACGAGTTGATCCACTACCGGCAGCACCTGCTGGCGGTTTGACAGGCCAGCACCAACACCTGCTGGCGGTTTGACAGGCCAGCGGCAGCACCTGCTGGCGGTTTGACCCGCTTCAGCCCGCCGTCGCCCTGGGCAGGCCACGGGCGCGAGGCTTGCCGGCCGACGGGTTGGCGCGCTTCAGCTCAGCCGCCGCCACCACCGCCGGCACGGGCAGGCTGGCCGGATCCGGCATGGCACGGCGCAGCGCCCGCCAGGCCGCCAGCAGGGCCCGCGCCTCGTCGCTGGGCCGGGCCGGCAGCTTGCGGTACTCCGAGCAATCGCTCTTGCGCGTCAATAACCCGCGGTCGACCAATTCGCGGCGCAGCGTGGCATGGTCGCCAAAGGCATTGGCAGCGCCGAGGATGCGGTTGACTTGCGCCTCGGTGTAGACCCGGCGGCCGTCGAACAGCGTCCACAGCGGCCACATCGCCAGCGTCTGGACGCTGAACTTGGTCGGCCAGCGCAGCAAGCGGCCGCGCCCGTCGAATTGCAGCAGCGCCTTGCGCGCGTTGGCCGAGAGCGGCAGTGGGGCGGGTCGGTCCTCGACCGCCGCCGGCAACTGCGGCAGCGCTGCGGGCACAGCCGGCTTGGCCAGCGCCTGCAGGCTCTGCAGGTTGCGCTGGCCAACAGCGCGGGCGATCAGGTTGAGCAACTCGACATGGCCGGGCGGCTCGGTCAGGCCGCTGGCATGGCGGTCTTGCAGCGACTTGCCGAGGGCGCGGGCAAACAACCTCGCGTCAGGCACAGACAGGGGCAGGGCAGTGCGCGGCATGGGCATCCTCCAAACGCATGCGTCGTGCGCCTTGGGCCAGTTGGCCCGGGGCGGGTGGGGGTTGCCGACTTCCAGCCAAACGCACGCCGATTGGGGGGCAGGCTGCTTGCGGCGCATGGCGGGCATCGCGCCGGAGTTGGGAAGGCCCTTGACCAGGACCTGGCAGGTTTAGCTCGCAGGGACATGGGGTCCGTTGCGCGACAACGCCTGGGTGAACTGCCGACCGGACGGGGATTTTAGCGCGGGCCGCTGCGGTATCGCCCAGGTTCGGCTGTCTGAATGGGCTTCGGGCATCATGCCGGGATGGATTCCGCGCCCCAAGCCCGACCCGCGCTGCTGCCGGCCAGCGCACCCACGGGCGCGGCCTGGCCGGCACCCCTGCCGCGGCCGGCCGCGCCGCGCATCAGCGCGGTGGTGCCGGCCTACAACGAGGCCGCCAACCTGCCCAGCCTGCTGGCGGCCCTGACCGGCGTTTTGGCGGCCCTGTCGGCGCACTGGGAGGTGATCGTCGTCGACGACGGCAGCAGCGACGACACCGCCCTGGCCATCGCCCCCTGGTTGGCCCGGCCGGGGCTGCGCTGCCTGCGGCTGTCGCGCAATTTCGGCAAAGAGGCGGCGTTGACGGCCGGCATCGACGCCGCGCAGGGCGACGCGGTGGTGCTGATCGATGCCGACATGCAGCATCCACCCGCCTTGATCGCCGAGATGCTGGCGCGCTGGCGCGAGGGTGCCGACATGGTCTGCACCGCCAAGGCCTCGCGCGCTGACGAGGGCCTGCGCAAGCGCATCGGCACCTGGCTGTTCTACCGCCTGGTCAACGCCGATTCGCGCGCGCCGATACCGGTCGATGCCGGCGACTTCAGGCTGATGGACCGGCGCGTGGTCGACGCGCTCAAGGCCCTGCCCGAGCGCAACCGCTTCATGAAGGGCCTCTACGCCTGGGTGGGTTTTCGCACCGAGGTGCTGCCCTATACGCCGGCGCCACGCCAGGCGGGCAGCAGCCATTTCTCGGCCCGGCGGCTCTCGGCCCTGGCCTTCACCGGCGTCACCGCCTTCACCAACGCGCCGCTGCGCTGGTGGAGCGGCCTGGGCGCGCTGTCGGCGCTGATCGGCCTGTGCTTCGGCCTGTGGATCGTGCTCGAGGACGCGCTCTACGGCCACACCGTGCCGGGCTGGGCGACGCTGGTGGTCGGGCTGGCGTTCTCGGCCGGCCTGCAACTGCTGTCGATAGGCATCCTCGGCGAGTACATCGGGCGGATCTTCGACGAGGTCAAGCAGCGCCCGGTCTACATCGTCGCGCAGGCGCTGGGGCAGGGCCTGCCGCCGGCTGCGGCGGCTGTAGCGGCAGCGCCCGCAGCGCCCGATGCCTGAGCCGGCCACCACCGCCCGGGCGACCCGGCCGCTGCTGGTCTGTGCCGACGACTTCGGGCTCTCGCCGGGCATTGACCGCGCCATTGCCGAACTGATCCGGCGCGGCCGCCTGGGTGCCTTCTCCTGCCTCAGCAGCGCGCCCGCCTGGGCGGCGGCAGCGGCGCAGGTCGCCGGGCTGCGGCGCCAGGCCCTGGCCGGCCTGCACTTCAACCTCAGCGAGGGCACGCCGCTGAGCCCGGCGTTGGCCCGCCACTGGCCGCAATTTCCCAGCCTGCCGCGGCTGATCCTGCTGGCCCATGCCAGGCTGCTGCCGCTGGCGGCGCTGGCCCAGGAGCTGGCGGCGCAGTGGGCTGCGTTCACTGACTTGGCTGGCGCCGACGCCGATTTCATCGACGGCCACCAGCATGTCCACCACCTGCCCGGCGTCCGGCCACTGGTGCTGGCGCTGGCCCAGCGCCACGGCCTGGCCCTGCGCAGCACCGGCCGGGTGCTGGGGCCGGGCGATGGCCTCAAGCGCTGGTTGATCGAGCACAGCGGCGGCCGGGCGCTGGCGCGCCAGGCCGGCGCCGGCAACCTGGTCCACAACCGGGTGCTGCTCGGCGCCTACGACTTCATTGACCCCGACTACCGCGCCCGCATGCGCGGCTGGCTGGCGGCGGTGCCGGCGGCCGGCGGGCTGCTGTTCTGCCACCCGGGTGGCAGCGCCGACGCCAACGCCACTGCGCTCACCCCGGACCCGATTGCGCCGGCCCGCTTGCGCGAGGCCGCCTACCTCGGCAGCGACGATTTCCTGAGCGATCTGGACGCGGCCGGGGTGCGCCTGTCAAAGTCCTTTGCGCTGGCCGAATGACCAGTGGCGGTTGATGGCAAAGGTCAGCCCCAGCGCCACCAGCGTGCCCACCACCTGGGCCAGCAGGTAGTGCAGGCCTAGCCGGCCGCCGAGCGCGACGCAGGCCGCACTGATCAACCCGCCGACCACGGCGGTGGCCTGGAAACGCCACCAGGCCGGCAGCATCCGGCCCTGGTGGCTGAAGGTGAAGCGGCGGTTGCCGAAGAAGCCGACCTGGGCACCCAGCATCGCCCCGGCCAGGGCGGCGGTCGGCGCCGCCGAGGTGGCCGATTCGACCAGCACCACCAGCAGCAGGTAGTGCGCGGCGGTGGCCGCACAGCCGACCGCAACATAGCGCATGAAGCGCGGCCGCAGCAGCGCCGACGGGCTCATCGGCTGGCGCGGACGCCGATTTCGGGCAGGGGCAGGCCCTTGTCGTCGCCGCAATCGCGCGGCGGGGCGCGCCAGAGCAGGCTGTGGCGGCCGGCCTGCACCTGCGCCGCGCCGGGTACCGCCGCAAGTTGCGCCTGCAGGTCGGGGCGGGCGACCAGCCAGACAGTCTGGCCACGGCAGACCAGGCGCGCCAGTTGGTCTGCCGGCCAGAGCACCTGGCGCCCGCGCAGCGGGTCAAAGCGGGCGCCGTCGGCCAGTTCCTTGCGCCAGTTGTCGTGCTTGGCGATGTCCGGGTCGGCCCAGTCGCTGGCCACCAGCACATGGTCGAGCTGGGCGTCGAAGGCCAGGTCGTTGAACGGGTTGTCGAGCAGCACCACCAGGTCGGCCGGCGCGCGCTGGGCGCGCAGCGTGGCGGCAATGTCGCGCGAGGAGTTGGGGCTCTTCCAGCCGACCAGGCCGACCAGGCCCAGGCAGGCCAGCGCCGCCGGCAGCGCCAGCCAGCGCCAGTGCCTGCCGGCGGCCAGGCGCGGCGCCAGCAGGCCGGCCACCGGCGCCAGCGCCGGCAGGATGTAGCCGATCAGCTTGGACTGCGGCGCCGAGAAGAACAGCAGCACCGCCGCCGCCCACCAGGCCAGCAGGGCGGTGTGGCTGCCGCGCTGGGCCCACCACTGTCTGGCGTGGCTGCGGCGCAGCAGCGGCAGCAGCCACAGGCTCCATGGCAGCAGCAGGACGGGCAGCACCACCAGGTAGAAGTAGAACGGCTGCTGGTTGTTGAAGCCACCGGCGGCGTAGCGGCGAAAGTGCTGCTCGACCACGTAGTAGTCGAAGAAGCCGGGGTGCCGCGCCTCCATCGCCAGGTGCCAGGGCAGGACCACAGCGGCAAAGGCCAGCAGCGCCAGCGGGTGCAGCAGCCGCAGCATGTCGCGCCAGCGCCCCTGCGCCAGCAGCCAGGGGCCGATCACCAGGGCCGGCAGGACGATGCCGATCAGGCCCTTGGCCAGCACCGCCAGGGCGCAGGCCAGCCAGCCGGCCAGCAGCCAGCCCAGCAGCGGCTTGCCGGGCTCCAGCGCCCGGGCGATCGCCAGGGTGGCCACCGCCAGCATCCCGGCCACCAGCATGTCGTGGTTGGCGTACTGAGCACCGACGAAGAAGAACGGGCTGGTCGCCAGCGCCAGCAGGGCGATGCCGGCGATGCGCGGCCCGTGCCAGCGGCGCAGCGCCAGCCAGAGCGCGGCGCCCATCAGCCAGGCGCCCAGGCTGGGGCCCAGCCTGACCGCGAAATGGCCGACGCCAAACAGCGCCATGCCCAGCATGTCGACCCAATAGGTCAGCGGCGGCTTGTGGAAGAACGGCAGCCCGGCCAGGGTCGGGGTCAGGCCGTCGCCGACGAACATCTCGCGCGCAACTTCGCTGTAGCGGCCCTCGTCGGGCAGCAGCAGCGGGCGCAGCGCTGGCGTGGCCAGCAGCCAGGCGGCCAGCAGGGCCAGCACCCGGCTGGGCGCGGCCCACCAGCGGCGGTCAGCCGGCGGGCTCAGCACCGCCGCTCAGACCGCCAGCAGCTCAACTTCGAACACCAAGGTGGCGTTGGGCGGGATCACGCCACCGGCGCCACGCGCGCCATAGCCCAACTCTGGCGCAATCGTCAGCACCCGGGTGCCGCCGACCTGCATGCCGGCAAAGCCTTCGTCCCAACCGCGGATCACCATGCCGGCGCCGAGGTCGAAGTTGAACGGGTCGCCGCGGTCCTTGCTGGAGTCGAACTTGCGGCCCCGGTTGTTCGGCTGGCTGGGGTCGAACAGCCAGCCGGTGTAGTGCACGCTGATGTGCTGGCCGGCGCGGGCGACGGCGCCGCTGCCGACCAAGGTATCGTCGATCTGCAGGCCTGAGGCGGATGTGGTCATGTCGTTCTTTCGGGCTTCGCCCGCTGGCGGCAAGGCCCGCTGCGGGGCGCCTGCCTGTGGTCACAAAAAGCCGGCCATTTTGCCACCCGGCTCGATCTGGTCGGCCCAGGCGGCGACCGCGCTGGCCAGCCAATCGGCCAGCGGCGGGCGCAGCGGCAACTGGCCCAGCCCGAGCACCGCCGCAGCCGCGCCCAGCGCCGCCAGCACCGACTCTGGCGGCTCCAGCACCAGCGGCTGTGCGCCGTTCTGCTTGGACAGCTTGTGGCCGTCTGCGGCCAACACCAGCGGGGTGTGCAGGTACTGCGGCCGGGGCAGGCCCAGCGCCTGCTGCAGCAGGATCTGGCGGGCGGTGTTGTCGACCAGGTCGGCGCCGCGGACCACGCAGTTGACGCCCTGGGCGGCGTCGTCGACCACCACCGCCAGTTGGTAGGCCCAGAGTCCGTCGGCGCGGCGCAGCACGAAATCGCCGACCGCCTTGGCCACGTCCTGCTGCTGGCCGCCCAGGCGGCGGTCATGCCAGGCGACGGGTGCGGCCCGGTCGGTGCGCAGGCGCCAGGCGCGGGCCGGGCGGCCGGCCAGGCCGTGGCGGCAGGTGCCCGGGTAGACCCGGTCCTCGAAGCGGCCTTGCC
>JANXYH010000210.1 GCA_025350145.1 Burkholderiales bacterium | reverse complement strand
GGTCAGCGTCGGCGAACTGGTCGCGCTCAAGGCCGCCCTGGCGCAGCAGGCGGCCGAGCTGGCGCGGCTGCGCGCCCTGGTCGAGCGCATCGCGGCTGATCTGGACATCGGCCTGGAGCCGCCGGCCTGACCGCGCGGCAGCGCGGCCAGCGGATGTCGGGCGCTGGGCTTGACAAGCTCAGCGCGTCGCCATGTAGGCCGAAAAAAGCGTCGACGAAAGCGCCTGCAGACGGGCGCGGTGGGCGACGACTTCGTGGTGCCGCCCCTGGCGCTCCAGCCGCAGCAGGGCCATCACCACGCTGAAGGCATTGCCCGCTGCGGTCTCTGTCGGCGGGGTGGCGGTGGCCAGCGGGCCCGCCAGCAAGGGCTGGTCGACCAGCGCGAAGGCAGGCAGCCAGGCCCAGTCCTCTGCGGCAGTGGCAGCAGGGTCGAAGCGCTCCTCAAATCGCGCAACGAGCCGGTCCAGGCGCTTGTCGGACAGCGCGGGCAGCAAGGCCGCAGCCCGGGCAGGGGCCAACCAGAATGCTTCGGCCAGCAGCGGCCAGCCCGCATCCGCACCATCACCGCGCCAGCGTGCCTGCGTCATCCACAGCAGCGGCATTGGGATGCGACGCCAGGATTCGATGTGCGACACGGTTGCAGCCGCCTGCGACCACGCTTGGCCGCGAAGGTACAGGGCAGCGGGATGGACGTCGGCCTGGGCTGGATGCCAGTCAATGCCACCCGCCTGCCCAGCCAGCCAGCACCATTGGCCGGCCAGCCAGGCCTGAGCGACGTTCGGACCGAACACCGCTGCAGCCGCCACTGCGGCCGGGCCGTCGAGGCGGCGGCGTGCGTCAAGAAGCGCGTTGAGGTCGAGGCGACCGTCTGAAGCCAGGGACTGTTGCCAGCGTTGGAGTTCGATCAACGCAGCGGCTGGCGCCAGCACCGGGTCGGCACCGAACTCAGCCTGCAAGGTGTCGGCGATGCGTCGCGCTGCCTGGGGATCGCCGTCGAGCAGTGCCTGTGCCAGGTCATTGCGCAGCGCCACATCACGGCTGTCATCGAAGATGTCGAGTTGCCGCTGCATGGCCACGGTTTGGAGTCACTTCGCGATTCCCAGCGCGTCCCAGAGGAACTGGTAGGACACCGCCGGCCGGCCCTGCGCGGTACTTTGCCGCCGCTCGCCGTCCTCGTATTCGCGCAACAAGCCCTTGACGCGCTCCAGCCCGGCTGGCGTGGCGATGGCCTGGCGCGGCGTGATCCCGCCCAGCACCGGAATGGTCTCGTCGCACCAATTGGCGTAGTGGCGGCGGATGAACTGCGCCATGGCTTGGGCCACCACTTCGGGTGGCAAGTCCGGGCTGGGCGGGGCAGCTGCCCTCGGCGCGTCGCCGTCGCCGCCAGCATGGGCGCGCGCCAGACTGGCGGCCGGGTCGGCGATCTCGCGCGTCAGGTGCTGCACCGCCGACCCCGCCAGCGCCTGGAACCAGGCCCGGCCCTCATCGGCCAGATGCAGCGTGCGGCAGAACACCTCGATGCGGTCGGCGTCAGCACCAGGGTTGATAGTGACCAGACTGCGCACCAGGCCGTCGCTGCCCCGTGTCTGGCGGTGCCAGCCTTGTCGCGCGTCGCCGTCCACGTCGGGTTGCGCCGCCAGCGTCGCCGCCAGCGCCAACGCATCATGAACACGGTAATGGTCCGTCACCAGCAGCATGGTGTCGCCCGTGGCCGCGTCGCGCAACTGCGGCAGCGGCGCTGGCGCGAACCATTGGGCCAACCAGGCGCGGGCGATCTCGGTCTCGGCCCTGTCACGCAGCGTGTCGGCATCCAGACCCAGGCTCGCCGCATCCACCAGCACCTGGCGCAACCGCGTCAACAACTGCGTTTCGCCCAGCTTGGCGAAAGGGTAGACGGCACCCGAGAGTTCCAGGTGCCCGTCCCCACCATCACCGACCCGCATGATGCGCACGCCCAGCAACATGCCGGGCCGGACGCTTTGGCTGCCGCTGCGTTCGCGCACCGCCAGCGGCTCGGCCTGGGCGTCCAATTCATCGACCAGGGTCAACCCCTGCCCAGCGTGAACCTCGGTCACCCGGTACGGACGCAGCGGCCGCAGGCGCAGCTGCTCAATCCAGGCCTTCTGACCCGGGCTCAGGTTGGGGCCGTCGCGGCCAAGCAGGTAGCTGTTGATCTCCCGCAGCCCACCACGGGCATGGATCTGACCACGCGCGATCAGCCACTCCCCGGCGTTGATCGACACCATGGACATGCCGTCTTCGTCCAACTGCCAGCCGTCTTCCGGGCCTTCGGGTCGCCAATGGTCCAGCAGGGCCTCGAAGGCATTTCGCCAGCCCTTGCGGTGGCGCTCCGCCAGCCAGGTGATGGCCACACGCGCGGCATCTTCGTGTTCGCGCGGACGAAGCGGCAAGACATTTGAAGATGCGGGCGGGGATGGCATGGTCCGATTTTGCAGCGTCGGTGCCGACAGGCCAGATTGACTTCGCGCCCTTTTCAGGCAAAGGGTCAGGTCTCAATTCGGTTCGGTTAGACCTTTTCGAGGTTCAAACTCTCGCTGGCGTGAGCGGCCGGTCTTGGGGGCGGGCTGCGCTTGCCGCCCGGTGGTGCGGTCCGTGGCGTGTAGTCCACCGGCACCCGTCTTGGCGCGTCGCGCTTGAACGGGCTGTACGGCGAATTGCGCCGCTTGACCATGCGCGGAGATTGGCGATTACGGGTGTGCCCGCACTTGAGTTTGGCGCTTGCCTGCAGCACCGCGACCCACCACCGGCGCTGACGCAGCGGCCGCTCTGGGGGGAAAAGCCCCTGAGCGGGGCTGCTCGCGCTTGAGCAGTTGGATGTGCTCGGTGAATGACAGATCCTCGGCGAGTTGCCCGCTGCTGGTTGCGCCCTGGTGCAGCAGCCAGCGCACCGCGTAGTGCGCCAGCACCCAGCCGTAGAACTCCTGGCGAACCAATTCGGGGGTCTTGCTGCGCAGCGTGCGGCGGCCCACGCGCAGGTGGGTCTTGAGCTCGTCGAACACCGACTCGATGTGCCAGCGCCGGTGGTACAGCGCCGCCAGCTCCATGGCCGGCGCGGCGCCCGGGTCCAGCAGGCTGGTCAAGAGCCTGTAACGAGGCTGGGCATCGGCCACCTTGTCCAGCCTGTACTCGATCACCCTGACCAGGCTCTTCACGGCGACCGCGTCCGACTCGATCCGCCGCCGCCGCCGCTGCACTGGTGCGGACGGCTCAATCTCGCTGAGGTAAGAGCCATCGTCGAGCATTCGCAGCACCGGCAGATGCCGGCCATCGCCGGCGCGCCAGAGCAAGTGCGCCCCGCTGGCCAGTGCCTGTTGCCAGTGCTCGGCGCCGTTGTAGCCGCGGTCGGCTAGGCACAGCATGCCCGGCTCCAGAGCCCCCAGCAGGTACTGGCTCAAGGCCCATTCGTCGCCACGGTAGGGGCCGATCTCAGCGGCCAGGATGGCATGGCTTGCGCACTCGGCCAGGGCCACGCATTGCGCCTGCGGGTAGCCCGCCTGGCCGGTGCGGCTGCCCGGCCGGCCAAACTCCTGGGCCAGTTCAGCCTCGTCGGCCAGCTCCACCCGCGTGCCGTCCATGGCCACCACGCGCAGGCCCCGAAAGAAAGCTTGCGGCTGCGACTGCGCATCCGCCAGCGGCAGGCAGCAGCTGCGGATCAAATCCCGCAGCGGCTGGGCGCCAATGCGGCTGCGCAGCTCGCTGATGCTGCTCTTGGTCACAGGGGGCGGTGCGCTGGAGCGCGCGGCCCAGGCCAGCCCCTCCGCGACGGCGCAGAACACCGCCTCCGTAGAGCACTCCGGGTACAGGCTCAGCGCCGCGATGTAATACACCCCAGCCACAGCCGGGAAGCGCCGGATGCGCCTGGAATTGGCATCGTGCGCGTTGAGCGCTTCATGCACGCACTGGGCAGGAAAGACCCGCGCCAGCAGGCTGCCCGCCAGGAAGTCCGCCAGTCGGGTGCCCGAATTCAACCCCGCCTTGGTTCTGGCCATCGCTGACTCCCGCTGTTGCCAACGGCACGATTATGGCGTGGAATCAACTAACCGAACGGTATTGGGTTAGGCCTCGCTTTTCGATGTTTGCCATGGATTGAGGCTTGACCCATTTCATGCGCTTCAAGCCACGCCATGGCTCTCTACAAATCCGTTGACTTTGACAGCCAAGCCGAAAATCCCGGCTCGATGTCGTTTGCAAATGCGATCAAACCAGCAAGCTCTTTCTGTTCGTCTGGACTTAGTCTTCCCAAAACTGATCGATGGTACATCGAACGGATTTCACGCTTACGTTCACGTCCAATCGAAAGCCGGCGGTCTGCTGTCAGGGTTACGCCGGTGACCACTCTTCTGCCTGCGCGCGAAGCAAAGACGGTCTTCCTAGCGTTCAATATTAGTTGTGGATAATCTAGACCTTTGGCAATGTTCGCCACCAGATCGGGGTAATTAGCCAGGATGCCGGAAGTTCGCGATGAAAATGCTAGATCATCTGCGTAGCGTGTATACGTGACCCCATCTTGTTCGGCAGCCAACATTAGCTGTGCATCAAAGTCGAACATCAAGCTGTTTGAAAGCAGTGGCGAGCTAGGTGCACCGATGCACAGTCGCAGTGGTCCTTGCCGCTTTGGTGCCCAAGTACATACGTAGGCAATTAACCTCACTGCGGATGAGTCGTATTGTTGGCCACAATGCTTTTCGAGGTGTTGAACGATGTCTGTCATGAGGATGGACGGGAAGAAGTTCCTGAAGTCCATCTTGAGCAAATAGTCGCTCTCGACATGTCGCAGTGCGTTCTTTTTTATCGACGCTTCAGACCGATATGCCGTTGCTGCATCGTGGAGAGGGAGCATCGGCTCTAGTCGTTTCATGAGCCACCGCTGAATCGCCTTGACCTCTCTCGCGGGCTGAGCCACCTCGCGAAGGCCACCGCTGCGCTTGGGTATGTAGAAGACTTTGTATCGTATTGGCGCAGTACGAACGATGCTCTGCAGGTGGCCTGGGAGCATGCCAAAGTCGGACGACATCTGGGTGAGAAGGTCGCTAGCGCGGAGCATGGCGTTTCCTTACCTCTTGAATTGCCCGGAAGCGCTTCTTGTCGTTTCCTGACTATGAACTTGCCTCAGCATTCCCTCACAGGCTCACCTAATGAGCCAGACGGCTGGTAAGGTGATCGCTCCCTCATTGCGGAGCGCCCCATGGCCCAGAACCGAGTCCAGTTCCAGCGCGGCATGTCGATCCCTGATTTCCAGC
>JANXYH010000208.1 GCA_025350145.1 Burkholderiales bacterium | reverse complement strand
GGTCAGCGTCGGCGAACTGGTCGCGCTCAAGGCCGCCCTGGCGCAGCAGGCGGCCGAGCTGGCGCGGCTGCGCGCCCTGGTCGAGCGCATCGCGGCTGATCTGGACATCGGCCTGGAGCCGCCGGCCTGACCGCGCGGCAGGCGCGCAGGCGTGAGGGATCCTCAGTCGGCCACCTGGCAGTGGCACGCCGGACAAAGGGAATGCCGAACTGCCGTCAGCGACCCCGTGCGCGGCTAGTGATAGTCCGCCTCGTGCTGGTGCCGAACTGCCAGCACCACCACGAGCTGAGGCGAGGCGATTTCGTACTTCAGGACGTACCCTGAAGCACCGAACGGAACAAGCAGTTCTCGACGCAGTGAGCTTCGCGACCCAGCCACCTTGCGAAACAGGAAGGGCGCCTTGGCCAACGAAGTCATCGTCACTTCGATAGCCTCAAGCGCACGGCGCATTGACTCATCAGTTTTGTTACCGCTGATGCCCCGTTTCCTCATGTGGTTTGCTACCCGCCGGATGGTCCGGCTGGCGCACGAGGTGGTCCTCACTGCCGATTTGACCGCCGCTGAACCTGAGCGACTGCGTCAGGTTCAGATCAGTTCCAGCGCCTGGCCACCGTCCTTCACCGCGCTGACGACCAGCCGGCGGTCCATGCTTGCCAGTCGGCCGCCATGGGCTCGGGCCAGCGCCAGCAAATAGCTGTCCGTGACCTGCGCGTGGCTGGACAAGCGGCCAGCCTCGACGTACCTGGCGTCGGTCAGGCTCAGGTCATCTGGCCAGAAGTGGTGCCCGGGCAGGGCGCGGATGGCGACCAGGGATTGCAGGACGACTGCCGGCGTCCCCGCTGAGTTGGGGTACTTGGGATGGGCGACGATGCGCAGCAGGCCGTTCTCGGTGATCGGGCAGGTGGCGAAGGCCTGCACCCCGGTCCGGGCGAACCACTCGTGGGCCTGCTCGTGCTGGACATGAACCGGGTCGACCAGCGCGATCAGGACATTGACGTCGAGCAGGTGGACGGTCACGGCTGCTCGTCACGCAACCGGTTGACCAACTCCAGCGTGACCGGGCTGGCGTCCTGCTGGGTCGGCAGCAGCGGTACGCCGTTGCGCACGGCGATCGGTTTGGCCGCTGCGTCGCGCTGCAGCCCCAGTCGGGCCAGGGCCGAGATCACCTCGCCGATGGTCTTGCGCTGGCGTTCTGCGAGGTGTCTGGCGGTGGCCAGGATGTCATCGTCGAGGGTGAAGGTGGTTCGCATGCGACGTTCCGGTGTTGCTTTTGATGTTTGGCATCATACATCACGCATCACGCATCACGCATCACGCATCGACATTGCGCCCTGCGGACCGCAGTTCGCACACCTTCGGTTGATTGGTCCCCGCCTTGGCGGTGGCGCGCATTGGCCCGGATGCGCGCGCCGCTCCGGTCCAGACAAGTGTCCTGGCGGCTCGGGGCCGCGCCAGTTCCAGCGCCTGCTACAGCAAGGCGTAGGTCGTGGTGCTGTGCGCCGCCAGCCGGCCGGCGCTGTCCAGCACCTCGATCTCGCCGAAGACCAGGCTCTTGCCCAGGCGCAGGACGCGGGCGATGACTTTGGCAGCTTGCGGCGCTGCGGGCTGGTCGCGGCCGCCGGCCACCGGCCGCAGGAAACTGGTGCTGAGTTGCACCGTGGTCATGGCTTGGAAGCTGCCGAGCTGGCTGGCCACGGCCAGGACCATGGCGGTGTCGGCGGCGGCCATCATGGCCTGGCCGCAGAGCACGCCGCCGCCGTGGACCAGGGCCGGCGCGACCGGCAGCGACAGCACGACCTCGCCGGGGCGGGCTTCAAGCACGCGCAACCCCAGCGCCCTGACCCAGTCGGCGACGACCTGGTCGAGGATGGCGGCCAGCATCTCGGTCAGCGGCTGGGGTGGCGCGGTCTGGTCGCTGGCGGCTTGGGGTTGGGTCTGGGACGGGGTTGCTGGCATGGTGGCGGCTCAGACGTTGCGGATGTTCAGGCCGCCGTCGACCGGCAGGGCCGCAGCTGTGACCCGCACGACCTGCCGGCGACCGAGCGGGAGAGTCTGGACCGGCGTTGCATGGTCGACCGGCGTTGCAGGGTCAATACCCGCCGTCGACCTTGAGGACCGCGCCGGTGGTGAACGATGACGCGGCGCTGGCAAAGTACAGCGCCGCGCCGACGATTTCGTCGGCCTGGCCGCCGCGCTGCAAGGCCATGGTCGACTTGGCGCGCTCGGTGAAGGCGACCAGGTCCCAGGCCTTGGCGATGTCGGTCAGGAACGGCCCGGCCATGATCGCGTTGACCCGCACCGTCGGCCCGAAGGCGTGGGCCAGCGAGCGGGTCAGGTTGTTCAGCCCGGCCTTGGCCGCGCCATAGGGCTCGGACTTGGGCGATGGCTTGTCGGCCGCCACCGAGCTGATGTTGATGATGC
>JANXYH010000207.1 GCA_025350145.1 Burkholderiales bacterium | reverse complement strand
GTCGCCAGCGCCTGGCGCATCCTGCCCTCGACGGTGTTGTGGGTCAGGATCACCAGCTCGGTCTGGGTCTGGCCTTGGCTGCTCTGGCGTTGCAGCATGGCATCGATCGAGATGTCGTGGCTGGCCAGGATGGTGGTGGTCGCGACCACCAGCCGGGCAATCGGCAGGCCCATCATCCGCGCCACATGGCCGGCGCAGACATTGCCAAAGTTGCCCGAGGGCACGGCGAAACTGACCGGCTGGCCGTTGTCGCGGCTGGCGCGGAAGTAACCGGCGAAGTAGTAAACCACCTGGGCCAGCAGCCGCGCCCAGTTGATCGAGTTGACCGTGCCGATCTGGTACTGGCGCTTGAAGCCCAGCCCGCGCCAATGGCCAAGCGTGGTCGCGTCGATCTGCGGGTAATGGGTCGGCAGGTACAACCCGCCGTCGGGCGCCAGGCCTTCGAGCAGGATGGCGGAGAAAGGCCGCTCGGTGGCGTCGCCCCGGGTGCTGATGTAGTTCATGCGGGGTTCAAGTCGTGACAGGTGGCGGCGCGGCCGGATTTGCCAATTCCGCAAGCTCGGCCAGTGCGGGCAGTACGGGCAGTTGCGCGCGGGCATGGTCCACCGCGTCGTGGATGTCTTTGGAAAGCGGCGATTGTTGCAAAGCCGCCTCTGCCGCTGCCAGGCCTTGATCAAAGTAGCCCCTGGCCTCAGCGGGCCGCTGTTGCGCGCGTTCAATCACGCCAAGGTTCAGAAACGAAATCGCCAGGTCGTTCAGCGACTCGGGCGTGCCGCCCAGGCGCTCCACCAAGCCGCGGTTGATCTCCAGACCTTCCCGGTACGCCTTGTCCGCCTGTGCCCAGTCGCCTTGTGCGCTGGCCACATCGCCCAGCTTGTCCAGCGACACCGACATGTCCCGCAGCGACTCGGGCGTGCCGCCCAGGCGCTCCACCAAGTCGCGGCTGATCTCCAGACTTTCCCGGTACGCCTTGTCCGCCTGTGCCCAGTCGCCTTGGGCCCTGGCCACCCTGCCAAGCTCATCGAGTACCAGTGACAGGTCACGCTGCACCCGCTCGCGACTGGCGGTATCGGGAAGGGACAGTCGGCGCCTGCCCTCTGCTTGCGCTTGAAGTGCGACCTCCATCGCGTCCCCCGGACGACCCGAATTCAGCAATTCGCTGACCGCAGCTTGGGCCAGCGGCAGGTAGATGGCGCCAGGGTCGGCGCCCTGCCAAACCCGAACCCAGGTTGAATACGCCGCCGAGGGCGCCATCGCCATGGTTTCACTGCTCTGGGGGGGCGCTGGGTTCGGAACACGCGCGATCGAACCTTTCAGCGCGGCCTTGGGTGCCGCCAATTCCTGGCTGAACGCCCGCACATGCCAAAGATCGGGCGCGATTCGCCTGGCCGCATCCCGAAAGCGCAGCGGCAAGACGATCACCAACGGCCGCTTGACATGCTGCTCCAGCAAATAGCGGCGCTCATTGACGCGGGCCAGCAAACGCAGTCGCGCCCGGGTCCAGCGGCCGTCGGCCGGGTGTCGGTGCAGCAGCAGCCAATGCGATCCGGGCGCCAAGGGCTGCTGGCGCCAAAGCGCCAGCAGCCCGTCCAACCAGGCCTCCGCGTCGCCGACAAAGGTGTCGGTCGCGTCGATGCGCTGGACAGGCGAACCGCGCAGCGCCGCGTTGCGCGCGAGCCAGTCGATCAGGGCCGAGATCGGGCCGATGTCGGCGAAAAGGAACACCACCGAGAAGCTCTCCTGCTGCCACTCCAGATGCCGCAGCAGCGCCACCGCGACATCTTCGGCGACGCCGTCAGGCAGCAGACTGGGCAGTTCCATGGGCGTCGACCACGTCACGCAGCAGCGGGTGGACGTCGTACCAATCGCTGCCGTTGCGGTAGTTCATGACCAGCCGGTTGTCCAGGAAATGCGCCAGCAGCGGCAACTTGTCGTCCGACTGCAGGCAGGTGTCGTGGCTGGCCGAGATGCGCTTCAGCCATTCGAGTTGATCGGCCGGGATAGGCAGCATCTCAGCCCGCGCCGCGACCTCTACATGGGCCACCCCGGCGGCGGACAGCGGCAACTGGGCATCGTCGCGCACCGCCGGAAGGCATTGCCGAATCAAACGAAAGTACTCGCGCAGGTCGCCCCCCGAGGACATCGCCAGCCGGTCCAATGCCGCCGCACTGAGCAACCTGTCCCAGGCCGGGCAGCGACTGGCGATGACTAGGCGCATCAGGACCAGGCCATCAGGATCAACAGCGCGGCTGCGGTCCTTGAATATGTGGGTGCTGACCAGCCGCTTGACCGACGCACCGCCCATCAACGCGCCGGCGCCAGCGGCCAGGATCGACAAATAGGGTGGCACGGTGTAGACCATGTGCATCAGCGGGATGCGCAAATGTTCGGCATGGGCAAAGAACAGGTTGCGAACGCTTTCGTAGACGTTCATCGCCTCGTCACCGACGCCGCGAATGCGCTCGATTGAATCGACGATCAGCACGACCTTCAGGTCCGGGTTTGCGCTGGACTGCCGCAGACTGGTAACCGCTTCGGCAAAGTATTGGTGGGCGTCGCGCACGATCTGCGCGACGTGGCCGCGCGCTGCCTGCTGGATGCGCTGCTTGAAATCGGGGTCGTTCTTCAGCGAGGCCTTGATGTCGAGCAGTCCCTCGAACTTGACGCCCGCCTCCTTGAATTCGACTCTGGATTGCAAGAAGTGCTCGAGCCGCTCCCAATAGCCCCGATGCGCCGGGTTCTGGCCGAAACGCGGGTCAGCGGCGATGCGGTCGGACAGCGCGCCAGCCATCGAGATCAGGAAATCGGTGATTTCGATCGGCTTGGTCAACAGCACGTACTCGGACAGGTCAGCATAGAAGGCAACGATGTCAAGCTGGCCGAGTTCGGCCTGAAGGCGCTTGAGTTCGGTGCTCTTGCCGGTGCCGCGCTGGCCAGTGAACAGGCAGATGCCACCGCCTTGCTGAAAGTCGATTTCGGTGGCGATCTCGGAAACTGGATCGGCACCCGACGCACTCGTGGCGTTGATCTGCGCGACGTAGACCTGGTCGTTGGGCTCCAGCACGCGGTCATTCAATGCGTTGTAGAGCGTCTTGAGCTCGGCACGGTTGGCAGGAGACAGGGCCATCAGTTGCTCCAGCGATGACTGCATGTCATGGGGCGGTCCTTTGCAGGGGCTTCAGCTCAACTCTTCCTTGCGGATGCTGACGATAGGCGCCAGCACGGTCGGCAGGGCCTGCACCGTCGCCAGCGCCTGGCGCATCCTGCCCTCGACGGTGTTGTGGGTCAGGATCACCAGCTCGGTCTGGGTCTGGCCTT
>JANXYH010000190.1 GCA_025350145.1 Burkholderiales bacterium | reverse complement strand
CCCAGGCTGTGCCCTGCGGGCTTGCAGCCTTCACCGGCGCCCTTGTGGCAGCCGGCTCCCCGAAGATATTTGCAGCAGCCACCGGCAACGGCCGCGATGCTTGTCCCGGGCTTGTCCAACAAACGGATCAGATCGCGGCTTCGCGCGATCTATCCTTAATAGTTAGGCGGCTCATTCGTAGTGGGTCCACAAACGGAGTACTCGTACGACCTTCTCTTTGGGAAATATTTCATACACCAGCCGATTGTGGATGTTGATTCGTCTGGAGTAGGCGCCTGATAGGTCACCTATGAGCTTCTCGAATGATGGTGGATTCTGCAAAGGATCAATCTTCAGGATTTCAAGCAGTTCTTCCGCCTTTGGCTTCAGTCCCGCGGCCTTCAGCTTCTTCGCGTCCTTCAGCGCCTGCTTCGAGTAGACGAGTTCCCAACTCACCAGACCAGTTCCTTCGCGCTCTTGGAGAGCGGCTCGGTCATGGCCTCTCGAATCGACTTCCTCATGCCTGGTATCGAAACGAGGAACATCGTTTCTTGAATCGCCTGCCAATCCTCTTCCGAGACAAGCACGGCCGACTTTCGTTTGCCTGCGATGACTATTGGTTGGTGCGACTCAGCCGCCTGATCGATAAGGCGGTACAGGTTCGCTCTAGCTTCGCTTGCAGTGAGTACAGCCACGGTAGCCCTCCATCGGAAGGCTGGATGGTACGAAAAACCGTACGAATAGTCAAGGAGCGCATTTTGAGCCGCCCTAACCTGTTCTCGCCCCGCCAAAAGCAGGACAGCCAGCCTCGACACCGACAGGACGGTGGTTGAGCCGAATAGGGGCCATTCTTGCGCCACTGACCGGGAAGTGGCGCAAGCTGCCCGCACGGCGCGGGCGGCGGCGGCGCAGCGGTGCATGGCACAACTTGCACGCCGGTCGGACTGTCGAAGGACTGGGGTTAAACGCGGTATTTGTCATCGCCTCCCCTTCGTTCACGCAGCGTTTGTCGCCCGCCGCCCTTGGCCCGCCGCCACTCCCAGATGATCGCCCGCCACTCCGGCTGATCGCGCCGTTGCGGGAGCAGATCCGCTGCTTGCACTTCAGCATATGGACGGAGGTAGCGTACGTCCAAGCTCAGCTTGTTTCGTGACCGGCATCATCCCCGCCGCTCAGGTCCCGCGCATCCACATTTGCCCGGGGGCTTGTGCGGCGTTTCCTCAGGTGCGATGCAGGCCCGGGCCGGACCGCGCGGGCGCCAGCGTTTCAGCGCCTACTTGCCCAGCAGCCGGTCATGCAGCGCCATGCCGACCAGCATCGCCGCGACGAAGGTGATCGCGGCGCTTGAGCCGGCCGAGGCAGAGACGAGCGCCGGCCCGGGGCAAAAGCCGGCGACGCCCCAGCCCAGGCCGAACAGGCCTCCGCCGAGCACCAGGCGTGCGTCGATGGCCTCGACGGTCGGCAACGCGATGGCATCGCCGCTCCAGGCCCGGGTTTGGCGTTTGGCTTGGGCGAAGGCGAACACGCCGACCGCGATGGCGCCGGCCATCACCAGCCCCAGGCTCGGATCCCAGGCGCCGAACAGGTCGAGAAAGCCTTTGACCTTGGCCGGATCGGTCATGCCGCTGACGATCAGGCCCAGGCCGAATACCAGGCCGCTGAGCAGGGCGATCAATGCACGCATGGTGGCTTGCCTCTCAAAGCAGGTGGCGCAGCACGAACACCGCTGCCACACCGGCGGCCATGAAGGTGGCGACGTTGACCAGCGAGCGCAGCGACAGCCGGCTCAAGCCGCAGACCCCGTGGCCGCTGGTGCAGCCATTGCCCATGCGCACGCCGGTGCCGACCAGCAGGCCCGCCAGAACCAGGCCCAGCGTGCCGACATCGACACCACCGGCGCTGGGCAGCGGCGCAACCAGCCGCCACAGCCAGGGCGCGAGCAGCAAGCCGGCGATGAAATACAGACGCAGGCCCTGACCCGCCAGCGTGGCGCCACCGAGCAGCGATCGCAGCGGCCCGGCGACGATCCCGGAAATGCCCGCGACCCGGCCAATGCCGAGGATGTAGAGCGCGCAGGCCAGGCCGATCACGGCCCCGCCGAGCAGGGCGTTGGCCGGCGTGAAAGCGTTCCAGGCAATCGTCACGGTGGGTCCTTGATGTGGGTGGTTGGGGGTCGGCGGGTGGCCTTGGTGGACTGCCGGCCGATCTCGGCGGCGGCGGCGATTTTCGCCGTATCCCAGGCGCTGCCGAGGCAATCGCGGAAGTGGTTGAATCCTGGCGCAGACGACTGTGCCGCCGGCACTTCCCGTCGCGGCCGCCGGGCAGGCCATCATGGCGGCAGCATCCCCCCCACCACCTGGAGCACCCATGCGCATCGACAAACTGCTTGCGGGCCTGGCATTGATGTTGGCCTCGGTCTGCGCCCTGGCCCAGGATCAGACCGTGTACCACATCGACGACAGCAGCCTGCAGGCCTTGAAGGGCCTGCGCAATGTCCGCAACCACCTCGACACCGACCCGGGCGCGCGCATCACCGTCGTCACCCATGCGCTGGGCGTCGACTTCCTGCTCGACGGCGCCAAGGACGCCAACGGCAGCGCCTACGCCGGTCCGGTGGCGGCGCTGAAGAGCCGCGGCGTGAGCTTCGAGGTTTGCGAGATCACGCTGAAGAACCGCGGCCTGAAGAAGGCGCAGTTCATCGAGGAGGCCGACTTCACGCCCTCGGGCGTGGTGCGGATCGCCAAGCTGCAGAAGCAGGGCTTCGCCTACATCAAGCCCTGAGGCGGCGGCACGGCCAGCGGCCAGAGCTGCCGCTGGGCCGCATCAGCCGCTGCCGGCGGGGTCAAGGCTGAGGTCGTCGAACCAGGTCAGGACGCTGTCACCGGTGTTGTCGGTGTCCGAGCCGACCGCCACGCCGCTGACCCGTGGCATCGCGCCGCCAAAGGCGTTGTCCCAGTCCTGCGGCAGGTTGCGGCTGACGCTGCGCCACTGGCCGGCATGGCTGTCGCCGCTGTCGACCACGACCATGCGCAGGCGGTCGGTGTAGGCGTTCCAGCCGCTGGCCCCGGCCGCCTGGGCGTGGCCCCAGACATAGCAGATCGCGGCGCTCGGCACCTCCACCCCGGCCAGCAGCCGCGCCGCCTGCAGGCGCAGCCGGTCGGCCAGCGACAACTGCTGCAGCGGCAAATCGAAGAACACATAGAGCCGCGCCGCGTAGTCGTCGCCGGGCTTGCTGCCGATGTCCGAACCGAGCAGCGACTTCGACACCCGCCAGCGCCAGCGCAGCAGCGGCCGGGCAGCGGCGTCGATGTCCAGCGGCGCCAGCCACGACGATGCCGAGCCTTGCGAGCGGACCTGCAACACCCGGCGCCCGTCGAGATCGACGATTTCGAACTGGTTGGCCAGTGCCACCTTGGGCAGGGTCTGGTGGCGCCAGCCGCGCGCCACGCTGCGGCCCAGCGCCGCGCTGGACAGCAGCGGCACCTGCTGCTGCGCCGCCGCTGCCGGCACCTGGGCGTGCAGCGGCAGCCAGGGCGCGCCCAGCGTCAGCAACGCCGCCCGCCGACGGGTGCAAGGGGCGTCGGTTCGGGCCGGGCGGGGGGCTGGGGCGGGGGCTGGGGCGGTCATGGTGCGCTGCGGCGGGGTGTCGGGGTTGTACCCGATACGCACCGCAGGCCCGGGGTAAGTCCTGCGCGCCCCAGTATGGGGCGGCGCCTTAAAATCGTTGGTGCACTGCAACAGGAGCCTTGCCCATGCCCAGCCAACGCCGCAGCGCCAGACCGGCGCCACCGTCCAGCGACGCCCCGGCTGCAGCAGCGCCTGGCGGCGATGTCCGGGTGCTGAAGAAGTACCCCAACCGGCGGCTCTACGACACCCACAGCAGCAGCTACATCACGCTGGCCGATGTCAAGCAGATGGTGCTAGACGGCCAGCCCTTCGAGGTGCGCGACGCCAAGACCGGCGACGAGATCACGCGCAGCATCCTGCTGCAGATCATCCTCGAAGAAGAAACCGGCGGCATGCCGATGTTCAGCACCGCCATGCTGGCCCAGGTCATCCGCTACTACGGCCACGCCATGCAGGGCATGATGGGCGCGTACCTGGAGCAGAACATGCAGGCCTTCAGCGACATGCAGGCGCGCGTTTCCGAGCAGAGCAAGGGCCTGTACGACCCCAAGGCCTTCAGCCCCGAAGCCTGGACCCAACTGATGAGCGGCCAGGCGCCGATGCTGCAGGGCCTGATGGGCAACTACCTGGAGCAGAGCAAGAGCCTGTTCGCGCAGATGCAGGAAAAGGTTCAGGGCGGCGGGCTGTTCCCCGGCATGCCGGGTTTTGGCGCCAAGCGCTGAGCCCGGCCTGATCCGGCGCTGGGCAGGCACGCGGGGCAGCCGTGACAATCGGCGCCATGGACACTGAGCCTGAATCTGCGGCGCCACGCATTGGCTTTGTCTGGCTCGGCTGCGCGAACGTTGGTCCATAGCAACCGAAAAGTAGACGGAAGGCGGCCCGCGTTCAGCGGGCGGTCGCAGGTGTACTTGCGCCTCCAACGCGGCACTGGATGGCCTTTACAAATACAACATAAGTGTTTAGTATTGATCCAGTGAAGTCGAGCGAATTCAAGCGTTGGTTGCTCAAGCAGGGCGTGACGTTCGAGAACGCGAAGGGCTCGCACGTCAAGCTCCACCTGAACGGGCGTCAGTCTGTGTTGCCCATGCACGCCAAGGAGCTGAAGACTGGCATGGTTGAGGGCATCAAGAAGCAACTCGGTCTGAAAGGAAAGTAATCCATGCTGGACTATCCCGTCATCCTCGAAGCTCAACCCGAAGGCGGATTCGTCGTGACCTTCCCCGATGTGCCTGAAGCCATTACCCAGGGCGAGGACGAAGAAGAAGCGCTGCTGTACGCGGTCGATGCCCTGGAAACTGCACTGTCGTTCTATGTCGATGCCCGCAAGCCGTTGCCGGTGGTGAGCAGGGCCAAGCGCGGGCAAATTACCGTTCGGCCATCGGCCTTGGAATGCGCGAAGTTGGGCGTGTACCAGGCCATGACCGAGCAGGGCATCAAGAAGGCTGAACTGGCGCGACGCCTGGGCTGGCATATGCCGCAGGTGGATCGCCTGTTCGATCTGCGCCATGCATCGCGGCTAGATCAAATCGAGGCCGCTGCCCGAGCGCTTGGTCGTCACATCGAAGTGCGGGTTGCCTAAAGACATGACGGTCTCAACGCGTGCGCCCAGCATCGGCTTTGTCTCGCTTGGCTGCCCCAAGGCGCTGACCGACTCCGAATTGATCCTGACCCAGCTCAGTGCCGAGGGCTACACCACCAGCAAGAGCTTTGCCGGCGCCGACCTGGTGATCGTCAACACCTGCGGCTTCATCGACGCTGCGGTCAAGGAGAGCCTGGACACCATCGGCCAGGCGCTGGCCGAGAACGGTCGGGTGATCGTCACCGGCTGCCTGGGCGCGCGCCCGGGTGACGACGGCCAGGCCAGCCTGGTGCTGCAGATGCACCCCAGCGTGCTGGCCGTGACCGGGCCGCATGCGACCCAGGAGGTGATGGACGCGGTACACCGGCATGTGCCCAAGCCGCACGATCCGTTCGTTGACCTGGTGCCCGAGCAGCGGGCGCAGTTCCGCGGCCAGGCCGGCATCAAGCTGACGCCGCGCCACTATGCCTACCTGAAGATCAGCGAGGGCTGCAACCACCGCTGCAGCTTCTGCATCATCCCCAGCATGCGCGGCGACCTGGTGTCGCGACCGGTGGGCGAGGTGCTGGGCGAGGCGCGGGCGCTGTTCGAATCCGGCGTCAAGGAGCTGCTGATCGTCAGCCAGGACACCAGCGCCTATGGCGTCGATGTCAAGTACCGCACCGGCTTCTTCGACGGCCGGCCGATCAGGACGCGGATGGTCGAGCTGTGTGCTGCGCTGGCCGACTTGGCTGCGGCCCACGGCGCCTGGGTGCGGCTGCACTATGTCTACCCCTACCCGCATGTCGACGAGCTGCTGCCGCTGATGGCCAGCGGCCGAATCCTGCCCTACCTGGACGTGCCGTTCCAGCACTCCCACCCCGAGGTGCTGCGGCGCATGAAGCGCCCGGCCAGCGGCGAGCGCAACCTTGACCGGCTGCTGGCCTGGCGTGCCGCCTGCCCGGAGCTGGTGGTGCGCTCGACCTTCATCGCCGGCTTCCCCGGCGAGACCGAGGACCAGTTCGAGCACCTGCTGGGGTTCGTGCGGCAGGCGCAGATCGACCGCGCCGGCTGCTTCGCCTACTCGCCCGTGCAGGGCGCCAGCGCCAACGCCCTTGACGGCGCCCTGCCCGAGGCGTTGCGCGAGCAACGCCGGGCACGCTTCATGGCGGTGGCCGAGGAGGTCTCGGTCGCGCGACTGCAACGCCGCGTCGGCGCGACCATGCAGGTGCTGGTCGACCACGCCCCGGCGCTGGGCCGCAAGGGCGGTGTCGGCCGCAGCTACGCCGACGCGCCCGAGATCGACGGCACGGTGCGCCTGCTGCCGCCGCAAAAGGCCAGCAAGACACTCAAGGTGGGTGAATTCACCCGCGCCAGCATCGTCGCGGTCGACGGCCACGATCTGGTCGCGCAACCGGTATGAGGCCCGCATGTCCGAACCCATCACCGACCTGATCCACCACCCCTACCAGCCGCCCGACAGTTGGCAGGCGGTGCCGCCCGGGGTGTTCAAGGCCTCGACCGTCATCTTCCCGAATGTCGCTGCGCTGCGTAGTCGCAACTACCACGCCAAGACCGGCTACACCTATGGCCTGCGCGGCACGCCGACCAGCTTCATCCTTGAGGAGCGGATCGCCGCGCTTGAGGGCGGCAGCTTCTGCTGCCTCAGCCCCAGCGGCCTGGCAGCGATCATGAATGTCAACCTGGCCTTGCTCAAGCAGGGCGACACGGTGCTGCTGCCGGAGAACGTCTACGGACCGTCCAAGGACCTGAGCGCCAACGTGCTCAACGGCTGGGGCATCCACTGCCAGGTCTACGACGCGATGGACCCGGCCGACCTGGCGTTGCGCCTGGACGCGCTGGCCCAGGCCGGCCAGGGCGGCCGGGCGCTGCTCTGGCTGGAGGCGCCGGGATCGGTGACGATGGAGTTCCCCGACCTGCGCGGCCTGATCGCCCTGGCCAAGGGGCGTGGCGTCACCACCGCGCTGGACAACACCTGGGGCGCGGGCCTGGCTTTTGCACCGTTCGCGCTGGGCGTTGACATCGTGATGCAGGCGCTGACCAAGTACCCCTCGGGCGGCGCCGACGTGTTGATGGGCTCGGTCGTGACCCGCGACCCGGCCCTGCACCTCAAGATCTTGCGGGTGCATGGCCAACTCGGCCTGGGCGTGGCCGCCAACGACATCGAATTCGTGCTCCGCGCCCTGCCCAGCATCGCCCTGCGCTACCACGCCCATGACGCCACGGCGCGGGCCCTGGCCGGCTGGCTGGCGCAACAGCCGGCGGTGCGCCTGGTGCTGCACCCGGCTCTGCCCGGCGCGCCCGGTCATGGCCATTGGGCCAGCCATTGCACGGCGGCGGCGGGGCTGTTCTCGGTGCTGCTGGAACCGGCGCTGCCGGTCGCCCGGGTCGACGCCTTTGTCGACGCGCTGCGCCTGTTCAAGATCGGCTACTCCTGGGGCGGCCCGGTCAGCCTGGTCGTGCCCTATGACTTGGGCTCGATGCGCGCCGACCGCTCGGCCCTGCCCGGCCACCTGGTGCGCTTCTCGATCGGGCTGGAGGCGGTGGTCGACCTGCAGGCCGACCTGGCGCAGGCCCTGGCGGTGCTGGCCTGAGGCCGGCTCAGCCCGCCTCGGGCGAGGACAGCAGGGCGATCGCCGCGTCCGATCCGGCCCCGAGCAGGCCGGTGCGGCTGTAGATGCCGAGCTTGGCGCGGGTGTCCTGGATGTCGAGGTTGCGCATCGTCAACTGGCCGATCCGGTCCGCCGGGCTGAACGCGCCCTGCACCTTTTCCATGCTCAGGCGCTCGGGCTGGTAGGTCAGGTTCGGGCTCTCGGTGTTGAGGATCGAGTAGTCGTTGCCGCGGCGCAGCGCCAGCGTCACCTCGCCGCTGATCGCTCGTGCCACCCAGCGCTGGGCGGACTCACGCAGCATCAGGCATTGCGGGTCGAACCAGCGGCCCTGGTAGAGCAGCTTGCCCAGGGTGCGGCCATTGGCGCGGTACTGGGCGATGGTGTCCTCGTTGTGGATGCCGGTCACCAGCCGCTCGTAGGCGATGTGCAGCAGCGCCATGCCCGGGGCCTCGTAGATGCCGCGGCTCTTGGCCTCGATGATGCGGTTCTCGATCTGGTCGCACATGCCCAGGCCATGCCGCCCGCCGATGGCGTTGGCCTCCTCGAACAAGGCCACCGCGCTGGCAAAGCTGCGGCCGTTCAGCGCCACCGGCTGGCCGTCCTCGAAGCGCACGCTGACCTGCTCAGACTTGACCACCACATCGTCGCGCCAGAACGCCACGCCCATGATCGGCTGGACGATCTCGACCCCGGCGTTGAGGTATTCCAGGTCCTTGGCCTCGTGGGTCGCGCCGAGCATGTTGCTGTCGGTCGAATAGGCCTTCTCTACGCTCATCTTGTAGTCAAAGCCGTTGGCGATGAGGTACTCGCTCATCTCCTTGCGCCCGCCCAGTTCGTCGATGAAGCGCTGGTCCAGCCAGGGCTTGTAGATCCGCAGCGCCGGGTTGGCGAGCAGGCCGTAGCGGTAGAAGCGCTCGATGTCGTTGCCCTTGTAGGTGCTGCCGTCGCCCCAGATGTGGACGTCGTCGTCGCGCATCGCCACCACCAGAGCCGTGCCCGTCACCGCCCGGCCCAGCGGCGTGGTGTTGAAGTAGGTCGCGCCGGCGGTGCTGATGTGGAACGCGCTGGACTGGATCGCGGCAATCCCCTCGGCCACCAGTTGCGCCCGGCAGTCGATCAGCCGGGCTTTCTCGGCGCCATAGGCCAGCGCTTTGCGCGGGATCGCCTCGTAGTCGCTCTCATCGGGCTGGCCGAGGTTGGCGGTGTAGGCGCAGGGGATCGCCCCCTTGGCGCGCATCCAGTGCACCGCAGCGCTGGTGTCCAGGCCACCGGAGAAGGCGATGCCGACGCGCTGGCCGGCGGGGATGTGCTGGAGGATCGTGGCGGTCATGGCGCTGGTGGATGGGGATCGGTTGGGCGCCGATTGTCACCAACTCGGGCTCTGGCCAAGCCAAGCCTGCGTTGCGCCTGACCGCAGGCGCGGCGAGCGGCTACGCCGGGTTGCCCGCGTTCATTTCGGCTGCGGCAGGGGCTGCGGCAGGCGGCCCTTCGCCGACCGCGCCCGGCGGCGCTGCGGACAGGGCGAACAGGCCGCGCCAGTCGCCCATCCAGTCGGGCACGTCCGCCGCCGGCATAGGCGCCGCGATGCCTGTGCCCTGACCGATGTCGCAGCCCATGTCGAGCAGCATGCGCGCCTGGGCCGGCGACTCGACGCCCTCGGCCACGGCGGTGCAGCCAAAGGTGCGGGCCAGGCTGATCACGCCCTCGACGATGGCCCGGTCCTGGGCGTCCTCGAGCATGTTGTGGACGAACGAGCGGTCGATCTTCAGCACCTGCACCGGCAGGCGCTTGAGGTAGGTCAGGGTCGAGTAGCCGGTGCCAAAGTCGTCCAGCGCCCAGCGCACGCCCAGGCCGGCGCAGCGCTCCATCAGGGCTGAGCTGTAGGCGATGTCGGTCAGCGCGGCGGTCTCCAGCATCTCCAGCTCCAGCCGCCCACCCAGGGGGGGGTGATGGCGGGCCAGCAACTCGGCCAGGCGCTGGGCAAAGTCGGGCTCCTGCAGGTGGCGGGCCGAGATGTTGACGCTGACCGACAGATCCAGCCCGGCCAGGGTCCAGGCTTGCAACTGGTCGAGTGCGCTGGCCAACACGAAGTCGCCGATCCTGGCCGACAGGCCGGTGTTCTCGATCAAAGGCAGAAACTGCGCCGGCGGCACCAGACCGTGTTCCGGGTGGTTCCAGCGCAGCAGCGCCTCGAAGCCCAGCACCGTGCCCTGGCGCAGGTCGACCTTGGGCTGGTAGTACAGCAGCAGTTCATGGTGGTCGAGTGCGTCCTGGACCCGGCCGATCGCCAGCACCCGCTCCTCGGTGCGGCGGCTGTACTCGGGGTCGAAGAACAGGTAGCCGTTGCGACCGGACTGTTTGACGCCGTACATCGCATGGTCGGCGTGGCGCAGCAGGGTGTCGGCGTCGCTGCGGTCGAGCGGATAGACGGTGGCGCC
>JANXYH010000170.1 GCA_025350145.1 Burkholderiales bacterium | reverse complement strand
TGCCTTCGCGGGGGCGTCAACCGGATATTTCAATGCCGATCTGACGCCGGCTGCCGGCGCGCTGTACTTCACCGGCGTGCTGTCGCAGGTGGCTGCTTACACCAGCGCCCCGCCGCCGGGTGCAGCCGGTGCGGGCGCGCTGTACATGGTCTGGGCCGGCGCCAACGACTTCCTGCATGCCGCGCCCGCCGATTTCGCGGCGGTGGCGGCGAACGCCATCGGCAACTTGGACCTGGCGGCTTTGAGCCTGTACGGCGTCGGTGCGCGTGATTTCCTGATCCCGCTGATGGCTGACCTCGGTGCCACCCCCGAAGTGGCGGCGCTGGGTCCGGCGGCGGCGGCCGGGGCCAGCCTGGTCTCGCTGGCCTTCAACGGTGGCCTCAAGCACAGCCTGGAGGTGTTGGCCGCGTCGCTGCCGGGCAGCCATTTCATGGTCTACGACACCTTTGCCCAGCAGCATCTTGTGCTCGACCACCCGGGCGACTTTGGCCTGACCAACACCACCGATCCCTGCTTCACCGGCGTGTCGCTGTGCGCGGACCCCAGCAAGTACTTCTTCTGGGATGGCGTCCACCCGACCACCGACGTGGCCAAGCTGGTCGGCATCGGAATGGCGGTGGCCACGCCCGAGCCGGGCGCGATGCTGCTGCTGGCGACGGCGGCGCTGGCCTTGGTTGGGGTGGGGCGCAAGCGCAGGGCTTGAGCCAGCTTCTTGACCTGGGTGGCGCCTCCCCACCCAGCGTCACGAGATGGGTGGCGCCTCACCACCCAGGGCCAGCAACAGATCGGCTAAAAGCGGCGCCAACTCGCCGGTGGCAATCGCTGCGTCGGCGTCGAAGCCCTTGTCGTCGGGCCGGCCTTCGAACACGCCGTCCAGGAACGCCAGCTTCTTGATCTGCAACTGCTCGGTCAGGACCAGCGATACCCGGCTGCGCCAGGTCAGCGCCAGACGGGTCGGATGCTTGCCGGCCAGCACATGGGCGCGGACCTCGGCGGTGTCGAGCGCGTGGCGGGCATAGCGCACGACCGCGCGCTCGCCGTCGGCGGCCTTCAACTCGCAGTCGCGGTCGACCGTGAAGTGCACCGGCGGCTCGCCACTGGCCAGCCATTCGGCCATCGCCGCCGAGGCTGATCTGGCGGTCTGGACAGGCTGCGCCGAAAGGCCAGTCAGTGCCTGGGTCAAGGCGGTGATGACCTCGTCGCCATGGCTGCCGCTGCCGGCGTCGATCAACAGCAGGCCGGCGTCGCGGTCGATCCAGACCGCATGGCTGCGCTGCTTGGCAAAGGCCTGCGGCAGGAGATCGAGTTGGGCCTGATCCCTAAGGTCACGCTGCTCCTTCTTGCCGGGCTTGCGGCCGCTGGTCTTTTCGATCTGCGCCGCCAGCGACTGCACCCGCCGCCGCAGCACGGCCCCCGGCACCTGCTTGGTCTCGACCTGGAGCCGCAGCAGCCACTGGCCGGCGACGGCCTCGACCAAGGCGGCGTGGTCTTCGCTGCGCGGCGCGACCCAGCCGGCGCTGCGGGTCTGGGTCGCGCCGCACTCGACAAAGCGCAGGCCGTCAAGCGCGCTTTGCGCGCTCGCCAGATCGGCCAGCCACTGCGGCGCCAGCCGGTAAAGCATCAGGTTCTTGAACACAGTATTCCCATCGCCGCCCGGGGCTGGCAGGGGCCGGCAGGTGCCGGCAGGTGCCGGCAGGTGCCGACGCTCGGGCGAAAAAAAGCCGGATTGTGCCCGGGGCGCCGGCCAGGACCGGCGGTGGAAGGCGGCTGCGGGTGGAGCCTGCCGTGCTCCGGACTGGGCGGATGTGCGGCCCAGTGACGCATGGACAGCGGCGCATGGACAGCGGCGCCAGACTGCGGCGATGATGCTCGACACCATGCCCGCCGAAGCTCCCGTTCCGTGCCCCCACACCGCGCCGCGCCAGCCACGGCCGCAGTGCCGTTGAGCATGGCCGCAGCCGGCGTCGCAGCGGTCGGCGCCGGCCCGCGACAGGCGGTCGGGCCGGCCACCGATGCCCTGACCCGCTGCCTGATCCTGGCGGCGCTGCTGCACCTGTTGCTGGTGCTGGTGGTGGGCAGCGCGCCGCCAGGCACGGCCACGCCGGGTGATGGTGTTTGGGGTGGACTCAACGTCAGGTTGCGTGGCGAGCTGGGGGGCAACCCGCTGGCGCCGGCCAGTGCGCAGGCCTACAGCGGCCCGCGCGGCCAGGCCTCGGCGCTGCGTTGGGGCGGTGCGGTCAGGCCGCAGCAAGCGCCCGCCGAGACGGCGCCCGCGGGTGCGGGTGCGGCGCAGTTGGGCACCTTCAACCCCATGCCGTCGGACAGCCTGGCGGCGCCGCAGGAGCAGCGGCCGGCGCTGCCCACGGTCGACGCCGTGCCGCCGCCGTCAATGCCATCGCCAGCGCTGCCGGCGGTCGCGGCGCAGAGCAGCCAGGCGCCGGCAGCGATGCTTGCCGAGCCGCTGCCGGTGACGCCCAGCCTGCCGGCGCCGCCCGCCCCCGCGCCCGCGCCACTGCCGCCCTTGCGCACGGCGACCCCGCTGGCCGCTATGGACTTGTCGGCAGCGCCAGTGGCTGTGGCGCCGCCGGTGCAGGTGCCGCTGGCGCTGTCAGCGCCAGCGCCGCCGTCACCACCACCCGCTCCAGCCGTTCAACACAGCCAACCCATGCCTACCCCCAGGGCCGTGCCGATTCGCCCTCCTGCGCCTTTGCAGGCCCCTGCGTTGAGCACACTGGCGCCACTGGCGCCCAGCGCCGTCGTGGTGCCGATTCAGCCGGCGGTGCCGGCACCTACTCCATTGCCAGCGCCGCCGGCACCTGCACCGCCACCGGCAGTCGCCGCCACGCCGCCTGCAGCGCCTGCGCTCGCACCGGCAACGCCGGTCGATCCGGCACCCACTGCGGCGCCTGCGCCCACTGCGCCGACCTTGGCGCCAGCCCCCACCGCGCCTGCACTTGCCGCCACGCCGCCTGTCTTGCCGGCCGCCACGACCGCGCCGGCCCTCGGCGCCGCCACGGTTTCGCCATCGCCATCGCCTGTGGCCGCCGGTGCGGGCATCGCGCCGGCCGCAGCGGCCGGCCAGGCGATTGAGCCTGGGGCGAACCAGCGTGGCGCGGGCGCGCCCGATGCCGCCGCGCAGCGCGGCCGCGACGTGCCGACGCCGCCCAGCCAGGCCTCAGGCGCTCCGCGCTTGAATCTGAACCTGCCTTCGGCGCGTGGCGGCGAGCTGTCGAGCATGGGCTCGCGCGGCGCCTTGCAATTGATGCCGCGTCCGCCCGAGTTGAAGAACAAGCTGGCCGAGGACATCGAGAAGGCGGCCCGGGCCGACTGCCGCAAGGCCTACGCCAGTTCCGGGCTACTGGCGCTGGGTTCGCTGGCGGTGGACGCGGCGCGCGACAAGGGCTGCCGCTGGTGAGCGCTGCGGCGGCTCAAGCGAAGTCGCCGGCCTGCAGGGCTATCGGTTGGCCATGCGGCGTGCGGTCGGCGGCGGCATCCCAGGCGGCGGCGTAGCGCCGCAGTTCGGCCGGGCTGCTGGCGCCTTTGGCCGCGACCAAGTCCTCCAGCGCGCCCAGCCAATGCTGGTAGTAGGTGTCGCCCAGATCGGGGTCACCGCCCTGCTGGGCCTGGCGGATGCGGTCGGCCAGGGTGGCTGCCCATTCCGTCCAGGTGAACATCTGCCGGGCGTGGAGTTGCAGCGCCAGGGCAAACACCTGGGCCTGCCAGGGTTGCTCAAACACCGGGTCGGGCGGCCCCGGCCAGGTGCCTGGCGCGGCGGCGGCGTGGTTCATGGCGTCACTCATGGCGCCGGCTCCAGGTACGGTTCCAGGTACGGTTCCCAAGCGTCTATCGAGACCTGGCTGCCGGCGCTGGCGCGGGCGCCGAACAGGTCCTGGCAGTCGAACACCACGGTGTACAGCCAGGCGGGCGATTCACCCAGCCCCTGGGCATGGGCGTCGGCAAAGACATGCATGCCGTGGATCCGGACGATCTCGCCGATCTGGCCACGGGCATAGGCCGGCAGGCGGGTGTGGTGGGCAGCGGCCTGGTCCCGGGTGCGGACCCTGTCGCCCAGCGCGTAGCGGGCTTGCTGGGTCGTTGGCCGGCGCGTCGCCGAGCCCTTGGCCAGCAGCAGCGGCACGGCGGCAGCGGTCAAGCGCCGCGGCAGCGCTGCAGGCGCTGTCAGGACTTGGCCCTGGTCGAGCTCGTCGGCCTGCAACAGGCCGTGGTCCAGCAGCAAACGCTCCAGCCCGCCATGCCAGATCTCGAAATAGCTGCGACTGGCGTAGTCGGCCAAGGTCTCGCGGGCCGAACGGCTGCGGTCCAGGTTCCAACTGCCGGTGGCGCCCATCGCCAGGGTGGTGGCCCACAGCCGCTGCTCCCAGGCGGCGTGGAACAGCGGCTCGTTGGCCTCGGGCTTGACCGCAGCGTGGCCAGGCTGGCCGCCCAGGTCGGCGTGGTTGCGGTAGCTCATGTCGGTTGCCCCGGCGGCAAGGCCAGGCCGGTACCTATCATGGCGTCGCGGGTCACGAGTTCGGCCAGCGCGGCCTCGTCCAGATGCGCGCTGCCGGCCGGCCGCAGCGGCACCACCAGGTAGCGGATCTCGGCGGTCGAGTCCCAGACGCGGATGCGCGTGTCCTCGGGCAGGCTCACGCCGAAATCGGCCAGCACGCCGCGCGGATCGACCACCACCCGCGAGCGGTAGGGCGCGCTCTTGTACCAAACCGGCGGCAGGCCCAACACCGGCCAGGGGTAGCAACTGCACAGGGTGCAGACCACCAGGTGGTGCTCCTGCGGGGTGTTGAACACCGCCACCATGTGCTCGCCCTGGCGGCCGCTGTAGCCCAGCGAGGCGATGGCCGCCGTGGCGTCGCGGCGCAGCCAGGCCAGGTAGGCCGGGTCGGACCAGGCCCGGGCCACCACCTTAGCGCCATTGCGCGGGCCGATCCGGGTCTGGTAGCTTTCGATCAGCGCGTCCAGCGCGGCCGGCTCGATGTAGCCCTTGGCGGCGAGTACGCTCTCCAGCGCTCGCACCCGCAACTCGATGGCGCTGAGCTCGCTGTGGTCGTGGTCGTGGTCGTGGTCGTGGTCGTGGTCGGTCATGGTCGGATGGGGATTTTGCCTAGTCTGCCTTGGCGCCAGAGGCCTTGACGACCGGGCCGTAACGTGCCAATTCTGCGGCCACGAAGCTGGCAAACTGCTCGGGCGTGGTCGGCGCGGCCTCGGCCATCAATGCCGCCAGCCTGGCCTGCATCTCGGGCGACTCCAGCGCCGCGACGAAGGCTCGATTGAGGCGCTGCAAGACCTCGGCGGGCAGCCCGGCCGGGCCGAACAGGCCAAACCAGGTGGAGACATCAAAGCGCTGCAGGCCGTCGTCGCGGCCGGCCTCGGCCAGGGTCGGCAGGGTCGGCATGGCGGCGCTGCGCTGGGCCGTGGTCACGGCCAGGGCGCGCAGCTTGCCGGCGCGGATGTTGGCGGCGGCGCTGGCCAGGTTGTCGATGTTGAAATCGACCTGGCCCGAGAGCAGCGCGAGTTGCGCCGGGGCGCCGCCGGCGTAAGGAATGTGGACGATGAACAGCCCGGCCTGGGCCTTGAACATCTCGCCGGCCAGGTGCCCGGCGCTGCCATTGCCGCCCGAGCCGTAGTTCAGCTTGCCCGGGTGGCGGCGGGCGTAGACCACCAGGTCGCGGACGGTGGAGATGTTCAGGCGCTGGGCGGTCTGGGCGTTCATCACCAGCACATTGGGCACCTGGGCGACGCGGGTGATGGGGCTGAAATCGCGGATCGGGTCGTAGGGCAGCCTGGCGTAGAGCCAGGGGTTGATGGCGTGGGTGGCGACCGCGCCCATCACCAGGGTGTGGCCGTCGGGTGCGGCCTTGGCCACCAGGTCGGCGCCGAGGTTGCCGCCGGCGCCGGGGCGGTTGTCGACCAGGACCGTGCCCAGGCTGGTCTGTACCTGCTCGGCCAACGCCCGGGCGACGGTGTCCAGCGGCCCGCCGGGCGGGTAGGGCACGACCAGCCGGATCGGCCTGAGCGGCTGGGCCCGGGCAGGGCCGGCAAGACTGCCGGCCAGCGCCAGTTGCAGCAGGCCGCGGCGGGGCAGGTCAATCGCCATGTTTGTCGGTCTCGGAAATGAAGGCGTCGCTGAAGAACGCCTCGGCTGGCAGGCCGCACAGGGCATGGAAGTCGCGCTGGGCCGCATCGACCATTGCCGGCACGCCGCAGGCGTAGACCTCATGGCCGCTCAGATCGGGGTGGTCGAGCATCACCGCCTGGTGCACCAGGCCGGTCCGGCCCTGCCATTGGTCGCCCGGTTGCGGCTCGGACAGCACCGGCAGGTAGCGCAGGCCAGGGATCTGCGCCGGCAGCGCGCGCGCCCAGTCGTCGAGGTAGAGGTCGGCCCGCCCGCGGCAGCCCCAATACAGCGCCACCGGGCGGTCCAGCGGCTGAGCCTGCAATTGTTCGATGATCGCCTTGATCGGCGCCAGGCCGGTGCCCGAGGCCAGCAGGATGATCGGCTTGGCACTGCCCAAGCGCAGGCAGAAGCTGCCGAAAGGCCCTTCGGCGCGGAGGATGTCCTTGGGCTTCAGCGCCGCGAAGACATGGTCGCTGAATCGCCCGCCCGGCATGTGGCGGATGTGCAGCTCGATCGTCGGCGGGTGGCCGAGCGCATGCGGCGCATTGGCGATCGAATAGCTGCGCCGCAGGCCGCCGCTGAGGATGAAATCGATGTACTGGCCCGGCCGGTACTGGAAGTTCTGGTTGCCCGGCAATTGCAGCTTCAGCACCACCACATCGGCGCTGCGGCGGGCGATGCTGTTGACCCGGGTGGGCATCTTCAGCACCGCAAACTCGCCGACGCCGCTGACGCCCCTGGCCTCGACCACGCAGTCGGTCTGCGGCGTGGCGCAGCATGGCAGGACCCAGCCGCTGGCTTCCTCGGTCGGGCTCAGTGCCTTGTGCTGGTGGGCGCCGTGGATCACCCGGCCACTGTGCAATCGGCTCTTGCACGAGCCGCAGGCGCCGTCGCGGCAGCCATAGGGCATGCCTATGCCCTGGCGGATCGCGGCGGCCAGGATGGCTTCGTCGCGGGCGACCCAAAATTCGCGGCCCGAGGGCTGCAGGGTGAGGTGAAAACTCATGGCTGGCGGCGGGTCGGGCAGGCGGCGCGGCGGTTGTTCTGGTGTGCCGGGGTGGCCCCCTACACTGGCTCGGATTGTGCCTATCTGTGCCTTTCTGTGCCTCTGCGTCCCGCCTTGAACCCTGCCTGCCCCCTGCCCAGCGGCCTGCGCCGGCCGAGCTTGCTGATCGTCGGTTGCGGCGACATCGGCCTGCGCGTGCTGGCCCTGCTGCGGCCACGCTGGCGGCTGCTGGCGCTGAGTTCGTCGCCGCAGCGCTGGCCAATGCTGCGCGCCGCTGGCGCGGTGCCGCTGCCCGGCGATCTCGACGACCCCGGCTCGCTGTGGCGCATCGCCGGCCTGGCCGACGCGGTGCTGCACCTGGCGCCACCGGCCGGCGCCGGCCAAGTTGACCTGCGCACCGCCCATTTGCTGCAGGCGCTGGCGTGCAGCAGGCGCTGCCGGCGCATCGTCTACGCCAGTACCAGCGGCGTCTACGGCGACGCCGCGGGCGCCTGGGTGGACGAGACCCGGCCGCCAGCCCCGGCCACCGACCGCGCCCGACGGCGGCTCGATGCCGAGGCGCAATTGCGCGGTTTTGGCCGCCGCCGGGGCGTGGCGGTGACGATCCTGCGCGTGCCCGGCATCTATGCGCTGGACCGCCAGGGAGGTGACCCGCGCCAGCGGCTGCTGCGCGGCACGTCGGTGCTGCGCGCCCAGGACGATGTCTACACCAACCACATCCATGCCGACGACCTGGCCCGCGCCTGTGCGGCCGCGCTGCTGCATGGCCGGCCGCAGCGGGTGCTGCATGTCAGCGACGACAGCCAGTTGCGGATGGGCGACTACTTCGATCAGGTGGCGAAGATCTTTGACCTGGCGCCACCGCCGCGCATCAGCCGCGCCGAGGCGGCGCAGCAGCTCTCGCCCATGGCGCTGAGCTTCTTGTCCGAATCGCGCCGGCTGCTGAACCGCAGAATGAAGCGCGAGCTGAGGCTGCGGCTGCGCTTCCCGACGGTCGACCAGGGGCTGGGCGCGGCGCCTCAAATGCCTTCGGCGTGACGCACCGTGACCGCCCGGTCGACGCTGTACACCTTGAGCGCGGCGGGCGCGCGGTTGCGCTCGATGTCGAGGGTGATCTCGCGTTCGACCCCGCCGCGCCAGAGCGACTGCCAGAGTGCTGCCAGACTGTGCACCGGCTGGCCGTCGACCCGCAGGATGCGGTCACCGACCTGCAGGCCGGCAACGTCGGCCGGGCTGTCGTCGCTGACCCGCACCACCCGCAGGTCGCCGTCGCGCTCGACGCAGTTGATGCCGACCCAGGCCCGGGCGCTGGCGCTGCCGCGACCCTGGCTGCGCATCTCGGCCAAGATCGGCCGAAGCAGGTCGACCGGGACGAACATGTTGCCGGCACGGACAGGCGGTGCGCCGGCCTCGTCGGGCTGGACATTGCCGACGAACAGCGAGCCGACCCCCAACAACTCACCGCGGTCGTCGAACAGCCCGGCGCCGCTGTGGCGGGCGTGCGGTGGGCTGGTGAACAGGGCGCCCTCGATGTGGTATTCCCAGTTGCCCGAGAACGCCCGCCTGGCGACCATGCGGGTGGCGCTGACCGCACCGGCAGCGCCCTTGCCGGCGCCGCTGGCGACCATCAGCACCTGGCCTGTCTGCACGCCGGGTGGCTGGCCCAGCGCCACCGGCGCCAGGCGCAGCGGCGCCAGCGCCCGCACCAGGCCGAAGCCGGTCGCCACGTCGTAGCCCACCACCTGCGCCGGGACGGTGCGGCCGTCGTCGGTCAGCAGTTGCACCTCGGCGGCCTCGAGCACCAGGTAGCCAATGGTCAGGACCAGCCCGTCGTCGTCGATGACCACGCCCGAGCCTTGGCGGGATTTGCCCAGCGTGCTGGCCGAGCGCGCGCCGACGATGGCCTCGACCTGGATGCCGACCACCGCTGCCTGGGCGCGCTCGAGTGCGCGCGACATCGCCGCCAGCGCATCGCTGGCGCTGCTCTGCTCGGCCAGCCCAGCCCGAGGCCAGGTCAGCAGGACCGCGCCAAGAACCGCCGCCAGGCCGGCCAGCCGCAGCAACCTATCCCAATGCGGAACCGAGGGCAACGGATGTCTCATCGCAGCGCTCCCATGCCAGGTGAGGCTGAATTCTGAGCACAAATCGGGCCGACATGCGCGACCGAAGGCGGCCAAGGGCGGTGTATTTGCGCAGCCCGGCCACCTTCACGACGGCCCGCCGCTGCTGCCGCTCAGCTTGGTCGGCTCAGCGACGGCGGCTGCCGCCGATCAGCCGGCCACGCCACCACTGGATCATCAGCCAGGCGCCCAGCATCCCGCCGAGGTGGGCGAAATGGGCCACGCCGGCCTGGCTGCCGAAGACGCCGAGCAGCAATTCCAGCCCGCCGTAGATCGCCACCATGGTCAGCGCCGGGATCGGGATCGGCCGCAGAAAGGGCAGGGCGGCGCGGTGGGTGAACATCAGCACAAACAGCACCATGCCCAGCATGTTGATGACCTGGTTGGGCACCATCATCATCAGCATCGGCAAAAAGCCCATCAGGTCGAACTGGCGGCGCGGAAAGACCAAGGCGTAGGCCAGCAACAGGCCGAAGATCGCCCCCGAGGCGCCTATCGTCGGCCCATGCGGGCCGGGCAGGCTGGACACCGCCAACTGCGCCAGGCCGGCCGTCAGCACGCTGGCCGCGAGCAACTGCCAGAAGCGCTTCTGGCCCCACAGCCGCTCCAGCTCGCAGCCGAACATCCACAGCCCCAGCATGTTGAACAAGAGGTGGCCGAGGTTGGCATGCAGGAAGCTGTAGCTCAGCAACTGCCAGGGCCAGAAAAAGCCGCTGTCCCAGGGCCACAACGCAAACAAGCCGTCCATGGGCACCATCGGCAAGAGCAACTGCACGCAGAACACGGCGGTGCAGATCAGCATCAACGCCTTGATCAGCGGAGGCAGTGGCGGCATGGGTCGGCACCTGGCGGGCAGGGCAGTGAATGGGCCAGCGGGTGATTGGTGCCCTCGGCCAGACTCGAACTGGCACGCCTTGCGGCGGCGGATTTTGAATCCGCTACGTCTACCGATTTCGTCACGAGGGCAGGCGCGCCAGGTGCAGGCGCCATACAACTCGGAATTATGTCATGGGGGTATCGCCCAGCCACCTGCCCGGCTGGGCGCTGCTGACACAATCGGCCGCAGGAGCGCCCCCAGGCGGCGGCAAAGGCCCGCCGCCGCCCCCCGAGGGGGATAGTCAACTCGGGAGCGGCCCTTCGTTGACTCAGGAGGTGAGATTTGACCGCTGCCTTGAACCCGCCAAGCTACCCCAGCATCGAGGACGTGATCGGCCGAACGCCGCTGGTGCGTCTGCAGCGCCTGCCCGGCGCGCATGGCGCGGCCCGTGGCAACGTCATCCTGGGCAAGTTGGAGGGCAACAACCCGGCCGGCTCGGTCAAGGACCGGCCGGCCATGGGCATGTTCCGCCGCGCCGAGGAGCGCGGCACGATCAAGCCCGGCGACACGCTGATCGAGGCGACCTCAGGCAACACCGGCATCGCCCTGGCGATGGCTGCGGCGATCCGCGGCTACCGCATGCTGCTGATCATGCCCGAGGACCTGTCGATCGAGCGCGCGCAGACGATGCGCGCCTTTGGCGCCGAGCTGATCCTGACGCCACGCTCCGGCGGCATGGAGCATGCGCGTGACCTGGCCGAGCAGATGCAGCGCGACGGCAAGGGCACGGTGCTGGACCAGTTCGCCAACGAGGACAACCCGCGCATCCACTTCGAGACCACCGGGCCGGAGATTTGGCAGGACACGGGCGGGCGCATCACCCACTTCGTCAGCGCCATGGGCACGACCGGCACCATCACCGGCGTCGGCCGCTACCTCAAGGCCAAGAACCCCGGCGTGCGGGTGGTCGGCGCGCAGCCGTCCGAGGGCTCACGCATCCCCGGCATCCGCAAGTGGACGCCGGCCTATTTGCCCAAGATCCATGACCCGTCGGTGGTCGATGAACTGGTGTTGGTGGCGCAGGCCGATGCCGAAGACATGGCCCGCCAACTGGCGCGCAGCGAAGGCCTGTTTGCCGGCATCAGTGCCGCTGGCGCCGCCTGGGTGGCCCTGCAGATTGCCGCCAAGGTGCAGGACGCAACCATCGTTTTCATCGTCTGCGACCGCGGCGACCGCTACCTCTCGACCGGCGTCTTTCCCGCCTGAAACATCGCCATGGCCACCGCATACCGTTTTTGTCCGCAATGCGCCACCGCCCTGGCCGAGGTCGAGGGGCTGGAAGACGGCGGGCCGAAGACCCGGCTGCGCTGCCCGGCCTGCGACTTCACCCACTGGAACAACCCGACCCCGGTGCTGGCGGCGGTGATCGAATGCGCCGACCAGGGCGGGCAGTTGCTGCTGGCGCGCAATGCCGCCTGGGCCGGCCGCATGTTCGGCCTGATCACCGGCTTCATGGAGGCGGGCGAGTCGCCGCAAGAGGGCATCCAGCGAGAGGTCGCCGAGGAAACCGCGCTGGAGGTGCTGCAGCTCAAGCTGATCGGCGTCTACGATTTCCAGCGCATGAACCAGGTCATCATTGCCTACCACGCGCTGGCCATAGGCACGGTTCGGCTCTCACCCGAATTGGCCGAGTACAAGCTGGTGGCGCCGGCCGACGCCCTGTGCTGGCCGGCCGGCACCGGCTACGCGCTGGCCGACTGGCTGCGCGGCCGTGGCCAAGAGCCCAAGTTCATGGAATGGAGCAGGCGCTGAAGCCGAGGCTGGCCCGGCCCCTGCACATCCCGCAAAATTTCAGTCCCCCGCCACCACCAACGCCCATGAACACCCGTACCCACGCCCAGAAGGAAATCGACACGCGCGGCCTGAATTGCCCGCTGCCCATCCTCAAAGCCAAGAAGGCGCTGGCCGAAATGCAGAGCGGCGAGGTGTTGAAGGTGGTGTCCACCGACCCTGGCTCGACCCGGGACTTCCAGGCCTTCGCGCGCCAGACCGGCAACGAGTTGCTGGAGCAGAGCACGGTCGGCGCCGAGTTCATCCACTTCATCCGCCGGCGTTGATGGCGGCGGGGCGGGCCGCCCCGTGCCAGGCTCAAGCCGGCGCCGGTAGCCGCCCCAATTGCTCGCGCAGGCGCTGCGCCGACTGGCTGAACTCGGCCAGCCGGGCGCGCTCCTGAGCCACCACCGCCTCGGGGGCGCGGGCGACGAAACGCTCGTTGCCGAGTTTGGCTTCGGTCTTGGCGACCTCGCCTTCGAGCCGGGCAATCTCCTTGGCCAGCCGGGCCCGTTCGGCGGCGACGTCGATGCGCACCTGCAAGGCCAGGCGGATCCCGCCCTGCACGGCGGTCGGCGCGCTCTGAGTGGCCTGCACGAACGCCGCCTCGTCGTCGAAATACGCCAGCGCCGACAGCTTGGCCAGCGCCTTGAGCAGGGGCTCGGCCTGGGCGACAAAAGCGGGCTCGCCGGTGCACAGCAGCGGCACCCGCGCCGCCGGTGAAAGCGCCATCTCACTGCGCAGGCTGCGCACCGCCGCGACCAGCGCCTTGAGCTGGGCGACCCAGGCATCGGAGGCGGCGTCGATGCGGTCGAGCTGGGCCTGCGGGTAGGCGGCGCTGGCCAGCGTCGGCGCGGTCTGCCGGCCGGCGATGGGCGCGACCGTGTGCCACAACTCGGCGGTGATGAACGGTGCGATCGGATGCAGCAACCGCAGGGCCGATTCGAGTACCCGCAGCAGGGTGCGGCGGGTGGCGCGCTGGCGCGGCTCGTCGCCCTGGGCGATTTGCACCTTGGCAATCTCCAGGTACCAATCGCAGTACTCGTCCCAGACGAACTGGTAGACCGCGCTGGCGACGTTGTCCAGGCGGTAGTCGGCAAAGCCCTGGGCGACCGCCGCCTCGACCCGCTGCAGCTCGTTGCTGATCCATTTGTCGGCCGGGCTGAACTTCAAGTAGCCGTGGGCCGGCATGCCCGGGGCGCATTCGGCCTTGGTGTGCTCGCGCAGGCCGCAGTCCTGGCCCTGGCAGTTCATCAGCACGAAGCGGGCCGCGTTCCAGAGCTTGTTGCAGAAGTTGCGGTAGCCCTCGCAACGCTTGCTGTCGAAGTTGACGCTGCGGCCCAGCGAGGCCATGGCGGCAAAGGTGAAGCGCAGCGCATCGGCGCCGTAGCCGGGAATGCCGTCGGGGAATTCGGCCTGCGTCGCCCGGCGCACCAGCGGCGCAATCTCGGGCTTGCGCAGCCCGCTGCTGCGCTTGTCCAGCAGTGGCGCCAGGGCGATGCCGTCAATCAGGTCGACCGGGTCGAGCACGTTGCCCTCGCTTTTGCTCATCTTCTGGCCATGGGCGTCGAGCACCAGGCCGTGGATGTAGACATCGCGGAACGGCACCTGGCCGGTGAAGTGCTTGGTCATCATGATCATCCGGGCGACCCAGAAGAAGATGATGTCGTAGCCCGTGACCAGCACGCTGGAGGGCAGGAACAGGTCCTGCTCGACTGTCTTGGCCGGCCAGCCCAGGGTCGAGAACGGCACCAGCGCCGAGGAGTACCAGGTGTCGAGTACGTCCTGGTCGCGGGTCAGCTCGCCCGCATAGCCGGCCGCCGCCGCCTTGGCGCGGGCCTCGGCCTCATCGCGGGCGACGAACAACTCGCCGCCGCTGCCATACCAGGCCGGGATCTGGTGCCCCCACCAGAGTTGGCGGCTGATGCACCAGTCCTGGATGTTGTTCATCCACTGGTTGTAGGTGTTGACCCACTGCTCGGGCACAAACCTGACCTCGCCGCTGGCGACGGCGGCTATCGCCTTGGCAGCGATGCTCTGGCCGTCGGCGCCGGGCTTGCTGACCGCGACGAACCATTGGTCGGTGAGCATCGGCTCGATCACCTGGCCGGTGCGTCCGCAGCGCGGTATCTGCAGCCGGTGCTTCTTGGTCTCGACCAGCAGGCCCTCGGCCTGGAGCTGGGCGACGATCTGTTGGCGGGCGACGAAGCGGTCCAGCCCACGGTAGGCCGGGGGGGCCAGATCGTTGAGCGTGGCGTCGAGGTTGAAGATCGTCAGCATCTCCAGGCCATGCTGCTGGCCGACCTGGTAGTCGTTGTGGTCATGGGCCGGCGTGACCTTGACGGCGCCGGTGCCGAAGCCCATCTCGACATGGCTGTCGGCGATCACCGGCACCAGCCGGCCAGTGATCGGCAGCCGCACCTGGCGGCCGACAAAGGCGGCGTAGCGTGGGTCGTCGGGGTGGACCATCACGGCGCTGTCGCCGAGCATGGTCTCGGGCCGGGTGGTGGCCACCACCAGGCTGCCGTCGCCCTCGGCCAGCGGGTAGCGGATGTGCCAGAGCCAGCCGTCTTCCTCCTGGCTCTCGACCTCGAGATCGGAGACTGCGGACTTCAGCACCGGGTCCCAGCTCACCAGCCGCTTGCCGCGGTAGATCAGGCCCTCTTCGTAGAGCTGCACGAAGGTCTCGCTGACGACCGTGGACAGCGACGCGTCCATGGTGAAGTACTCATGGTCCCAACTGACGCTGTCGCCCATGCGGCGCATTTGCCGGGTGATGGTCGCGCCGGAGCTGGCCTTCCAGTCCCAGACATGCTCCAGGAAGCGCGCCCGGCCGAGGTCGTGGCGCGACAGGCCGGCGTCCTGCAATTGGCGTTCGACCACGATCTGCGTGGCGATGCCGGCATGGTCGGTGCCCGGAACCCAGAGCGTGTTGTGGCCCCGCATCCGGTGGTAACGGGTCAGCGCGTCCATGATGGTCTGGTTGAACGCATGGCCCATGTGCAGCGTCCCGGTCACGTTGGGCGGCGGCAACTGGATGCAAAACGAGGCGCGGGCAGGGTCCAGGGTCGGCCGGTAGATGCCGCTGGCCTCCCACAGCGGCGCCCAGTGCGCCTCGATGGCGGCGGGCTCGAAGGATTTGGCGAGCTCGGTCATGGCGCAGACTTGCTCGGCGTGACCGCATCGATGGTCTTGTTCACCACCTTGCCGGCCACGGTCACACCGGTCGAGGCGACCGCTCCAGCGACGCTGATGGCCGCGCCGACGGCGGCGCCGGCGACCTCCACCACCGCGCAGCCGGTCAGGCAGGCGCACAACAGCAAGGGCAAGGCGACGCGGTGCAGGGCAATCGTTTTCATCGCTGAATTATCCGTGTTGGCCGCTGCCGCCAGACTGCCGCTCACGGGGTCGGCGGCGGCGCCGGATCGGGCTGCTCGCGGGCGACGAAGCAGTCCGCAAAGCTGAACCACAGGGAGACATAGAACGCCGCCGACAGCGACAGGCCGATCGGCATGCTCAGCCAGCCTATCCACTGGCGCGATCCGGTCAGGACCACCAACAGGGTGATGACCACCGACACGGCCATCACCAGCGCGCTCCAGCCGAGCATGTAGAGGGTGAACGCCGACCGCGCCCGCCAGATCGCCAGGGTGCTGGAAAACAGCGCCTGCATCAGGCCCTGGCCGCCAAAGTGGACCAGTGCCGGGGCATGCCAGAACGGCACCGACAGCAGCCCGATCAGGCCCAGCCGCACGGCCATGCCCCAGGCCAGGCGTGGATCGGCCAGCAGCGCGTCGACCTCGGCGCGGCCGGCGCCGGGCTTGGCCTGGGCCAATGCGCGTTGCAGGGCTTCGAAGCTGCCGCCGTCGGCCAGTTCAGCCAGCCAGAACGCCAGCAGCGAGCAGGCCGCATAGGCAGCGCACAGTGCCCATTGGCTGCGCCGACGCCGACGGTCGGGCGCGCGCAGGCCGTCCAGCAACTGCAGCGCATGGACCGGACCGCCGCCACTGGCGCTGCCTGCGGCGACCATGAAGCCCAGCGTCAGCATCGGCAGCAGCGCCACGCCCAGCACCACGCCGACCAGGGGCAGCAATGCCACCAACGGCGACACCACCGCAAAGAACAGCACGAACAGGCCGACGAAGGCGATTGGCCGGCGCCACCACAGCGCCAGGCCGAGGCGGATCCAGCGCAGGCCCAGGCCGGGCGCGACGGGGTGAAGTTTGAGCAACATGGTCGGCAGGGAAGGTGGATCAGCGGCCCGATCGCTCAGCGCTGCGGGTGCCAGGGTTGGCTGGCGCGGTGCCGCAGGATCCGCTCGAAGTGCGCCGGATCCTTGGCCTGCAGCAGCGCAGCGCGGCGCGGCAGGTGCAGATCGGCCAGGCGCGAAAGCCAGAAGCGCAGCGCCGCCGAACGCAGCAGCGCGGGCAGCAGGCGTTGCTCGCCCGACGACAGCGGGCGCACACGTTCGTAGGCCGCGACCAGAGCCTGGGCGCGGGCCTCGTCGGGGCGACCGTCGCCGTCATCGACGCACCAGTCGTTCAGGCAGACCGCCAGATCGAAGACAAAGGCGTCGTCGCCAGCGAAGTAGAAGTCAAGGCAGCCGGTGAGCTTTTCATGGCCGGGCAGGCCGTCGAACAACACGTTGTCGCGGAACAGGTCGGCGTGGACCGCGCCGCGCGGCAACGCCGCAAAGGCAGGCGAGCCGGCCACTTGCCCGGCAAAGGCCAGTTCGTCGCTCAGCAGCGCCACCTGCGACGCCGCCAGATGGCCGAGCACCTGCGGCGCGGTGGCCTGCCACCAGGCCAGCCCGCGCAGGTTGGGCTGCTGCAGGCCGAAGTCGGCAACCCCCAGGTGCAGCCTGGCCAGCATGGCGCCGAGCTGGCCGCAGTGGTGCAGGTCGGGTGCCGACACAGTCATACCGGACAGGCGCCTGACCAGTGCCGCCGGCTTGCCGGCAACCTGGTGCTGGAGGCGGCCCTGGGCGTCGCCATGCGGCTCGGGCACGGGCAGGCCCTGGCGCGCCAGGTGCTGCATCAGCCCCAGGTAGTAGGGCAACTGCTCGGCCGCCAGGCGCTCGAACAAGGTCAGCACCCAGTCGCCAGCGCTGCTGCTCAGGAAGTAGTTGGTGTTCTCGATGCCGGCCCCGATGGGCTCCAGCGCGCGCAATTCACCCACCCCCAGGCGCTGCGCCAGCGACTGGGCCTGTGCGGTCGAGACCGGAGTGAAGACGGCCATGCCGGGCGCGTTGCCTTCAGGCCAGTGCCTGGAGGCTAGAAGGTCAACACCGACCAGACGCGCTGGCCGCTGGCATCGCGGTGTTCACCGGACGGGTCATGGCCACCCGGCGCCAGCAGCACCTGGTAGGGCCGGCCAGGCTCACCGTCAGGACCCTTGGGCGTGACCACGGCACGCTGGGTCAGGCCGCGCACCCGCAGTTCTTCGATCCGGACATGCCGATCCTCGGCCACAAACCGGTTGACCTCGGGCTCAGGGGTGGCGTAGGGCGCGGCACAGGCGCCGAGCAGCAGGGCATTGGCGACGACAGCGAAAACGGGCAGGGCACAACGACGGTTCATGGCTGGATTCTAGGTCGCGACCCCGCTGCCGCGCACCGCACAATCTCGGCCATGCACTCTCCCACATTGCTGCTGGTGGACGGCTCCAGCTATCTCTACCGCGCCTACCACGCGATGCCCGATCTGCGTGCCGCTGATGGCTTTCCGACCGGCGCGATCCACGGCATGGTGGCGATGATGAAGCGTCTGCGCGAGCAGGTGCTGGGCGATGCCGGCGGCCACGCGGCCTGCGTCTTCGATGCCTCGGGGCCGACCTTCCGCGACGACTGGTACCCGCAGTACAAGGCCCAGCGCGCGCCCATGCCCGACGACATGCGGACCCAGATCGCGCCCATCCACGAGGTGGTGCGGCTGCTCGGCTGGCCGGTGGTGACGGTGCCGCGGATCGAGGCCGATGACGCCATCGGCACCCTCGCCCGGGTCGGAGCAGCCGCCGGCCACAGGGTGCTGATCTCGACCGGCGACAAGGACCTGGCGCAACTGGTGGACGACCAGGTCACGCTGATCAACACCATGAGCAACGAGCGGCTGGACCATGCCGGCGTGCTGGCCAAGTTCGGTGTGCCGCCCGATCGCATCGTCGACTACCTGACCCTGGTCGGCGACGTGGTGGACAACGTGCCCGGGGTGGACAAGGTCGGCCCCAAGACCGCCGCCAAGTGGATCGCCGAATACGGCAGCCTGGACGGCGTGATCGCCGCGGCGGCTGAGATCAAGGGCGCCGTCGGCGAGAACTTGCGCCGGGCGCTGGACTGGCTGCCGATGGGCCGGCGCCTCGTGACCGTGCTGACCGACTGTGACCTGTCCGACCATGTCGCGGGCTGGCCAGACGTGCAGGCGCTGGCGATGCGGCCGGTCGACCAGGCCGGGCTGCTGGACTTTTACCAACGGCACGGCTTCAAGGCCTGGCGCCGCGAACTGGAGGAGTCGCTGGTCGCCGTGCCTGCCGCCGCTGCCGGTGATGCTGCTGCAGACCCGCCCGTCCGCCACGACGTACCCGCGCCCAAGCCCGGCAACACCGGCCTGGCACGCGAATACGAGACGGTGCTGACGATGGACCGGCTGGCCGCCTGGATTGCCGCGCTGCAGGCCGCCGAGCTGAGCGCGCTCGACACCGAGACCGACTCGCTCGACCCGATGCGCGCCCGCATCGTCGGCATCTCGTTCGCGGTCGAGCCCGGTCGCGCTGCCTACGTGCCCATGCGCCACGACTATGGCGACGCGCCTGTCCAATTGCCGCCGGAGCAGGTGCTGGCCGCGCTGACCCCTTGGCTGGAAGACGCCAAGGCCGCCAAGGTCGGGCAGAACATCAAATACGACAGCCATGTGCTGGCCAATGCCGGCATCACGGTGCGCGGCTGGCAGCACGACACCCTGCTGCAGAGCTATGTGTTTGAGGCCCACCTGCCGCACAGCCTGGAGAAGCTCGCCGAGCGCCACCTCGGCCGGCGTGGCCTGAGCTACGAGGACTTGTGCGGCAAGGGCGTCAACCAGATCGGCTTCAGCCAGGTCGATGTCGCCCGCGCCACCGAGTACAGCGGCGAGGACAGCGAGATGACGCTGCAGGTGCACCAGCGGCTGCATCCGCAGTTGGCCGCCGAGCCTGGGATGCTGCGCGTTTACCGCGACATCGAGATGCCGGTCTCGGCCCTGCTGCTGCGGATCGAGCGCCACGGCGTGCTGATCGACGCGGCCTTGCTGGCGAAGCAAAGCCGGGCCCTGGCCGAGCGCATGCTGGCGCTGGAGCAGCAGGCCTATGACATCGCCGGCCAGCCCTTCAACCTCGGTTCACCCAAACAGATTGGCGAGATTCTGTTCGGCAAGCTCGGCCTGCCGGTGAAGAAGAAAACCGCCACCGGCGCGGCCAGCACCGACGAGGAGGTGCTGCAGGAACTGGCGGCGGACTATCCGCTGCCGGCGCGCATCCTCGAACACCGCAGCCTGGCCAAGTTGAAGGGCACCTACACCGACAAGCTGCCGCTGATGGTCAATCCTGCCACCGGCCGGGTCCACACCAACTATGCGCAGGCGGTGGCGATCACGGGGCGGCTGTCGAGCAACGACCCGAACCTGCAGAACATCCCGATCCGCACGCCCGAGGGCCGGCGGGTGCGCGAGGCCTTTATCGCCCCGCCGGGGCATGTGATCGCCTCGGCCGATTATTCGCAGATCGAGCTGCGCATCATGGCCCACGTGAGCGGCGACGCGGTCCTGAACAAGGCCTTTGCCGACGGCCTGGATGTGCACCGTGCCACCGCCGCCGAGGTCTTCAACCTGGCGGCGGCCGATGTCACGCCCGAGCAGCGCCGCTATGCCAAGACCATCAACTTCGGCCTGATCTACGGCATGGGCGCGTTCGGCCTGGCGCAATCGCTGGGCATAGAGCAGCGCGCTGCGCGCGACTACATCGAGCGCTACTTCAGCCGGTTTGCCGGCGTCAAGCGCTACATGGACGAGATCAAGGCCAGCGCCGCCGTGGCCGGCCATGTCCAAACCCTGTTCGGCAGGCGCATCGCCTTGCCTGAAATCAGGGGCGGCAACGGACCGCGCAAGGCCGGGGCAGAACGCCAGGCCATCAACGCGCCCATGCAGGGCACGGCCGCCGACCTGATCAAGCTGGCGATGATCGCGGTGCAAGCGGCGCTGGACACCCAGGCCAGGCGCACCGCCGTGGTGATGCAGGTGCACGACGAACTGGTGTTCGAGGTGCCCGAGGACGAGATCGACTGGGTGCGCGCCGAGATCCCGAGGCTGATGGCCGGCGTGGCGCAACTGAGCGTGCCCTTGCTGGCCGAGGTCGGCATCGGGCCGAACTGGGAGCAGGCGCACTGATCGCCCAGGCTCGGGCGGCGCCGCCGGTGCGCTAGCGCGCCAGCGCAGGCTCGGGCGACTGAACCGGCAGGTGCAATCGCAGTGCGGCCGGGTGCTGCGGGTCGTCGCGCTCCGTGCCGCGCTCAGCCCAGCGTGTGGACTCCTCGCGCAGCAGGTGCAGCGTGCGGGGGTGGCTGGCCTGCCAACTGTCGCTGAGTCCCAGCCAGGCGTCGTGGCCCTCGCGCCTCAGCCGCAGCGCGTCGGGGTCGGTCTCGCTGCGCGCGTGGCACTTGATGACGGCCAGGCGCAACGCCAGCACCTGCCAGACGAACGGCGGCTCGACCAGCGCCGGCTCCAGCTTGCGCAGGCCACCGCGCTGGCCCAGCACCAGGTTGGCGATGCGCCGCTGCTGGTTTTGCGAGAAGCCCGGCGCGTCGGCATGGGCCATCAGGTAGGCGCTGTGGCGGTGGTGGTCGTGGCGCGACACCGTCTGGCCGATCTCATGCAGGTCACAGGCCCAGCCGAGTTCGCGCCGCGCGTCCTCGTCGGCCTCGGGCACAGCGGCGCTGAAGATGCGCATGGCGATGCCGCGCACCCGTGCCGCCTGCGCGGTGTCGGTGTCGAAGCGGCTCTGCAGTTCGGCCACGGTCTCGTCGCGCAGGTCGCTGCTGGCCTCGCCACGGCGGCGCGCGCCCAGCCGCTCGCTCAATTCGACCACCACGCCCTGGCGCAGTGCGCCCTTGGCCGGAAGCATCACGCCGATGCCGAAATGCGTCATCACCGTGTAAAGCAGCGCCAGGCCGCCGCCGATGATGGCCTTGCGGTCGTCGCGCAGCGTCGGCAGGACCAGCCGCTGCGCACTGCCTGCCTTCAGGCATTCGGCGATGCACCAGCGCAGCGCCTCGGGCGTGATGCTGCCGTCGGTGACGCCGCTGGCGGCCAGCAACTCGGAGACCGCGCCCGCAGTGCCCGACGAACCCAGCGCCGTCCGCCAGCGGTCGGGCGAGAAGGTGTCCAGCGCTTCTTCGAGTTCGGCCCCAGCGGCCACCTGGGCATCGCGAAAGGCCTGCGGCGTGAACTTGCCGTCGGCAAACCAGCGCAGCGACAGGCTGACACTGCCGACCTGGAACGACTCTGCGGCCCAGGCGTCGCGGCCCAGGCCGACGATCAACTCGGTACTGCGCCCGCCGATGTCGACCACCAGGCGCGGCTCATCCGATGGCTGCAGGAACGACACGCCGGCATAGATCAGGCGAGCCTCCTCGCGGCCCGAAATCACCTCGATGGGAAAGCCCAGCACCGTCTGCGCCATGGCCAAGAACGCGTCGCGGTTGCTCGCCTCGCGCAAAGTCTGGGTCGCGACCGCGCGCACGCACTGGGCATCAAACCCGGCGATGCGCTGGGCGAAGCGGCGCAGGCAGTCCAGGCCACGCGCAATCGCCACCTCCGAGAGCTGCCCGGCGGCGTCCAGACCAGCGCCCAGGCGCACCGTTTCCTTGAGGTAGGCCAGGCGTTTGTAACGTCCCTGGCGCATTTGCGCCAACTCCAGGCGGAAGCTGTTGGAGCCCATGTCGATGGCGGCCAGGGTCATGGGCTTGCGCAGCAGGTCGTCCGTCATGGCCGGCATCGTAACGGGCCGCCGTGACTGAAAATTGGTGGCCTTTTAGAATGCCTGGTGGATCGTCCGGACTGCCTCTGCGTGCAGGCTGAGGTCCTGCCGAACCCTCTTTTTTTGCAGCCGCGTCCAGGTCGACGCCAGTCGTCCGAACAAACCCACCCATGACGCTGCTCTACATCGTCGCTGGAACGCTCGCCGGGGGCCTGTTGTCGGTGCTGATTGCCGCTTCACTGACGCTGGCCGTGCTGGGCCGGCTGGTGCGGCACTTCGTCAGCCTGTCGGTCGGCGTGCTGCTCGGCACCGCCTTGCTGCATGTGCTGCCCGAGGCGTTCGAGAGCGGTGTCGACCCGCACCGATTGTTCGCCACCTTGCTGGGCGGACTGATGTTCTTCTTCTTGCTGGAGAAGGCCGAGTTCTACCGCCATGGCCACCACCACGAGGGCGACGGCCACGGCCACGAACACCATTTCGACGAGGCCCAGGCCGGGCGTGGCGGCTGGAGCGTGCTGGTCGGCGACAGCATCCACAATTTTTGCGACGGCATCATCATCGCCGCCGCCTTCTTGGCCGATGTCCGCCTCGGCGTGGTGACTTCGGCAGCGATCATTGCCCACGAGATTCCGCAGGAAGTGGGCGACTTCATCGTCCTGCTCAACGCCGGTTTCAGCCGGCGCAAGGCCCTGCTCTACAACGCCCTGTCTGGCCTGGCCTCGGTGGTGGGCGGGGTGCTGGGCTACTTTGTGGTCGAGCCTTGGCAGGCCCTGTTTCCCTACCTGCTGGTGGCCGCAGCCAGCAGCTTCGTCTACGTTGCCGTGGCCGATCTGCTGCCGCAACTGCAAAAGCCGCTGCCCTGGCGCGACACCACCTCACAACTGGCCTGGATCGTGGTGGGACTGGCGCTGGTCTCGGTCGCCAAGGCGCTGCTCGGCGCCCATTGAGCGCCGATCTACTTGACCACCAGCACCGGCAATTCGCTGTGCGTCAGCACCCGGCTGGTCTCGCTGCCCAGCAGCAAGGCTGCCACGCCGCGCCGGCCATGCGAGGCCATCACGATCAGGTCGCAGCCTGAGGCCTTGGCCTGGTCCAGGATCGCCTCCCAAGGGTGAATGGCCTCAACCGTGTAGCCCTCGCATTTCAGCCCTGCGGCCTCCGCCACGCTGATGACGCCATTGACGCGCTGTGCCGCAATCCGCTCCTGGGCGTCGTAGAACTCCTGCGGCGGCACCGGTTGCATCTCGGAAATGGCGCTGTAGGGAAATGGTTCCTTGACCGAGACCGCGACCAGCGAGCCGCCACTCATGCGCGCCAGGCCGATCGCCGCCTGTATGGCTTTGTAGGTGATGTCTGAACCGTCTGTGGCCACCAAAATGCGCGTGTACATGTTCAACCTCCGCAGTCAAGGGCCGGGGCGAAAACCGCCGCTGGCGCTGCCAGTATGCTCCTCGATAGGCAGATGCGACACTGCCGCGCGTCACCGCCGTTTGCGCCAGATCAGACGTTCTCATGACTCGCCTGTGCCCTGCCTAGGACGCAAGATTGCCGACCAGTCGGGTTTCGCATGCTAGACTCACAGACTTGCCTGACACCAGTGGAGTGGTAGTTCAGTTGGTTAGAATACCGGCCTGTCACGCCGGGGGTCGCGGGTTCGAGTCCCGTCCACTCCGCCAAAAAATTCGACGGGTCAGCCTGGAAATCGGGCTGACCCGTTTTCCATGGTGCTGGCCAGAGTGCAGCCCACGGGGCGAGTCATTCGGACCTGCGCGATCTTTCACGAGCCGTTGCCATCTGCGGCCGTCGTGTCAGGTTGGCGCCGGCCGACCCAGCGCAATACCTGTGCGGCGCTCAGTTCAGGAAGGCGCCACCTGCCGTCGTGAGCGCCCTCAGCAACAAGTCCTCACCCACCATGCGTGTCGCAATGATTCGCAGCCGTGGCGCTTCGGTCAACTGGCCCAGTGCGGCCAACTCTGCGATGAATTGTCCGGGGCCGATCAGACAGGGCGCGAGATAGAGCAACAACTCGTCGACCAGACCGGCCTCCAGCAGCGCGCCGTTCAGAGTGGCGCCTGCTTCGACATGCAGTTCGTTGACGCCCTCAGCGGCCAAAGCCTGCAGCGTTGCCTTCAGGTCAACCCGCCCATGGCTGGCTGGCAGCATGCGCAATTCAGCTCCGCAGGCGCGCAATTCGGCGACCGCAGCAGCATTGGCCTGTGCGCCCACCACCATGACCCGCCCGGGAGGCTGCAGCACCCGCGCCTGCGTCGAGATCCGGAGCTGTGAATCCACCACCACACGCATCGGTTGCTGGGCGGTCGGAACCAGCCGCACATCCAGCCGCGGATCGTCCCGCCGTACTGTCCCGATTCCCGTCAGGATGGCACCCGCCCGGCGCCGCCAGGCATGGCCGTCGGCGCGCGCCTGGGGCCCGGTGATCCACTGGCTTTGCCCGTCTGACAGGGCGGTCCGGCCATCCAGTGACGCCGCCACCTTCAACCGAACCCAGGGCATGCTGCGGCAAACGCGTGAAAGGAAGCCGACGTTCAGTGCCCGGGCGGCGCGCGCGGTTGCGCTGTCGAGCGGCGCGACTATGACCTCAATGCCGGCGGAACGCATTCTGGCCACGCCCTGCCCAGCCACCAGCGGGTAGGGATCGGTCAAGGTGACCACCACGCGCTTCAGGCCTGCGGCGATCAGCGCGTCGCAGCACGGCGCCGTACGTCCCTGGTGTGCACAAGGCTCAAGGCTGACCCAGGCCGTACCGCCAGCAAGTGCCAGGCCTTGCTGGCGGGCATCACGCAAGGCCATCACCTCGGCATGTGGTCCGCCGGCCTGCTGGGTGTGGCCTTGGCCAGCCAATTGGCCGTTCGGACCATGAATGATGCAACCCACCCGAGGATTGGGCTCGGTCAGCCCGATCGCCTGCGTTGCCAACTGCAATGCGCGGTCCAACTGCTGGCAGTCTGACTCCGTCAGCCGGCCCCCGGCATCAGGCAACACGCCCATCAAGGCTGCTGTTGCAGGGTGTTGCTGTTGACCAAATCGCTGCCGCCCGGTGACAGCGCGGTGTCGGTCGGGCAGGATTTGCTGCCAGAAATGACCAGGAAGTTCTGGTTGGTCAGACTGGTTCTGATCAAGTCGTTGACGGGGTCGCATTTCGGCGCCGCCGTGGTTCTGCAATAGAAGGCGGGGTGATCCGTGTTTGCGGTGTAGGCAGTGGCGGCGGTGGTGTACCGGCACACCTTGTAGTTGGCTCGGCCGGTATCCACAGTCCAGGCTACACCGCCGCCGTCGCTGTAGCCAGCGGGCGAGAGGTTGACCTGGCCGCCCCAACCGCCGCTGTCCGGAACGGGAAACCCCCCGAGGCGTCTTAGCCCACCCGTCGTGATCGCGCAGTAATAGCTTGCCGATGTCTGCATATTGGCCGCAACAGCACTCGTTGGGGCAGTCGTGAAGCAGGCTGTCGATACTATTCCGCCGATGGGTTTGGCATCGTCCAAGAAGCGGATACCAAAATTCAGTGCTGGCCAAAGCGGCGCCTCGCTGTCAGTCGCCGACAAGCTTACCGTGCTGTCCCCGCTCGAATCAACGGGCGAAACCAGTTGGGTGGGTGAAACACCGATGCAGCTGATGATCGGATCAATACCGCTCGCCAGGCTCGCGGTGGTCGAACTGGCCGACACAGTGCAGCGTTGGGTAATGTTATGTGAGGTGTTGTCAATCAGCCAAGCGACGGTACCGCCGCCGACCGGTTTGAAAACGCTGTTGGCGGTGGCCAACAGGTTCACTTCGGCGTCCCGCAGGTTGAAGTTGACATAGCCCGACAAGAAATAAGTGTAGGGTGCCACCGTACAAGTCCCGAGGGTTGAGGTGGTCAGACTGGCGCTTGCACCGATCGTTCCGGAGCAGGTGCTGGTGATGGATCCGGTGGTGTTGTCAAAGACCCAGCCAACGGTGCCCGACTCTACCGGCTTGAAAACACTGCGACCATCCCCCAAATCATTGGCGACAACTGGTATGGCGGGATGCCGACCCACGCGCTGGGCATGCGCACTTGGCTTTATCGGAACGTTCAAAAGCGCTGACCAGACAGGGTCAGTCGCGGCCACGACAGTGTCGAATGTCACCGTCTGGGCCTGCCGTGCGCGGTCATTCCAACTGACCACCACATGAATATTCTTCTGGTTCGTACTGTTGGTTGGAACCGTGACGGTACGGGTCAGCGAAAATGTTGTGCTGGCCACGCCGGCCAACTGAGCGACATCGTCCACGACCACACCAGTGATCTCATCCCAGGAAACGCCGACCACTTTAGCCACTGCGCCAATCGAGTAAAAATAGCGAACCTTCTCGAGATCCGCCAACGCAATTCGGGTGGCCTCCGCACGCTGTTTCGCAATATCAGAATTCAGGCGCAGCGTGGCCTGGACGCCGACCAGCGCCAAGGTGCCAAATGCCATGACCAACATCGCGATCATGGCCTCGATCAAGGCGACGCCGCGGTCTCCCCTGGTAATATGTCGTGCAGCAGACATCGCAGAGTTCTGGAGGAACATGGCTCAGCTCATTCTTGGCATCAATAATAGGTAGTGCCACCCGGGGCGCGCACAAAGGAGCCGTAGCTGCCCTTGATTATATTGATAATCGACGCATCATAAAGCATGGTGGCATTCTCATTGGAGACGAAGCTGGTGGCCGACACCATGGCGCCGCGAAGTACAGCGGCAGCCGCGCCCGTATCCCAAACGACAGCGTTTGCATACAGGAATCCGTTGAAATTGATCGTGCTTGAAAACGTCACAGTACCCGTACTCACCATCATGACGGGTTGGCTCGCACTGCCCAAGGTGGCCGCGCTGTTGAGATTCAGGTCGCCAGCGATCCACAAAACCTGACCGGGATGACGCGCTAACGCGTCGGTCAAGTCTATGGACTTACAACCCGCAGCGCAGTCGATCATCACCGTAGCAGGCTGGCGCCGATAGTTGACAGCGTCCATGCCAAAAATCGACTCGAATTGTCGCCCGCCCTCAGCAGCCCGCTTGGCCAACGCCGCATCAGACTCCAGTTTGCCGTCGCCTGGGCTGCCAGCCGCGACGGCGAGTTTGAGCGACGCGGCGGTCACCGCGCCACCGCTGTGGATTGTCAGCCCGGTGCTGGGGTCGGGATTGACCACCCACAAGGTCGTACCCGCCGCTGCGGTTACCGTCGTGCCGGCAGTCAATGCTGCGGCAGGTGCGAACGGTAAAGCACGCAACAGGCCCAGGTCGGTAGTACTGGCTCTAATGGCATCGACATTCGTTATAATGGCAACCAGTTTACGGGCCGTCGCGCAGTTGGCCGATGCATCCGACCCAAGGTTTGAGCAACCTTGGGTCACGATTGGCACAACGCCTGGCTTGCTTATGCCGACGTTAAACTCCACCCAGAACGCTTGACCATTGCCATCGGCGGTCGGCGCCAATGTCGGTTTGGCGCCCAACTTTGGGCAGGAGCACACCCATGTGCCAAGGTTTGAGACGCAAGCCATCGGGGTTGCGGGCCCACCGCCAGCGGGCTTGTAAGAATAGTCGCCCTGCAGCTCGATATAGCGGGCGCGGAGGGTGGAATCGGTGTCCACCGTACTCGAGCCGCAGGTCGAACTCAAGCGGCCGCTGTTGATCTGGGCAATCGCCCATTCTGTGCCCGCCTCGATGACGTCAAGGGCCTGCGCTGACCGCAACGCATTGGTCGTGCTGCGCTGATCGACGATCAAGGTCCTGTTGGTATAGGCGGCGACCATCGCCAACACGAAAAAAAGCACCATCACGACCGTCAATGCGGCAATTCCACGGGCCGGCGCCGGCATGCCACCAAGGCGATTCAACATTTTATTTCTCTGAGCATGTCGTTGCGCAGCCGCACGCTGGTGTCGATGCTGCGTCGCATGGCAGGGTCGTGGGCACTCTGACCCACGATTACGAAGTTGACGCTGCGTACATTCATCTTGAGTTCGCAACCCGCAACCCCGACCACTGGACAGGTGTCGGTACACGGAATGGTGAGGTATTGACCCGAGATGACGATTTTGAAGCTGGTGATCAACACGGTATTCGGATCGGTCAGCGCCTGCCAGTCACCGCTCCCCAGTTGAATTTCAATGGTCTGGTCGCTCGAATTGTACCGGAATCCTGATACTTCTTTCGCCGAAACCTTGTTGTCTTCACCGCCTGTGGTGTTCGCAGAAGAGAAGCTGTACTCCAAACTGGACGTCACGCCGTCGCCTGCAGCGGTCATGGCTGGGCCTTCCGGTGTCATGCCAACATAGGGGTTCACCAAACCATCGGCGATGACCTTCGGCCAGATATTGAAGGAAGCCGCTGCGGTGTAGCCAGCGCGGCGGACGTCGCGCGCGATGATGTCAGAGGCCGCACGCAGATCCTGCTGAATTTGCGTATCGGTCAGCAAGCGTCGGCCTTCCGACAATTGACCGGTCACAACCAAGGTCGCCCCTGCCAGAATGAACAGGCCGATGGTGATTCCGACCATCAACTCGATGATCGACATCCCCTTTGTCAGATATGCGCGACTCAACATGCAGGATATCCAGAAATGGTACTGCCCGAGGGCGCACAGATCCTTGAAATGCCAGTCGGGCTGACCACGACATTGAGCGACATGCTCGGCGAGCCGCCGCTGACCGAATATGTTCTGGTTACCTTGTCATCGACCATGCCGGTGCCGGTTATAAGGAACAGTTGGCTTCCGGCCGGTCCATTCACCGTCAGACCGTGACTGGTATCGATCGTGACTACTTTCACCGGCTGGCGTGCAAACGAAGTCGCAGTGCGCACTTCGCAAATCTTACCGGAACGTGCGCAATCGCAATCGGTAGTATGGTCCTGGACGGGGACAATGACGTAACAAGAGCCCACTTTGGTGGGGCTGAATAATAATGTGACAAAAAATGTCGCGACCCCTGTCCCGGTTTGTTGCAAGGCGGTGCTGCGGACTAATTGCAGGTCGCTGAGAAGTTCGTGTGTCGCAGATTTGACACGCTGTTGCATTAGGAAATTTTGCATCGACGGCAAGGCGACTGCTGCCAAGACCGCGATGATGCCCATCGTGACCACTGCCTCGACAATGGTCAACCCGCCAAAGCGGGATTGAAAATAATGCCTGTTCATTTCACCCAGCATGGCTCGGGCGCAGCATTCTTGCTGCCTCCACTGGCATAAGAGGCATAGCTAAAATTGCCATCTAAAAGAATTGACTCAAATATATTGCAGGTGCTGTCACTGGCTTGTTTTCCGCCCGCTACTGCGGTTGCCCGAAGGGTATAGGAAGTCGCGTCGGCCGCGAAGATCGACATGGCGTAATAGCCCGAGGGTGATGTGCCACTGGAGCCGCCGGTTAAATCGCTCAGCTTAATCTGATAAACGGTGTTGTTGCCGCGAAAGCGCTCTTGTGCCAACTGCATCGTGCCCAAGGCCGCCATTGCATCGGCGCGTCGACTCTTAACCAAGGAGTTATTGAAGCTCGGCACCGCAATGGCAGCAATGATCCCGACCAGCACCAGCGCCACCATCAGTTCGATCAAGGTCAAGCCCGCCCTGCCTAACCGTTGTTGGGCACTGCCCGGGTGTCGGCAGCCGGCGCAGAGAGGGTGTTTGGACATTGCCCAATTATCCGGAACCAGGGGTGGTCCGGCTGGGTTTGCGCGGCCGTCTGTCGATGAAGGATTGCCGTTTGTCGGGCTACCACCTGAACAGGGGGGCTACGGTGTCGGTCTACCGTGCAGCGGGGTGACCGTTGGACGCTGGGCGGGCCAAGTCGGCCGCGATGGCGCCTCAGCAGGCCTTCATGCCCGGGACCAACCCGCCAGGGCTGCAAGTGCGCAGACGGCCCATGACATTGACGACCTGGTGGATCGCGCGACCACGGGTGTCTGCCAGCTTGAAGGTGGCGGTTGGCGTGACCGTGCCCTTCTGGGCATCGAACATCACCGAGCTGGTGGCCGCAGTCAGGCCAATGTGGCTGGCAATGGGCAGGTGCTGGCTGCGCAGCAGCGTTGCGCCGGTGCGGCAGATGGCAATGCCTGAGGCATCGCAGCGGCAGAGTGCCTCGCTGCCGCTGTGCACCATGTAGCAACTGCCAGCGGCAGAGGATTGCCAGCTCAGCCGAATGGGCTTGTTGTGTGACATGGCGCTGGACCGGGCCAGGTTGATGTCAGCGGCGAGTTGGCTGGCGTTGAGTTGGATTTGTTGGCGCATGCGCAACTCGCCCAAGCCCGGCGCGGCAGTACCCAGCAAGATGGTGCAAATCGCCAGGCAACAACTTGCTTCTACAAGGCTCACGCCACGCTTGGGCAGCAGCTTGGGGCAGGGGCGGGCAGGCCTGGCGGCGTGGGCAGTGAACATGGTGCATTCCTTGTCTCGGTGGGAATGCACCACTCTAGGCAGCGCAGGCTTTGCCCGCATCGCCCTTGTAGGCGGGTAGACGGGGGTGTTGGCTTGGGGGGTGACGCCTGATGACTGTCCCCCATGCGAGGGGGCCGGGTCGAATCGGCCGCACGGCCCGGCGCTGAAGCTCAGATGTCCTGGATCAACTGGCGGAACTCGTCCACGTCCTCAAAGCTGCGGTAAACCGAGGCAAAGCGGACGTAGGCGATCTTGTCCATGCGTTTCAACTCGCGCATGACCAACTCGCCCAGCCGCGCGCTCGGCAGTTCGCGCGCTGCACTGGTCAGCAGTTTGTCCTGAATGCGGTCAATCGCCGCGTCGACCTGCTCGACGCTGACCGGGCGTTTGCGCAGCGCCAGCATCATCGAGCCGCGCACCTTGGCCGGATCAAATTCCACCCGTGAGCCGTCCTTCTTGACCACCGCTGGCAGTGCGAGGTCGGCACGTTCATAGGTGGTGACGCGCTTTTCGCACTTCAGGCAACGGCGGCGGCGGCGAACGACATCGCCCTCGTCGGACTCGCGGGTTTCGACGACCTGGGTTTCGTTGTGGGCGCAATACGGACAGCGCATCGGTCGACGCTCAGCGGTGTTGCCGCAGGCTCTGCCGGATCATTGGTATACCGGGTGTTCGCGCGTCAGTGCCGCAACCTTGGCACGCACGGCGCTGACCATGGCCTCGTCCTTTGGGTGGTCGAGTACGTCGGCAATCAGGTGTCCGACCGCCCGCACCTGCGCCAGGCCGAATCCGCGGGTGGTCATGGCCGGCGTTCCCAGGCGGATGCCGCTGGTCACCATCGGCTTCTGCGGGTCGTTGGGGATGGCGTTCTTGTTGCAGGTCATGTGGGCTCTGCCCAGCAGATCCTCGGCGGCTTTGCCAGTGATGCCCTTGGCGCGCAGGTCGACCAGCATGACATGGCTCTCGGTGCGGCCGGAGACGATGCGCAGACCGCGCTCGACCAGCGTCTGTGCCAGCACAGCGGCGTTGTTCACCACCTGCTGCTGATAGGCCTTGAAGGCCGGCTGCATGGCCTCCTGCAAGGCCACTGCCTTGGCGGCGATCACATGCATCAGCGGCCCGCCCTGGATGCCGGGAAAGATCGCGCTGTTGACCTGCTTGGCCACATGTTCCTTCATCAGGATCAGGCCGCCGCGCGGACCACGCAGCGTCTTGTGGGTGGTCGACGTGACCACATCTGCGTGCGGCACCGGGTTCGGGTAGACGCCAGCGGCAATCAAGCCGGCGTAGTGCGCCATGTCGACCATGAAATAGGCGCCAACCGCCTTGGCGACGGAGGCAAAGCGTTCGAAATCAATCCGCAGGCTGTAGGCCGATGCACCGGCAATGATCAACTTGGGACGGGATTCGTGCGCCAGCCGTTCCATGGCGTCATAGTCGATGGCCTCGTTGGCGTCTAGCCCATAGCTGACCACCTTGAACCATTTGCCGCTCATGTTGAGCGCCATGCCATGCGTCAAGTGCCCGCCTTCGGCCAGGCTCATGCCCATGATGGTGTCGCCCGGCTGCAGCAGCCCGAAGAACACCGCCTGGTTGGCCTGCGAGCCCGAGTTGGCCTGGACGTTGGCGAAATCTGCGCCGAACAAGGCTTTGGCCCGGTCGATGGCCAGTTGCTCGACCACATCGACATGCTCGCAGCCGCCGTAGTAGCGCTTGCCGGGATAGCCCTCGGCGTACTTGTTGGTGAGCTGCGTGCCCTGCGCCTGCATCACTGCGGGCGAGGCGTAGTTCTCGCTGGCGATCAGCTCGATATGGTCTTCCTGGCGCTGGTTCTCTGCCTGGATAGTGGCCCAGAGCAAGGGATCGGTCAGGGCAATGGTGCTGGCGCGGACGTCAAACATGAGGGGCAGTCCTCTGCGAAGGTAGTGACCCGCCGCCAAGCGCTGAAGGCTTGGCCGGGGCTGCCCAGGCGCACGGCTGACGCGGCAGGGGCACGAGAGAACATCGCCCTGTCGCTCGCGCTCCCCGGTGGTTGTCCACCTTGGACCAAGCGGTCCTATCGCCAGTCGCGCAAGCCGCGCAGTGTAGCGTTCTGCCTGCTGACGCAGGCCCTAGAACGGGATCAGCGCAGCAGCGCCAGTTGCTGCGGCGCAGCGATGTTGGCAGCGGCAGCGTCCACCGGCCCGGCGTTGGCGGGCGGCAGGCCGGCGTTGACGGCCACCGGCTTGCCCTCGACCACCCGGCGCAGGTGGGACTGCTCGGCCAGGACACGGTTGACGTAGCCGCCGTCGTCGGTCATGGCACCCGCGCCCAAGTACTGGCGCAGGCCGGACTCCAAGCCGCCAGCGCGGCTGATGCACTCCCTGAGCACCTGCACGCCTACCCGAAGATTGGCCACCGGGTCGAACGCCGCGCGCTGGCCGCCAAAGGCTTCGTACTTGTCGTTGTGAACCCGGGTCATGACCTGCATCAGGCCCTGTGCACCGACCGGGCTCTGGGCAAACGGGTTGAAGCTGGACTCGATCGCCATCACCGCCAGTATCAGGGTCGGCTCAACACTCATGCGCTGGCCCAGTTGCCAGGCCTCCTGAACCAATCGGCTGACCGGTTCAGGCGCAACCTTGTAGCGCTTGGACAGCCACTGCGCCACCGCAGCCTGTGGTCGAGGCAACTCTTTGGGGTCGCTGGCGGTGGCGCGGGCCACGGCGTTGGGTTCAGCCAGGTCGGCATCCAGGTGGCCGGGCTCACGCACCTCCTGCCGCGCCAGTAGCCAGTCCAGTGCCTGCTCTTCGATGGCGGTACGGATCTCCTCGCGGCCGCCGGCAAACAAGGCCACCGCGACCGTCACCAAACCAAGCAATGCCAGCGAGTTGTGGCTGACCTCAAGCAAGCCGGCGCCGACGTCGGCGACGAACACCCTGACGGATGAGCAGGTGTTGCCATACGCTCGTGCAATCTTGCCCAACGCTGTCATTCTTACCTTTCGCTGGCGCCACGCCCAACCGGGCTGGCAAAGCTCGCCCGGTGGGTCCGACGACGATAATTGGCGAGTGTTGGCGCATCGGCCAAGCCCTGCAAAGCAACTTCAGCGTCGAAGTGCGATGCCTGCGCATGCCGCCAGCCGGTACTGGATCACGGTGGCGCGGGAAAACCCTGATTCAGGGTGCCCGATTCTAGTGAGCACCTAAATAACAAGTCAAGCATATGGATCGCGTATTTCAGTCGACGAGGGCATGAAGACATGAAGTACCGAGATCTGCGGGACTTCGCCGCCCAGCTTGAGCGCGGCGGCGAATTGCGCCGGGTGGGTGAGCCGATTTCGCCGGTGCTGGAAATGACGGCATTGGCCGACCGGGTGCTGCGGGCCGCTGGGCCGGCCTTGTGGTTCGAGCGGCCAAGCGGATTCACCGTGCCTGTGCTGGCCAATCTGTTCGGCACGCCGCGTCGGGTGGCGCTGGGCATGGGCGCCGACGATGTCAGCCAACTGCGCGAGATCGGCGCTTTGCTGGCCAGTCTCAAAGAGCCCGAGCCGCCACAGGGGCTGAAGGATGCCGGGCGGCTGCTGACCATGGCCAGGACGCTGTGGACGATGAAGCCACAGCGACGCAGCAGCGGCCCCTGCCGCGAGGTCGAGCTGCTGGGCGACGAGGTCGACCTGGGCGCCTGGCCGGTGCAGACCTGCTGGCCCGACGATGCCGCACCGCTGATCACCTGGGGCCTGGTCGTGACCCGCGGCCCGCAGGGCGTTGCGAAGCCCCGGCTGCGGCAAAATATCGGTATCTATCGCCAGCAGGTGATCGGGCCGCGCGAGGTCATCATGCGTTGGCTGGCACACCGCGGTGGCGCGCTCGACTTTCGCCACTTTGCACAGGTCAATCCGGGCCAGCCATTCCCCCTTGCGGTAGCCCTGGGCGCAGACCCGGCTACCACCCTGGGTGCGGTCACGCCGGTGCCCGACAGCCTGGGCGAATACCAGTTTGCCGGCTTGCTGCGCGGCAGCGCCACCGAGGTGGTCGACTGCACTGTCGGCGAACCCGGCAGGCCGTTGCAGGTGCCGGCCACTGCCGAGGTGGTGCTTGAAGGCCATATCCCGACCGCAGCGACGGGCTTCAACGGCCTGAGCGCACGGGGCGTGCAGTTGGCCGAGCGTGGCGGCTACTTGCACGCATTGGAAGGGCCGTTCGGCGACCACACCGGTTACTACAACGAGCAGGACTGGTTTCCGGTCTTTCGCATCGATCGATTGACCCACCGCCACAACCCGATCTACCACTCCACCTACACCGGCAAGCCGCCCGACGAGCCGGCGGTGCTGGGGCTGGCGCTGAACGAGGTGTTTGTGCCGATCCTGCAGCGCCAGTTTCCCGAGATCGTCGACTTCTACCTGCCGCCCGAGGGCTGCAGTTACCGGCTGGCCGCAGTCTCGATCCGCAAGGCCTATCCCGGCCATGCCAAACGGCTGATGTTCGGCATCTGGAGTTTCCTGCGCCAGTTCATGTACACCAAGTTCATCGTCGTGACCGACGACGACGTCGATGTGCGCGACTGGAAAGACCTGATTTGGGCGATCACGACCCGGATGGATCCGGTGCGCGACACCACGCTGGTCGAGCACACGCCGATCGACTACCTGGATTTCGCATCCCCGGTCAGCGGTCTGGGCGGCAAGATGGGACTTGACGCGACCCACAAATGGCCAGGCGAAACCGCCCGTGAATGGGGCCGCCCGATCCAGATGCCGACTGCGGTTCGGGACCGCGTGGCGCCGCTGTTCGAGCGGTTGATGCGCGCAGTGCCCGATTGAGCGGCAGCCAGCGCAAGCACCGCCGCCAGAGGCCAGCCAACCGGTTTCATACCGGGTGCGCTCTGCTGGCGCGGACTGAGCCCCCAGCGAAGTGCGGCACGTCGCTTCAGCGCTCGCCAACGTGGCCCGCCAAAGTCGCTTGCAAACCGGCCTCGGCAGGCGTAGATTCGAGCCGCCTTCCATGAAGGCACAAGCCTTCCCGCAGTCGCTGCGGGAAACGGGGCGAAGGACTTCCTACCTCCTTGACCCCGCATGACGGCGGTATCGCTGTCCGCCCCTTCGCGCTTTCGGGTTCGAAGGGGTTCGTCATTTCTGGGCAGGTGAAATGACGGGCCTTGGCGCTGCGCTGGCTGCTGCGCTGGCTGCTGCGATTTGGCCGAGCGCCGACCGAGTTGTTGCAAGTTGCAAGCGGCGCCGGATCGGTCAAACCAGCGCAGCCGGCAGCCTCACAATCGCCGCCAGTTCCATCACGACAAGGGCGGGGGCGACCATGGCGATTGACCTGATCACGTTGGGTGGCGGGTGCTTTTGGTGTCTGGAGGGTGTCTACGAGCAGGTGCAGGGCGTGGTCTCGGTTGAGTCCGGCTACTGCAACGGGCAACTGCGCGATCCGAGCTATGAGCATGTGTGTACCGGCGACACCGGCCATGCCGAGGTGGTGCGGCTGCGGTTTGACGACAGCCAGATCAGCCTTCGCGCCGTGCTGGAAATCTTCTTCAGCATCCACGACCCGACCACACGCAATCGCCAAGGCAATGACGTCGGCTCGCAGTACCGCTCTGGCATCTATACCCACGACGCGGCGCAACATGCGCTGGCCAGCGAGGTGCTGGCGCAGGCCAATCTGGCGCTGGGCGGGCGGGTGGTGACGGAGCTGGTGTCCGAGACCAACTACTGGCGGGCCGAGGACTACCACCAGCACTACTTCGCCAACCACCCCGAACAGGGCTATTGCGCGTTTGTGGTGGCGCCCAAGGTGGATAAATTTCGCCGCAGTTTCGGCCAGTACCTGCGCCGTTGAGGCCATGTACGACGCCGGCCAGGGCGGCAGCGTGAAGGCACCCGAGCCGGCCCGCAGCGTCGATCCCGTGGATGTCAAGTCGGATTTCATGGCCAGGATGAGCCATGAATTGCGCACCCCACTGAACGCGGTGCTGGGCTTTGCCCAAATGCTGCTCAACGATGTCGTCCATGCCCCATCGGCATGGCAGCGCGAGCGCTTGCTGCATGTTGAGTCGGCTGGCCAGCAGTTGTTGGCGCTGGTCGACCAACTGCTGCTGTTGACGGCCGACGCCTCCTGCGCCGGGGCGATGTCGTTGCAGCCGGTGCGATGGGTGCAGGCGCTGACCGATGTCTGGCAAACGCGGGCCTGGGCGGCGCCGCAGTCCTCGGACGGGGTTGGGCTGGACCCTGGCTGCCGTGTCCTCGCCGATCCCCTTGCCTTGCAGCGTGTGCTGGAACTGCTGTTGTCGGCGCTTGACCAAGACGCCGGCTGGCAGCGGCCACCAGCCTGTGGTGTGCAGGCGATGCGCCAGGGTGGGCGGGCAGGTTGGCGTCTGGGGTTGCGGCGGCAGGACGGCGATGCCCGAGCGCAGGTTCAGGCCTCATTGTTTGATGCGGCAGCGCCGCTGCCGGCAGTGTTGCGCGAACAGGGGCTGAGCCTGGTGGCAGCCTCACGGCTGCTGGCGCGCATGGGCGGTGAGCTGCTGGCCGAGCCCGGGCCCACCGGCCAGGTCGGTATCTGGCTGCCCGATGCTGACAACCACACTCTGGCCGAGCCGGCCGAACCGTTGCGGCTGCTCTGTGTCGAGGACAACCCGGTCAACATGCTGCTGCTGCGAGAGTTGCTGGCCCAGCGGCCGGCCGTCCACGTCTGCGCCTGCACAACCGGCACGGAGGCGGTCGCCTGCGGGCTGAGCTTTCATCCCCAGGTGGCGTTGCTGGACCTGAACCTGCCCGACATCAGCGGCTTTGAGGTGTTGCAGGCCTTGCGTGGCCAACCGCAGTTGGCCGGCTGTCGTTTCATCGCCCTGTCGGCCAATGCTTTGCAGGAGGACGTCGCGCTTGCCCGCCAGGCCGGGTTCGACGACTACTGGACCAAGCCCATCGATGTGCCGATGTTCCTGGCGGCGCTGGACGGCTTGATCGCGGCGCCACGCCTGAACTGACGGCCCGGGCTCAGGGCGCCAGCCGCTGCCGCTGCCACTGACCGTCAACCGACCGGTAGCAAAGCCGGTCGTGCAGGCGGCTGCGGCGGCCCTGCCAGAACTCCCAGCGTTCGGGAAGCAGCCTGAATCCGCCCCAATGCGGTGGCCTGGGCGGCGACAGCGCGTACTGCGCGGCGTAGCGCGCAGCGCGGGCCACCAGCACGGCCCGAGAGGCGACCACTTGGCTCTGCGGCGAGGCCCACGCGCCAAGGCGCGAATCCAGCGGCCGAGAAGCGTAGTAGGCATCCGCCTCGGCGTCGGCAAAGGTCTGGACGCGGCCCTCGATCCGCACCACCCGCTCCAGTTCAACCCAGTGGAATTGCAGCGCAGCCTGCGGGTTGGCCGCCAGTTCCAGCCCCTTGCGGCTTTGAAAATTGCTGTACCAGACGATGCCGCGTTCGTCACAGCCCTTGATCAACACCACCCGGGTCGAGGGCCGCCCGTCGGCGCCGACGGTGGCCAGGGTCATCGCATTGGGCTCGGGCAGCTTGGCGGCCAGGGCCTGGGCCAGCCAAGATTCGAACTGGCGCAACGGCTGCGGGTCGGCGGCGACCTCGTCAAGCTCGGCCAGGGTGTAGCTCTTGCGCAAGTCGGCGAGGTTGGCGTCCATGGACCCAGTATGCCGCCGCGCCCGGGCCCCTGGGACTAGACCTTAAGTGCTAAGCCTTAGGTGAACGCCCGACTGTTGGGTCGCCTGCTTCGCACGCATGCTAGGCGCCTGTCGGGCCAAGGCTTGGGATCTGCGTCAGTGCCCGACCGGCTGCCCGGCGCGCAGCCAGCACGACCCCATGAATCGCGAACCCACCATCGTCATCCTGGCCGCCGGCCGCGGCAGCCGCTTCCTGGGCCAGCAGCACAAGCTGGTCCAGCCCCTGGGTTCGGCCACCGTGATGGGGCAGACCATCCTGCATGCGATCGACAGTCGCCTGCCGGTAGTGGTGGTCACGACCGACACCTTGGCAGCCGAGGCGCTGCGCTGGGTGGCGCGTCGCGACCTGGTGTTGTTGCCCGAGGTGGGCAGCGCGCCCGGCGAGCCGCTGGGCATGGGCTACTCGATTGCAGCCGGGGTGATGGCCAGGCCGCACGCGCCCGGATGGCTGCTGTTGCCGGCCGACATGCCGGCGCTGCGCGCCAGCAGCCTGCAGGCCGTGGCCAAGGCGCTGGCGCAGCAGCCGGTGGCATTTGCCCAGTACCGCGGGCGGCGCGGCCATCCGGTGGCGTTTGCCGCGGAGTTGTTCTCGGAGTTGTCATTGCTGAGCGGCGACGAGGGCGCCCGGCGGATGATTGCCCGCTACCCGTCGATCGGCGTCGAATTGGACGACCCGGGCGTGCTGCAGGACGTCGACACCCTGGAAGCGCTGCAAGCCATGCGGCGATCTTTGGGCCTGGCCGAGGCGCCAGCCGAAACCGGGCGCTGAAGCGCGGCGGTCTCAGCCCGTCTTGGCCAGCCCATGCCGCTGCGCCAGGCGGACCAGGCGCAGCGTCTCGCAGTCGGCCATGCGGTGCTGGCGCAATGCCTGGGCCGTGTCCAGCAAGTAGTCCAGGGTCGTGCCATAGCGGCCGCTGGCGTGGCGCAGGATGTGCAGCAACTGCAGGTCGTCAAGCCGGCCGGTGAAGCTTGGGCTGCTCCGGCTGAGGGTGAAGCCCAGCGCGCGCAACGGGCCGGCTGCGGTGGCGCAGTGCAGCCAGCGCGGGTCGTACACGCCGCTGGGCATCTCACGCAGCCACAGCTTGCCGAGTTCGTCGGCCGCCTGGCGCCTCGGGATGCGGTAGACCATGCCTCGGCACATGCCGCCCGACACCAGCGCGTAGACCAGCCCGGGTTGATCGACCGTGCCGCGATTGATGCGTGAACGCATCTGGAAACTGCGGTGCCAGCCGCGCACCAGCGCCGGCCGGTGTTCGGCCGCGTCGAACTCGGGCCGCCAGATCAGCGAGGCGTAGCCGAACACCCAGAGATCCTCCTGTCCGCCCCATTGCGCCAAGGTGCGCGCCAGCAGCGGGCCAGGGTCGCGCAGCGGTGGCGGCAGCGGCGGCAGCATCGGCTTCGACATCGGGCAAAGCATGCCAGAAGCCGCTGCCGACGCGCGCAGCGGTCGACTGTGGCGTCGCGGCATGTAACCAAGTTACAAGAAAAACTATGACTAAGTTACGATGCGACACCGTGAAAGCAGCAGTCGCCCAAGTCACCCAGCGCGTCACCGAGCGCAGCGCCCCTGGACGGCAGGCCTGTCTGGCGCAGATTGTCGGCGCACCTGCCGTATGAAACCTACCCGGCGCTGTTGCGCCAAGGCGCGAGGCTGCAGGGGCGTACCGGCGATGTGCGACGGCGTGACCCAAGGCCTGCCCGGGATGGCGTTGTCGCTGTTCTCGCGCGACACCATTCAGCCCCGAAGCCTTGGCCGGTGGCCCGCTGGCCTGGCTGCGCGACGGTGACATGATCGCGCTGGACGCCGACGCCGGCACCTTGCAAGCGCTGGTTGACCCCGACGATTGAGCCGGGCGCGAATTGGCCACACGCGATCCCGCTCAGGCCGATGGCCACGGCCTCGGCTTGGGCCGAAAGATGTTTGGCAGCATGCGCCGCAGCGTCAGCAGCGCCGAGACCGGCGCGGTGACTTGGCTTTGAGCCCGCAGCAGGGCGCCCAGGAGTTCAAATGAACCACAGCCCATTGAGTCTGGCCAGCCATGGCCCCGTGATACCGGTGATCGACTTGCACAGCGTCGATGACGCCGTGCCACTGGCCCGGGCCCTGCTGGCCGGTGGTGTCAAGGTGCTGGAGGTGACGCTGCGCAGTCCGGTCGCGCTGGCCTGTATCGCGGCCATTGCCAGGGCCGTGCCCCAGGCCATCGTCGGCGCCGGCACTGTCCGCTCGGTGGCAGATGCCCAGGCAGCGCGGGATGCCGGCGGCCGCTTCGCCGTCAGCCCGGGCTACAGCGCAGCGATCGCTGCCGCCTGCCGACGCATCGGCCTGCCGCTGCTGCCCGGCGTGGCCACGGCCGGCGAAGTCATGGCTGCGGCCGCCGACGGGCTGGAGTTCCTGAAATTCTTTCCCGCCCAGCAGGCCGGTGGCGTCAGCATGCTCAAGGCCTTGGCCGGTCCGTTCCCGGAGGTGGCGTTCTGCCCCACCGGTGGCATCAGCCTGGCCAACGCGCTGGAGTACCTGGCCCTGCCGAACGTCAAGGCCTGCGGCGGTTCATGGTTGACACCGACCGATGCGATCGCGGCCGGTGATTGGCCGCGGATCACGCGGCTGGCGCGCGAAGCATCGGCACTGCGGGCCTGACCCTACAGTGCCAGCCTCGCAATCGCCGAGGTTTGCAAAGCTTCACGCCGCCGAAGGCCGCGCCGGTCCGGGATTGACTAGGATGGGGCCGGACCGCAGCGGCAAGCCTTGACCGCGCGGCTCCACCCAGGACTGCCACCATGAAGACCACCCTGAACCCGATCCACGGCCGCCGCCTTGCTCAACGCTGGACACTGGCCTTGCCGCTGTGCGCGTTGGCCCTGAGCCTGGCCCTGCCGGCCCATGCAGACGGCGGCTGGCGCGGGCCCCACGCCGGCCGTGGCCACTACGGCTATGGCTGGGGCTACTACGGCGCATTGCCGGCCTTTGCCACGGTGCTGACGCTAGGCGCACTGACCTACTGGGTGGCCGACGGCGTCTACTACCGGGCTGTGCCAAGTGGCGGCTATGTGGTCGTCCCGGCGCCGTTGGTTGCCGCCCCCGAGGCCGTGGCGGCAGCAGCGACAAGCGGCAACCGGCTGTTCGTCTACCCGCGCAATGCCCAGTCCAAAGACCAGCAGGCGGGTGACGAGTTCCAGTGTCACCAGTGGGCGGTGGGCCAAACTGGGTTCGATCCCAGCTTGGCCGCCGCAGCCCCCCCGGCCGACCAGGAGCCACGGCAGAACTACCGCCGTGCGCAACTGGCTTGCCTCGATGGGCGCGGCTACAGCGTCAACTGAGCGGCCTGGTGGTGATGCCGGCTTGGCCTGCCGGCAGACGGCTTCAAGCCGACTTGCGGCGGCTCAGGCCCAAGGCCAGCGCGGCGATGCCGAACAATGCCAACACCGACGGCTCGGGCACCTTCGGGCTGAAGTCGGTGACCCAACGGCCACTGAACGCGGTCGGCAAAGCACCTTCAAAGAACACGTTGACGAAATAGCTCTGCCCTGGACTGATGAAGAAGGTCGGGTTCTGGGCGCGAAAATCGATGGTGTGGTCATCGATCTGGAACGCGTCCCAAATGTCGAGCGGTCCGACGGTGCAGAAGGTCGTACCGCCACCGCTGCTGCCCGCGCATGCCGACGCATTGCCCAGCGCCACCGAACCCGGCAGGATCCTGCCGCCATCCTTGAAATTGATGTCAAAACCGAAGGCCGCTACGCCGCGGCTGTAAGGCGTGACCCCCAAGCCCACGCCCGGCGAGCCCCAATCCGAGCCGCCGTCGGCCGAGAACGTCCACGTCTCTGATGCACCGTTCAGGAAGCCGGTGGCCCCCGAACCGGAGAACGCGAAATCGGCATGTGCCGGGGCCGCACTAACGGCGGCGACAAGCGCCACCGCCAAGGACGAAAGTTTCAAGTATTTACAGACTCGCATGAATGTCACTCCTGAGTTTGGACTGCCGTCGGTTGAAGTTGACGGTCTCAGCCGAATCGGCCGGAACCCATGCCGGAAGCCGCCGGCGCGTCAGCAATCACCCGGACGAGGCATGCAAATATCGAGCCAATTCGAGAAGCATTCAACGAATCAAGGCTTTAGCGAATGGCCGGGGCCGGCTGGCTTGCGCAATGTCAATTTTTCCGACACCGGTTTTGCCATATCTCTCGGCGTCGGGCATTCGCCGGGGCGACCGGCGTTGTCGTGAGTCTGCCAAGCGGCGTTGCTAGCGCACAACGTGATAGGCCGGTCCCGCTTACGTTTGCAGCCAAGCTGGGCGACTTGAAATCACCCCAAGCTGGCGTCCGGCTTGGTGGTTTTGGGCTGCACTGGCGCGGCCGGGCTTGCGGGTAAGACCGCGTTCGATGGCCGTCAAAGTAGTGGTTAAATCGCGCGCCCTCAGCTTTTTGGGCCTTTTTGCTGGCCTTTTTGCTGGCCTTTTTGCTGGCCTTTTGGCTGGCCTTTTGGCTGGCCATTTGCGCAGCCCCGCAGCCCCGCAGCCCGCGCCTGCTACCTTTTCCACACCTCAAGAGGAGACCGCTATGAAATTCAAGACGCAGATGATCGCCGCCGCGCTGCTGGCCGGCTTTGGCACTTTGGCCATGGCCCAGGCCGTGGGCGTGAGCTGGTCCAACTTCCAGGAAGAGCGCTGGAAGACCGACGAGAAGGCGATCAAGGACCAACTCGCCAAGCTCGGCGGCAGCTATGTCTCGGCCGACGCGGCCAGCTCGCCCGAGAAGCAACTCGCCGACATCGACGGCCTGATCGCCAAGGGCGTCAAGGCGCTGATCATCCTGGCGATGGACAAGGACGCGATCATTCCGGCACTGGCCAAGGCCAAGGCCAAGGGCATTCCGGTGGTGGCCTATGACCGGCTGATCGAGTCGCCCGAGGTGTTCTACATCACCTTCGACAACAAGGAAGTCGGCCGCATGCAGGCCCGCGCAGTGCTGGCGGCCAAGCCCAAAGGCAACTACGCCATGATCAAGGGCTCGCCGATCGACCCCAACTCCAACTTCCTGCGCGAGGGCCAGCAAGAGGTGCTGGCCGACGCGATCAAGAAGGGCGACATCAAGATCGTCGGTGAGGAATACACCGACGGCTGGAAGCCCGAGAACGCGCAGAAGAACATGGAGCAAATCCTGACCAAGAACAGCAACAAGGTCGATGCGGTCGTGGCCTCCAACGACGGCATGGCCGGCGGTGTGGTCGCGGCGCTGTCGGCTCGTGGCCTCAAGGGCGTGCCGGTGTCGGGCCAGGACGGTGACCATGGCGCGCTCAACCGCGTCGCCCTGGGCACCCAGACCGTGTCGGTGTGGAAGGATTCACGCGACCTGGGCCGCGAGGCCGCCACGGCGGCGGTGTCGCTGGCCAAGGGCCAGAAGGTGGTCGGCGCGGCGACCTTCAATGGCGGCGAGAAGAAGGTGGCGATGCAGGCCATGCTGCTCAAGCCGATCCCGGTCACGGCCGACAAGCTGGACCTGGTGATCAAGGGTGGCTGGATCAGCAAGGACGCGGCCTGCAAGGGTGTCGACAAGGCCAGCGGCCCGGCAGCCTGCAAGTAAGCCGACTCTGAACGCGGCCCGGCGCTGCTGAGGCGCCGGGCTATCTGCGCAGGGCGTAGGCCCTGCAGCCCTAGGCGGGCGGCTTTCAGGCCCTGCAGGCAATCCGAATGGCATCGCTGCAAAACAACTTGCAAATCAGCGCCCTGGACCTGCGCCTGGCGATCATGGCCGGCGTGCTGGCGGCGATGGCGTTGGGCTTCCACCTCGTCACCGGCAACTTCCTGACGGCCGAGAACCTCTACAACATTGCCCAGCAATCGGCGGTGGTGGGCATCGTCGCGGCGGCCATCGGGCTGATCATCGTCGCCCGTCACATCGACCTGTCGGTGGGCTCGGTCCTGGCCACGGTCGGCGTGCTGGTCGCCTACTTGATGTACAGCAAGGGCTGGCATTGGCTGCCGGCCAGTCTGGCCGGGCTGGGGCTGTCGCTGGCGATCGCTACCTACCAGGGCTGGCTGGTGGCCTACCTGGGCGTGCCGTCGTTCGTCGTCACCCTGGGTGGGCTGATGTCGTTTCGCGGTGTGGCGTTCTTGATCTCGGACGGCCGTACCCAGCCGGTCACGGATGCCGACTTCCTGCTCATCGGCGGCGGGCTAGACGGTGCCCTGGGCCCGCTCTGGAGCTGGGTACTGGGCCTGGCCCTTTCGGCACTGATCGTTTGGAACAGCTTCAGCCGCCGGCGCAGTGCCCTGGCCCATGGTTTCGAGCGCCGACCGCTGTGGTTTGATTTGGCGCTGGCCGGGTTCTTCGTCCTGCTGACGCTCGTCTTCGTCGCCGTGATGTGCGCCTACCAATTGCCGACCAAGCCACAGGCCCAGGGCATCCCCAACCCGGTGCTGATCTGGGGCGCGGTGGTGATGGCGATGGCCTTCATCGTCAACCGCACGTCGTTCGGCCGCTATGTCTACGCGATCGGTGGCAACCCCGAGGCGGCGCTGCTGGTCGGCATTCCGGTCAAGCGGGTCATGCTCAAGCTGTTCCTGTTGTTGGCGGTGATGGTCACCATCGCCGCCATCGTCGCCGTCTCGCGCCTGAACGCCGGCACCAGTTCGCTGGGCAACGGCATGGAGCTGTACGTGATCGCCGCCGCCGTGATCGGTGGCGTCGCTCTGGCCGGCGGCAGCGGCACGGTGCTGGGCACGGTGCTGGGCTCGCTGATCATCCAATTCCTCGAAAGCGGCCTGCTTCTGCTGGACGTGGGCATAGGCTACCGCATGGTCATCATCGGCCAGGTGCTGATCGTGGCGGTGGTCTTCGACGTCGTCTACCGCCGCGCCACTGGCGAGAGGATGACATGAGCGCCGCCACCCCACTGGTCGAGATCAGGGCCGTGCACAAGGCCTTTGGCGGCGTCAAGGCGGTGGACGATGTCAGCGTCGCCGTCTACGCCGGTGAGGTGATGGCGCTGCTCGGCCACAACGGCGCCGGCAAGTCCACCTTGATGAAAATGCTGGCCGGCGCCTACCCTGTCGATGCCGGCGAGATCCACATCCAAGGCGCGCTGGCCAGGATCGACAACCCGGCCGATTCGCAGAATCTGGGCGTCGAGACCATCTACCAGACCCTGGCCCTGGCCGACAACCTGGACAGCGTCGCCAACCTGTTCCTCGGCCGCGAGATCAAGACCCGTTGGGGCACGCTCGATGAGTACGCGATGGAGAAGGCCGCGCGCGAGGTGTTCCACCGCCTGAACCCGAACTTCAAGAACATCCGCGTGCCGGTGCGCATGCTCTCGGGCGGCCAGCGCCAGGTCGTGGCGATCTCGCGGGCGGTGTATTTCAAGGCCAAGGCACTGGTGATGGACGAGCCCTGCGCAGCGCTGGGCCCGGAGGAAACGCGCATGGTCCACGACCTGGTGCGCACCCTGAAGGCATCGGGCGTGGGCATCTTCCTGATCTCGCACGACATGCCCGACGTGTTCGGCCTGAGCGACCGACTGTGCGTGATGAAGAACGGCGCGACCGTCGGCACCTACCGCACTGCCGACGTGACCGAGGACGAGGTGCTGGGCATGATCATCGCCGGCAAGAAGGTGGCGCGCCTGTCCGAGGCGTTTGCGCCGGCGCCGGCCCGGGTGTGAATCCCCAGGCCGGGCTGGGCTGGCTGGCCTGCGGCCTGGCGCTTTTGCCCGCGTATGCCCAGGCGCCGATGCCGGCGATACCGCATTTCGTCGAAGAGACCGAGTCCTCGGGCCTGTCCAGCCGCTTCGACGGTGACAACGAGTACTTGGTCGGCGGTGGCGTCGCCAGTTTCGATTGCGATGGTGACGGCCTGCCCGAGGTCTACGTCACCGCGGGCGTCAACAAGGCCAAGTTCTACCGCAACCGCAGCCGCCGCGGCGGGGCCATCAAGCTGGTCGAGGAGCGTTCCGGCCTGGAGTTGACCAACGCCATCGGCGCCTACCCGCTGGACATCGATGGCGATGGCCATGTCGACCTGGTGGTGCTGCGGGTCGGCGAGGTCGAGGTCTTTCGGGGCCTGGGCAATTGCCGCTTCGAGCGCGTCACCGAGCGCTGGAAGCTGCGCACCGCCAACGCCTGGCACACTGCGTTTTCGGCCACCTGGGAGCGCGGCCAGGCTTGGCCGACCCTGGCCATCGGCAGCTATGTGGACCGCAGCAAGCCGGAGTTCCCCTGGGGCAGTTGCACCGCCAACAGCCTCTGGCGCCCATCCTCCGCCGCTGGCGGAAGCTACGCCCAGCCCACAGCCTTGCTGCCCAGCCACTGTGCGCTGTCGATGCTGTTCTCCGACTGGAACCGCAGTGGCCAGGCGGCGCTGCGCGTCAGCAACGACCGCGAGTACTACAAGGGCGGCCAGGAGCAGTTGTGGCGACTCGATCCCGGCCAGCCGCCCAGCCTGTACACGCCGGCCCAGGGCTGGAAGCCGCTGCAGATCTGGGGCATGGGCATCGCCAGCCACGACCTGGACGGCGACGGCTTCCCAGAAATCTTCCTCACCAGCATGTCGGACAACAAACTGCAGCGGCTGGAGGCGGGTGCCAGCCAGCCTCCTGGCGCGATCCCTCCGCGTTACACCGATATCGCCTACAAGCGCGGCGTCACCGCCCACCGGCCCTATGTCGGCGGCGATGTCCACCCTTCCACCGCCTGGCACGCCCAGTTCGCCGATGTCAACCAAGATGGCCGGGCCGACCTGTTCATCGTCAAGGGCAACATCGGCGCCATGCCCGATTTCGCCGCGCTCGACCCGAACAACCTGCTGCTGCAACAGGCCGACGGCAACTTCGTCGAGGTCGGCCAGCAGGCCGGGATCGCCAGCGTCAAGCGCGGCCGAGGCGGCCTGCTGGTCGATTTGAACGGCGACGGCCTGCTCGACATGCTGGTCGTCAACCGCTGGGACAAGGCGCAGCTCTGGCGCAATGTCGGCGCCGGCACGGCCGACAAGCCGCAGGCCATGGGCCATTGGCTGCAACTGCGGCTGCGCCAGCCCGGCGGCAATCGCGATGCGGTCGGCGCCTGGGTCGAGGTCGAACTCGAACCCGGCCGGGTGATTCGCCAGGAGCTGACGGTCGGCGGCGGCCACGCCAGCGGCCACCTGGGCTGGATGCATTTCGGCCTGGGTTCGGCCAGCGCGGTCAAGCTGCGGGTGCAATGGCCGGGCAGTGAACCGGCCGACGCCTGGGGGCCATGGCAGAGCGTTGCCGCCGACGCCTTCTACAGTGTCGATCGAGCGCGCGGCGTCGAAGCCTGGAAGGCGCCGTGAGACCGCGCTGCTGTTGGCTGCTGGCCATCGCCGCGCTGCTCGGCATGCCGGCTCAGGCCCAACCCGGCGGCAAGCCGACCCAGGCCTACAGCGCCCAGGTCGCCACCGACTGGTTTGCCCTGGCCTTGCAACTGGTGCAGCAGACCCCCGGCCTCAGCCCGCCGGTGGCCGCCCGGGCGCTGGCCTACCTCGGGCTGACGCTGTACGAGTCGGTGGTGCCCGGCATGCCCGCCCAGCAAAGCCTGGCCGGCCAGCTCAGCGAACTGGAATCCCTGCCCTGGGCCCAACCCGACGAGCCGCTGCACTGGCCCAGCGTCGCCAATGCGGCGCTGGCAACGATGATGCGGATGATGCTGCCCAGCGCCAGCGCCGAGAACCGGGCCCGCATCGACAGCCTGGAGCGCAGCCTGCCGCTGACCGACAGCCGCGACTTCGACATGGCCACGCTCGACGCCGAGCTGAGCAACCGCAGCGCGGGCTTTGGCCGGCTGATGGCGATGGCACTCATGACCTGGGCGCGCACCGATGGCGGCCACGAGGCCTGGGCGCCGCTGCGCCGCAACCAGCCGGTCTACGTCCCGCCCAGCGGCCCCGGCCAATGGGCGACCACGCCGCCCGGCTTCAGCCCACCGCTGCTGCCGCAATGGGGCCAGAACCGGCCCTTCATCCGCAGCACAGGCAAGCCCGGCGGCGACTGCCCGGCGCCGCCAGCGCTGCTGTATTCCGAGGCGGCGGGATCGGCCATGCACGCCGAGGCGCTGGAGGTCTACGGCATCGCCAATGCCGCCAGCGCCAGCCAGCGCCAGTTCGCGCTGTACTGGGCCGACGACGCCGGCAAAACGCCGACGCCGGCGGGCCATTGGGCGCACATCGCCGCCGATCTGCTCAAGGCCCGCCAGGCCAACCTGGCCGAGGCGGCGCTGGCCTACGCGCGGCTGAACATTGCAATGTCGGACGGCCTGGTCGCTGCCTGGCGCAGCAAGTACGACATCAACCTGCTCCGCCCGGTGACCTACATCCAGTTGGAGATCGACAGCAACTGGCTGCCGGCATTGATGCACACGCCCAATTTTCCCGAATACCCGTCCGGCCATTCGGTGGTCTCGAGCGCCGCCGCCGATGTCCTGTCGGCCCAGTTCGGCGCCGCCACCGCCTTCGTCGACACTGCCCACAACGACCGGGGCTGGGGGCCGCGCAGCTTCGCCAGCTTGCGCGCCGCTGCCGACGAGGCCTCGGTCTCACGCCTGTACGCCGGCATCCACTTCCGCAGCGGCGTCACCGGCGGCCAGGTGCAGGGGCGCTGTGTCGCCCAGCAGGTGCTGGCGCTGAAGTTTTCGCCCTGAGGCCATTGCCACCATGACCGACCACCGTTTCCAGCCCGAGACCCTGGCGATCCACGCCGGCCAGGTGCCGGACGCCGAGACCGGCGCGCGGGCGCTGCCGATCTACCAGACCACCAGCTTCGTCTTTGACTCGGCCGAGCACGCCGCCAGCCTGTTCAACCTGCAAACCTTCGGCAATGTCTATTCGCGCTTGTCCAACCCGACCGTGGCGGCGCTGGAGGAGCGGGTCGCCGCGCTTGAAGGCGGCCGCGCGGCGGTGGCCTGCGCCAGCGGCATGGCGGCGCAGAGCATGGTGCTGCAGACCTTGCTGCAGTCAGGTGACCACATCGTCGCGGCCAGCGCGCTCTACGGCGGCACGGTGACGATGTTGGCGGTCAACCTGGCGCGCAGCGGCATCACCACCAGCTTTGTCGATGCCACCAATCCCCAAGCCTTTGCTGCTGCGATCCGGCCGCAGACGCGGGCGATCTTTGCCGAGAGCCTGGGCAACCCCAGCCTGGTGATGCTCGACATCGCGGCGGTGGCTGAGGTCGCCCACGCCCATGGCATCCCGTTGATCATCGACAACACCGTCCCCAGCCCCTACCTGTGCAACCCGCTCGCCCTGGGCGCCGACATCGTGCTGCACTCGGCCACCAAGTACCTGGGCGGACATGGCAGCACCTTGGCCGGTGTGGTCGTCGACGGTGGCAAGTTTGCCTGGGACAACGGCAAATTCCCCGGCATGACCGAGCCTTCGCCCGGCTACCACGGCGTCAAGTTCTACGAGACCTTTGGCGATTTCGGCTTGGCCATGCGCTGCCGCTTCGAGCACCTGCGGGTCTACGGTGCAGCCCTGTCACCGAGCAGCGCCTGGCAGATCATGCAAGGCATCGAAACCCTGCCGCTGCGCATGGCCCAGCACAGCCGCAACGCGCTGGCCCTGGCCAGGCATTTGCAACAGCATCCGGCGGTGGCCTGGGTCAACTACCCTGGCCTGGCCGAGCATCCCCAGCACGAACTGCTCAAACGCCAGATGCGCCAGGTCGACGGCCAGCCGGCCGGCTCGGGCCTGCTGGCCTTTGGCGTCAAGGGCGGTGTCGAGCGCGGCGTGACCTTCATCGAGTCGGCCCAGTTCATGAGCCATTTGGTCAACATCGGCGACACCCGAACCCTCATCAGCCACCCGGCCTCGACCACCCACCGTCAACTCGACGACGCCCAGCAACGCGCCGCCGGGGTGTTGCCCGACATGGTGCGCATCTCGGTCGGGCTGGAGCACATCGACGACATCGTCTGGGACGTTGACCAGGCGCTGGCTCGCGCCAGCACCTGAACCGCAATAAAAAAGCCGGCGCTGGGCCGGCTCTTCGCGAGGTCAGGGATGAAGCCGATCAGCGGCCGTAGATCTTGCCGCTGCGCACCCAGGTCTTGCCATCGAAGCGGGCCAACTGTTCGCGCTCGATCGGATAGAAGTCGTCCGGGCTGGTCTTGACGTTGACGCCGGGCAGCAGCATCGGCAGGTTGATGTCGAGGCTGGCAGCCTGCTTCATCACATTGGCCCGGGTCAGGTCGTCGCCCGCCTGCTTGAGCACCTGCACCATGGTCTGCGCGACGTTGTAGCCGAAGACATTGAAGGCGTCCGTCAGATTGCCGGCCGCGTAGTACTTCTTCATGAACTCGGTCCAGTCCTTCAGGCCGGGGTCGCTGGCGAACTGCGGATCGGTGGGGTCCTTGGCGTAAAGCGTGGTCAGCACGCCAATGCCGTTCTCGGCCCCGGCCGGCAGCATGACCGCGCTGACCGAGCCTGACACGCTGTTGAGGTAATGCACTGGCTTCCAGCCGATCTCGGCGGCCTTCTTGATCGCCTGGGCTGCAAATTTCGGCGTCGTGATGTTGAAGAACACGTCGGCACCGCTGGCCTTGAGCGTCAGTATCTGGCTGTCAACCGTCGGGTCGGTGACCTCATAGGTGACCTTGCTGACAATCAGGGTCTTGGCCTTGTCGCCCAGGCCATCCTCGAAACCTTTGAGGTAGTCCTTACCGTAATCGTCGTTCTGCAACAGGATCGCGATCTTGGCGTTGGGCTTGGTCTCCAGAATGTGCTGGGCGTAGATCAAGCCTTCAGCCTGGTAGGTGGGCTGCCATCCCATGGTCCATGGGAAATTCTTCGGGTCGCCCCACTTGGTGGCACCGGTGGCCAAAAACAAATGCGGCACCTTCTTGGTGTTCATGTATTTGTGGATGGCCGAGTTCGGCGGCGTGCCCAGCGGGTTGAACACCAACAGGACTTCATCTTCCTCGACCAATTTTCGGGCCATCTCGACGGTCTTGGCCGGGTTGTAGCCATCGTCCTGCGAGACAAACTTGATTTTTCGACCGTTGATGCCGCCCTCGGCATTGACCTTGTCAAAATAAGCACCAATTGATCGGCCGATCGTGCCGTAGGCCGACGCCGGGCCGGAATACGGCCCGATGTGGCCAATCTTGATTTCCTTGTCGTCGGCACCCGTATCGTATTTCTTCTGCGCCCAAACGGGGTTGGCCAGCAACAGCGCGGCGGCACCGCCGAGGGTGGCCATCGTCCAGGTTCTGCGTGTGTTCATGGGGCGAATACTCCTCAAGGCTAGGCCGCTGGGGCCTGTGAACAATGACGACCAGGAAAAGGCGCGAATTCAGGTTCTTGCCGAGTTTGCCGCCCTGACCATCGCGCCCGGGACTTTCTGTGCTGCGATCACCGGCCAGCAACGCTGACTGTCAGACGGATCTGAATGAAACAGGTTCGAAATCAAGCAGCCGGCACCGGCTGCCGCAAAAGTGCCATGGCCTGGCAGTGATTGGCCATGGCTGCCAAGCCGTAGATCGAAACAGCCGGTGCAGACGGCGGCGCAGGCCCGAAGGACAGCGCGCCGCCATACCCGGCCACCCGTGACAACTCAGCGGCCGTAGACCTTGCCGAACAACACCCAGGTCTTGCCGTCAAACTTAGACAATTGCTCACGCTCGATCGGGTAGAAGTCGTCCGGGCTGGTCTTGATGTTGATCCCGGGCAGGGCCGTGGACAGCACGAAGTCCAGGTTCGCGGCCTGCTTCATGATATTGGCCCGGGTGAGGTCATCACCGGCCTGCTTGAGCACCTGGATCAGGGTTTGGGCAACGCCGTAACCATAGACATTGCTGGCGTCTGTGAGGCTGCCCGAGGGGTAATACTTCTTCATGAAGGCGGTCCAGTCCTTCATCCCCGGATCGTTCGCCCACTGCGGGTCGGTCGGATCCTTGCCGTACTGCGCCGTCAAAATTCCGATGCCGTTTTCGAGGCCGGCCGGGGCCATCACCGCGCTGACCGAAATCGACACGTTGTTGAGGTAGTGCACCGGCTTCCAGCCAATCTCCGCAGACTTCTTGATCGCCTGCGCCGCAAACTTCGGCGTGGTGATGTTGAAGAAGGTATCCGCACCGCTGGCCTTGAGCGTCAGGATCTGGCTGTCCACGGTCGGGTCTGTGACCTCATAGGTCACATTGGAGACGATCATCGACTTGGCCTTGTCGCCCAGGCCTTCAAGGAATCCCTTGAGATAGTCTTTGCCGTAGTCGTCGTTCTGCATCAGGATGCCGATCTTGGCGTTCGGCTTGCTGTCCAGAATGTGCAGCGCGTAGATCTTTCCTTCGGCCTCGTAGTTGGGCTGCCAGCCCATGGTCCAGGGGAAGTTTTTCGGGTCGCCCCATTTGGCCGCACCGGTGGCCACGAACAATTGCGGCACCTTCTTCGCATTCATGTATTTCTGAATTGCGGTATTGGAGGCCGTACCGAGCGGATTGAAAACCAGCAGGACTTCATCTTCTTCAACCAGTTTGCGCGCCATCTCAACCGTCTTGGCCGGGTTGTAGCCGTCGTCCTGGGTGATGAATTTGATCTTGCGGCCATTGATGCCGCCTTCGGCATTGATTTTCTCGAAATAGGCGCCAATGGTCTTGCCGATGGTGCCGTAGGCCGACGCCGGGCCGGAATACGGACCGATGTGGCCGATCTTGATTTCCTTGTCGTCGGCACCCGTGTCGTATTTCTTCTGGGCCCAGCCGGGGTTGGCCAGCAAGAGTGCTGCGGCACAGCCTACAGCGGCCATCGTCAAGGTTCTGCGTGCGATCATGTTGCCTTATCTCCTTAGGGGTCGGCCGGCACGGCCTGTGAATTGCTGAAAATTAAAACAGGTGGTCACTCAGGCTTTTGTCGCGGCGGTTGCCAATGCCGCTGCAGCGGCCGACGCCTGGCGCTGCTTGCGGCGCGACCAAAGGACTTTGGCGGTGCCCATCACGCCACCCGGCATCAAATACATGGCGCCGATCAGGGCGACTCCGAAGATGGCCGAAGGTGCGGCCTTTGAAATCTCGTCGGCAATGTTCGGCACGAACTGGATGAAAATTGCGCCGAAGATCGCTCCAGAGATAGAAGCCAAACCGCCGATGACAACCCCGACGAGGAATGAAATCGACAGCAATACCGAGAAACTGTCGGGCGAGACGAAGGCCACGCAGATCGCGCCCAGGGCGCCGGCGACGCCAGTGAACGCCGCCGAGACGCCAAAGGTCAGCGACTTGAAAAGCGGCAGGTTGATGCCCATTGCGGTGGCGGCGATCGGATGGTCGCGGATCGCGATCAAGGCCCGGCCGACCCGGCCGCGCACCAAGCGCCAGGCGAGGAAGAACATCAGTATCGCCACCAGCAGGGTGAAGAAATAAAGCCAACGGTCCGAGTTCAGGCTCTGGCCGAGAAACTTGAAGGTGAAGGGCGGCTCGGGTTTTGTCAGAACGATGCCCTGAACCCCACCGGTAAAACCTTCAATCTTCTTGTATTTGAGCAATTGCGGCACGGCCAGTGCCAGCGCATAAGTGGCCAGCGCCAGATAATGGCCACCGAGGCGCAACGCCGGAAAGCCCATCAGCAGGCCAAAACCAAAGCAGACCGCAGCCGCAACCGGCAGGGTCGCCCAATAGGGCAGGCCGGCCTGGTCCATGAGCGCGGCCGCAGTGTAGGCGCCAATCGCGTAAAAAGCACCGTGGCCGAGCGAGAACTGGCCGTTGAAGCCGGTCAGCAGGTTCAGCCCAAGGACCGCGATGGCGTAGACCAGGACGAGGTTGAACTGAAATACCCGATAATTTTTGACGAGAAATGGCAGGACCAACAGGGCGACCAGCACCAGCGCCGCCAGCAACCACTTCAGGGAATTGGATTGTTTTGCGCTCATACCCGGGTCACGACGTTCTTGCCGAACAGGCCATTGGGTTTCAAGGTGAGCGTCCCGACGATCAGCACGAGGGCCACCGAGAGTTTCAGCTCGGTGCCGATCACGTAGGCCCCGAGGAGATTTTCAAGGACGCCGACGATCAGCCCGCCGACGACCGCGCCACCGGGGTGGTCAATGCCGCCTAACAGGGCCGCGGCAAAGCCGTAGATGAGGATCCCGGCCATCATGTTCGGATCAAGGAAGACGATTGGCGCGACCATCATTCCGGCGACCGCGCCTATCATCGACGCCAGCCCCCAGCCCAGCGCCAGCATCCACGACACCCGAATACCGACCAGGCGGGCCGAGTCGGGATTTTGTGCGGCCGCCCGCATCGCCAATCCGAGCGGCGTGTAGCGCAGAAAGAAGAACAGCACCGCCAGAACCCCCAGCATCACCCCGGCCGAGCCGAGCTCATGCGCCGAGAAATACGCGGTGGTCATCCACGATTTTTGCGGGAAGGGGCTCGCAAATGCCTTGATGGTGTAATCAAAGAACCAGCCGGCGAGTGAATTGATGATGACCAGCAGGCCAATGAAGACGATCACATTGGTCAGCACCGGGGCTTTCTCGACCGGGCGCAGGATGATGCGCTGGATCAATACGGCGGCGACGAAGGATATCGCCAGGGTGAGGAAGAAGGCCACCCAATACGGCATGCCCTTGTCGATCAGCCACCAGGCGATGAAGGTCGAGAACATCGCCAATTCGCCTTGCGCGAAATTGATGTGGTGGGTGCTCTGGTAAATCATCACCAGGGCCAGCCCGATCGAGCCGTAGATGCAGCCGGTGGCGATCCCGGAGAATATTTGGTGGAGCAGGGCGTCCATGCGTGTGGGCTTTATTCTGGCAATTCAATAGCCGAGGTAGGCTTTGCGCACCGATTCGTCGCGTTTGATCGCTTCGGCGCTGCCGGACAGGGCTACCCGGCCGGTTTCAAGCAAATAGGCCTGGTGGGCCAGGTCGAGTGCCAAGCTGGCGTTTTGCTCGACCAGCAGCATGGTCACGCCGTCCTCGGCATTGATGGTGCGCATGATGCGGAAGATCTCGGCGACGATCAACGGCGCCAGGCCAAACGAGGGCTCGTCAAGCAGGAGCAGGCGCGGGCGCAGCATCAGTGCCCGGCTGATGGCCAGCATCTGCTGCTCGCCGCCCGACAAGGTGCCCGCTTGCTGGTGGCGCCGCTCGGCCAGCCGCGGAAAGCGGGTGTAGGTGCGCTCCAGGTCATGCACCATTTCGGCCTTGTTGCTGCGCGTATAGGCGCCCAGGCGGAGGTTTTCTTCGGTGCTGAGTTCGGCAAACGTGCCGCGGCCATCGGGCACATGGGCCACACCCAGGCGGACCACGCTCTCGGTCGCCTGGCCGGTCAACTCCTTGCCCTCGAACTGCAGGCTGCCGGCGCTGCGCACCATCTGGCAGATGGCCCGCAAGGTGGTGGTCTTGCCGGCGCCGTTGGCCCCGAGGATGGCCGTGATCTGGCCGGCTGGCAAGGCGAAATCGATGCCGAACAGCACCTCAGTGGCGCCGTACCAGGCACGCAGGCCTTTGGCGGAAAGCAGGTCAGCCATGCGCGGTGGTCTCCGCCGGTGCGCCCAGGTAGGCGGCGATCACGTCCGGGTGTTGTTGGATGTGGGCGGGCGTGCCCTCGGCGATCCTGCGGCCGAAGTTCAGCGCGACGATGTGGTTCGAGACATCCATCACCAGGCTCATGTGGTGCTCGACCAGCAGCACGGTGATGTTCAGCCGCGCGCGGATGTCCAGGATCAGCCGGCCCAGGTCGCCCAGCTCCTCGTGGTTCAGGCCGGCGGCGGGCTCGTCGAGCAGCAGCAGTTGCGGGTCGCAGGCCAGGGCGCGGCCGAGCTCGATGCGCTTTTGCGTGGCAAAGGGCAGGTCGCCGGCCAGGCGGTCGGCGAACTGCATCAATCCCAGGTATTCCATGATCTCATCGGCGCGCTGGCGCAGGCGGCGCTCTTCGTCGGCGACTTTGGACAACCCCAGCAGGCTGGCGACGAAGCCTGCCGACGAGCGCGCATGGGCGCCGACCATGATGTTGTCGCGCACCGGCAGGCGGCGGAACATCGCCAAGTTCTGAAAGGTGCGGCCCATGCCCAGGCCGGCGATCTGGTGGGTGGGCATGGCGGTGATCGACTGGCCGTTGAACAGGATGTCGCCCTGCTGGTAGCTGTACAGCCGCGACAGGCAGTTGAACAAGGTCGTCTTGCCGGCGCCGTTGGGGCCGATCAGGCCGCAGACCTGGCCGCGTGGCACATCGAAGCTGACGCCGTCCAGCGCCACGATGCCGCCGAAGCGCACGCTGACGTTGCGCACGCTGAGCAGGGGAGTTGAAGGGTCGGCCATGGGTTGGTTGTGGTGCTGGCCCGAAAAGTCGGTCGCGCCGTGACGGTGGCGGGTTTATAGCGGGCGGCGGCTGGCGCCGACCCCGGGGGTTGCCCTTAACCGAGACGAAACAAATGCCTCGCGCCAGCGCCGCGTCTGTGGTCAGAATGGCAGGCATGCCAGCCGCCAGCGTCGGACAGCCACCCCCATGACCAACATCTACGACCACCAACTCGAGCGCAACGCCGCGAATTTCGTGCCGCTGTCACCGGTCAGTTTTGTCGAGCGCAGCGCCGAGGTGTTTGCTGACTTGCCGGCGGTGGCGCATGGCGCGCGGCGCTACAACTGGGCGCAGTTGCGCGAGCGCAGCGCCAGGCTGGCGGCGGCCCTGCGCGCCTTGGGCGTGGCGCGCGGCAGCACCGTAAGCGCGATGCTGGCGAACACGCCAGAGATGGTCGAGATGCACTACGCGGTGCCGGCGCTGAACGCGGTGCTCAACCCCCTCAACACCCGGCTTGATGCGCCGTTGCTGGCCTGGCAGTTGCACCACTGCGAGGCGCAGGTGCTGGTAACTGACCGCGAGTTTGCCGGCGTGATCGGTCCGGCGCTGGCGCTGCTGCGCCAGCAGCATGGCCGCAGCCCGGTCGTGATCGATGTCTGCGACAGCGAGTACCACGGCCCGGGCGAGCGCCTGGGCGGGCTGGAATACGAGGCGCTGCTGGCGGCCCATGCCCCGCTGGAGCGGCTGCAGGGCCCGGTCGACGAGTGGGACGCGATCGCGGTCAGCTACACCTCGGGCACCACCGGCGACCCCAAGGGCGTGGTCACCCACCACCGCGGCGCCTACCTCAACGCGGTAGGCAATGCGGCGACCTGGACCATGCCCAATTTCGTCCGCTACCTGTGGACGCTGCCGATGTTCCATTGCAACGGCTGGTGCTTTCCCTGGACGGTGGCAATGCTAGCCGGCACCCATGTCTGCCTGCGCCGGGTCGAGGCGCAGGCGATCCTCGATGCGATCCGCCAGGAAGGCGTGGACCACTACTGCGCCGCGCCCATCGTCCACAGCCTGATCTGCAATGCGCCGCCCGAGCAACGTGCTGGCATCGCCCAGAAGGTGCGCGGCATGGTGGCCGGCGCGGCGCCGCCGGCGGCGATGATCGAGGCGATGGCGCAGATCGGCTTTGACATCACCCATGTCTATGGCCTGACCGAGGTCTACGGCCCGGCCGCAGTGGCGGTCAAGCGCGCCGCCTGGGGCGAGCAGACGCTGGCCGAGCAGACCCGCTTGAACGGCCGCCAGGGCGTGCGCTCTCCGCTGCAGGAATCGATGGCGGTGCTGGACCCGCAGACGCTGGCCGAGGTGCCGGCAGACGGCCAGGCCATGGGCGAAATCATGTTCCGCGGCAACATCGTGATGAAGGGCTACCTGAAGAACCCGGTGGCCACCGCCCAGGCCTTCGCGGGCGGCTGGTTCCACACCGGCGACCTGGCGGTGCTGGAGGCCGACCGCTACGTCAAGATCCGCGACCGCAGCAAGGACGTGATCATCTCCGGCGGCGAGAACATCAGCTCGCTCGAGGTCGAGGACGCGCTCTACCGCCACCCGGCCGTGCTGGCCTGCGCCGTGGTCGCCAAACCCGACCCGAAGTGGGGCGAGACGCCGCTGGCCTTCGTTGAATGCAAGCCCGGCACGAGCCTGCTCGCGGCCGACCTGATCGCCCATTGCAGGGCCTTGCTGGCGGGCTACAAGGTGCCGCGCGAGATCCGTTTCGAACCCATCCCCAAGACCTCGACCGGCAAGATCCAGAAGTTCGAGCTGCGCCAGCGCATCAAGTCGTCGAGCGCGATTGAATGACACCGACCACCGCCATGCCGACCACCGCCATGCTGACCACCGACGCCCCGCCGCTGCTGCGCCATGACGATGGGCGTGGCGTGGTCACGCTGACGCTGAACCGGCCGCAGGCCTTCAACAGCCTGTCCGAGGCGATGCTCTCGGCGCTGCAGGCCGAGCTCGACCTGATCGCCGCCGACCCTGCGGCCCGCTGCCTGGTGCTGGCCGCCCACGGTCGGGCGTTCTGTGCCGGGCATGACCTCAAGGAGATGCGGGCGCAGCCCTCGCAGGCCTACTACGAGGCGCTGTTCGCCCGCTGCGGGCGGATGATGCTGTCGCTCCAGGCCCTGCCGGTCCCCGTGGTCGCCCAGGTCCAGGGCATTGCCACGGCGGCGGGCTGCCAGTTGGTGGCGATGTGCGATCTGGCGGTGGCCTCGCGCGAGGCCCGCTTTGCCGTCAGCGGCATCAACTTGGGCCTGTTCTGCTCGACCCCCAGCGTCGCCCTGAGCCGCAACATCGGCCGCAAGGCGGCGTTCGAGATGCTGGTCACGGGCGAGTTCATAGACGCCGACGAGGCGAAGTCGCGCGGCCTGGTCAACCGGGTGGTCGAGGCCGACGCGCTGGCCGCCGAAGTGCAATCTCTGGTGGCGCAGATCCTGGGCAAACCGCGCGGCGCCCTGGCGCTGGGCAAGGGCCTGTTCTACCGCCAGATCGAGACCGGCATCGCCGCCGCCTACGCCGATGCCGAGCAGCAGATGGCCTGCAACATGATGGACGCCTGCGCCCTGGACGGGGTGCAGGCCTTCATAGCCAAATCCGCCCGGCCTGCCGCGCCGCACCAGACCAACGCTTGAATGGAGTTGCCCGCATGTCCGACGCCCCAATCCTCGTCAGCACTGACGGCCCGGTCCGCACCCTGACCCTGAACCGTCCCGCCGCGCTGAACAGCTTCACCGGCGCGATGCACGCCGCCCTGCGCAGCGCCTTGGCCGCAGCCGCCCAGGACACGGCCGTGCGCTGCCTGGTCATCACCGGCGCGGGCCGCGGTTTTTGTGCCGGCCAGGACCTGAACGATCCCGAGATGCAGAGCGCCGACGGCGGCCCGCCGGACGTTGGCGGCGTGGTCGAGCGCCTGTACAAACCGCTGGCGCTGTCCCTGGCCGACATGCCGGTGCCGGTGATCGCGATGGTCAATGGCGTCGCGGCCGGGGCGGGCGCGAACTTTGCGCTGGGCTGCGACATGGTCGTCGCCGCCCGTTCGGCCAGCTTCATTCAGGCGTTTTCCAAGATTGGCCTGATCCCCGACTGCGGCGGCACCTGGCTGCTGCCGCGCGCGGTCGGCCGGGCGCGGGCGATCGGCCTGGCCATGACTGGCGACAAGCTCGGCGCCGAAGAGGCCGAACGCATCGGCCTGATCTGGCGCTGCGTGGACGACGCGGCGCTGGCCGAGACCACCCTGGCGCTGGCGCGCAAGCTCGCGGCGATGCCGTCGCGGGCGCTGTCCCAGACCCGCCGCGCGATCGATGCCGCCAGCACCATGGCCTATGCCGACGCCCTGGGCCACGAGGCGCAACTGCAGGGCGAACTGGCCCGGGCCGGCGACTTTGCCGAAGGCGTGGCGGCGTTCCTGGCCAAGCGGCCGGCCGCCTTCAGCGACCGCTGAAGCCCAGTTCAAACCACCCCAAGGATCGCCCCGAATGTCCCAGTCCCGCCGTCGCCTGACGCTTCTGCCGTTGCTGCGGCTTCTGCCGCTGCTGGCAATGTCCGCCAGCGCCTTACCGGCCATTGCCGCCGACACCTTCCCCGAGCCCGGCAAAGTCATCCGTTTCGTGGTGCCCTATCCGCCCGGCGGCCCGACCGATCTGATGGCCCGCATCCTCGCGCCCGAGCTGCAGAAACGCCTCGGTGCCAACGTGCTGATCGACAACAAGGCTGGCGCCGGCGGCAATGTCGGCAGCGACAACGTGGCCAAGTCAGCGCCCGATGGCCACACCCTGCTGCTGGCCGCCAGCGGGCCGATGGCGGTCAATGGCAGCCTCTACAAGAGCATGCCGTTCAACGCGATCAAGGATCTGGCGCCGGTGATCCAGATCTCGGCCTTCGCGCTGGTGCTGGAGGTGCATCCGTCGTTCCCGGCCAAGACCTTGGCGGAGTTCGTCGCCGCCGTCAAAGCCCAGGGCGACAAGGTCAATTTCGCCTCGGCCGGCAGCGGCACGCCGCAGCACCTGGGCGGCGAGCTGTTCAACCAGCGCGCCGGCACGCGGATGCAGCATGTGCCCTACAAGGGCGCAGGTCCGGCCTTGAACGACGTGCTGGGCGGCCAGGTGCCGGTGATCTTTGACGTGCTGGGCAGCAGCCTGCCGCACATCGCCGCCGGCAAGCTGCGGCCGCTGGCGGTGACCACCGCCAAACGCGCCGCAGCCCTGCCCGAGGTGCCGACGCTGGCCGAACTGGGGTTGGCGAACTTCGAGTTCTCGGCCTGGCACGGCATCGCCGTGGCCGCCGCCACGCCGCCGGCCATCGTCAAGAAGCTCAACGCCACGTTCAACGCGATCTTTGCCGACCCCGAGGTGAAGAAGCGCTGGGAAGCCATCGGCACGCCGGTGGTTGGTGGCACGCCCGAGCAATTCGCCGGCCTGATCCGCACCGAGACGGTTCGGCTCGGCCGGATCGTGCGCGAGACCGGCGCGGTGGCCGAGTAGCGCCGCTGCTGCTGCTACTGCTACTGCTGCTGCTGCCGGCTCAGGCGGCAGGGGCTTCGGGCGCCGCCGCCCGGTGGTCGAAGCCCATGCTCTTGAAGGTCGGGCCGAGCTTGAGCACGCCGCTCAAGCGCGCCGCCGGTTCGCCGTCGGCGCTGACCAGGCCCTGCATGAAGACCATGCTGCGGGTGGCGCGCAGGACCTGGGCCTCGCCCTGGATCCAGGCGCCGAGCCGGCCCGGGCTGAGGTAGTCCAGTTGCAGGCTGATGGTCGGCAGGAAATGCCGGCGCGCGACCGCGTTCTTGCGCAGCGCCGAGACCGCCAACAACATGTCGCCAAAGGTGGCCATCATGCCGCCGTGGAGGTTGCCCATCGGGTTGCAGTGGCGGGCCTCGACCCGAAATCCCATCTGCACCAGGTTGGTCTCGGGTTGCCCCTCGATGCCGCGCTGGTAGCGGATGTACAGCGGGCCGTTGACGCCGACGAAGCCGGGCGGCTCGCGCAGGGCGACGAAGCCTGCGGGGATGGCGCTGTCGGCGCCGGCGGGATCGGACTGCGTCGCCTCGGCCAGGGCTTGGCTCATGGGGTTGCTCGCTGCACCTCGGCCGTGAAGTCTTCGCCGGCAAAGGCCTGCTGCGCCGGGTGGTCGCGGTCGATCAGCGGGGTAGGCGCCAGGCAGGCGTCGGTGGGTGGCGACTGGGGGACGGGCATGGCGGCATTTTCAGGCTAGGCTGGCGCCCCGGGCGTCACGGTGGCGTCAGGGTCCGGATGCGGGAGGCCATGGCCATGATCGAGTGCTTCTTTGACATCTCCAGCCCCTGGACCTGGCTGGCCTTTGGCAGCCTGCGCAGGCTCGCCGCCGAGCTTGGCGAGACGGTGCAATGGCGCCCGGTGCTGGTGGGCGGCATCTTCAACGCCGTCAACCCCAGCGTCTATGAGTTCCGCCAGCGCGGCGCGCCGGCCAAGCAGGCCTACTTGAAGAAGGACCTGGCCGATTGGGCGCAGCAGGCCGGGCTGAAGATCTTGTTTCCGCCCAGCGTCTTCCCGGTCAACAGCGTCAAGGCGATGCGCGGCTGTCTGTGGCTGGCGCCGCAGGGCCGGCTGGAAGATTTCGCCGACGCCGCCTTCACGGCCTACTGGAGCGACGACCAGGACATCTCGCAGGACGCGGTACTGGGCGCGATCTGCCGCCGACTGGACATCGCCGAAGCCGCATTCTTCGCCGGCATCGCCGAGCCGGCGGTCAAGGCGCAACTCAAGGCCAACGTCGACGAAGTGATCGCCCGTGGTGGCTTCGGCTCGCCGACGATCTTCGTCGGCGGCGACGACATGTATTTCGGCAACGACCGCATGCCGCTGGTGCGTCAGGCGGTTCTGCGTCAGGCGGTGCTGCGGCGCAGGGGGCAGGCCGGGCCCGGCGGCTGAGCCGCGGGGCGATCAGGCGCCGTGGAAGCGGGCGAAGCTGTCCACCCCGGCCCGTTCGGTCACCAGGTCGTTGACGGCATGTTCGCGGTTGGCCTGGCCTATGGCCATGCCGCAGAAGAGCATGCGCTCGGGCGGGAGGGCGATGAACTCGCCTACCGTCTGCGGGTAGACCGCCCAGCATTCCTGCGGGCAACTGTCCAGCCCTTCGCTGCGCAGCAGCAGCATCACCGATTGCAAGAACATGCCCAGGTCTGACCATTGCGGTGGACCCATGCGCCGGTCGACGCTGCAAAACAGCGCCATCGGCGCGCCAAAGCACTGGTAGTTGCGGGCAAACCAGCGCCGCCGCGCCGCCTTGTCCTCGCGCGGGATGCCCAGCCGGGCGTACATCGCCTCGCCAATCGCAAAGCGGTAATCGCGGTGCGGGGCGGGCAGATCCTTGGGGTAGATGTCGTACTCCATCGCCTCGACCTCGGCCGGGCTGCGTTCGCGCATCCGGGTCTTGAGCGCGGCCAGCGGCTCGCCCATCAGCACGTCAATCTGCCAGGGCTGGACGTTGCCGCCCGATGGCGCCCGGCTGGCGCTGGCCAGCACCCGGCGGATGGTGGCCAGTGGCACGGGGGCGGGCAGGAAGTCGCGGATCGACTGGCGGCTGTTCAGGGCATCGGCGACGTGCATGGCGGCTTTCGGGTGGTGGGCGTAGGGGGCTGGATCGGTGCCGCCTCAGTTTGCCAAAGTTGCCGCGCAACGGATCGGCAGGTGGCGCCGCCGCGACTGCAACAGCCGCATCGGCTTGCCACTCAGTGCTTTCCCTCTGGGGGCTGGGGCCCGCTTGCCGGCAGCATCGGCACCCTGGGCGTCGGGCGACGCCGGGCCTGGCCCGGGTGGCCTTGGCGGTGGTCGGTGGAGCGCAGCGGGAGAGCGGTTTGGCGTTGCTGCAACTGGTGATATCGGGCGTCGCCCTGGGCTGCATCTACGCGCTGATCGCGCTCGGCTTTGTGCTCATCTACAAGGCCACCGAGACCGTCAACTTCGCCCAGGGCGAGTTGATGATGCTGGGCGCATTTGGCGGACTGGTGCTGATGCGCTCTCTCGGTCTGTCGTTCTGGTTCGCCGCGCCGCTGGCCGTGGTGGCGATGATGGCCCTGGGCGTGGCGCTGGAGCGGCTGGTGATCCGGCCGATCCTCGGCCAGCCGCAGTTCACGATCGTGATGCTGACCATCGGCGTGGGCTATGTCGCCCGCGGCCTGATCACGATGGTCCCGCAGATCGGCTCGGACACCAGCACCCTGGACGTGCCCTACAAGGGCCAAGTGCTGAACTGGGGCGGCGCGGTCATCAGCGTCGAGCAGGTGGCGGTGATCGCCGTGACCGCGTTGCTCTGCCTGCTGCTGTACGCGATGTTCCGCTACAGCAAGCTCGGCGTTGCAATGCAGGCGGCGTCGCAGAACCAGCTTGCGGCCTACTACATGGGCATCCCGGTGCGGCGCTTGAATGGCCTGGTCTGGGGCCTGTCGGCGGGCGTTGCGGCGCTGGCCGGGTTGCTGCTGGCGCCTATCACTTTTGTCCACGTCAACATGGGCTTCATCGGCCTGAAGGCCTTTCCGGCGGCGGTGGTGGGCGGCTTCGGCAGCCTGCCCGGGGCCATCGTCGGCGGCCTTGTGATCGGTCTGGTGGAGGCCTTCGCCGGCTTCTACCTGCCCGAGGGGTTCAAGGACATCGCTGCCTACGTGGTGGTGCTGGTGATGCTGGTGGTCAAGCCGAACGGCCTGTTCGGCGGGGCCATGCGCAAGAAGGTTTGATCCCAAGCTGAGCAGACGACGACACCGCGATGCGCTTCATCTTCAAAACCGATTACGCCCAGGATTTGCGGCTGGTCAAGCACGCTGGCCAGGCGTTCTGGTATGGCCTGCTGCTGCTGTTCATGCTCGGCGCGCCGCTCTGGGCGGGTGACTATTTCTTGTCGCAACTGAGCTTCGTCCTGGTCTATGCGGTCGCCGGCCTGGGCCTGATGGTGCTGTCGGGCTATACCGGGCTGGCCTCGATCGGCCATGCCGCCTTCCTCGGCGTCGGCGCCTATGCCCAGGCGGTGCTGAGTGCGCGCGGCTGGCCCTTTCCCGCGAGCATGGCGTTTGCTGCGGCGCTGGCCGGTGGCGCGGGGGTGGTGGTGGGCCTGCCGGCCCTGCGCGTCAAGGGCATCTACCTGGCGATTGCCTCCCTGTCGTTCGGCTTCATCGTCGAAGAGGTGCTGGCCCGCTGGGAGAGCGTGACCCACGGCAACTCCGGCCTGACCGTGGTGGCGCCGCAATTCTTCGGTGCCGACCTGGGTTCGTCCGAGGCGTTTTACTACCTGGCGCTGGGGGTCTGCCTGCTGGTGACGCTGGGGGTGCTCAACCTGCTGCGTTCGGCCACCGGCCGGGCGTTCATTGCGATCCGCGACTCGGAGATTTCGGCCCAGAGCATGGGCATCCATCTGGCCGGCTACAAGACCTTGTCGTTCGCGCTCTCTGCCGCCATCGTCGGCCTGGCCGGCGCGCTCTACGCCCACAAACTGCGCTTCATCTCGCCAGACCAGTTCAGCATCGCCCAGTCCATCGATTTGCTGCTGCTGGTCGTGGTCGGTGGCCTGGGCTCGGTCCACGGCGCCTTTCTGGGCGCGATTTTCTTGATCACGATGCCGCAACTGATCGCCCTGGGCAAAGATTGGCTGCCACCGGCGATTGGCCAGGCGACGGGTTTGCAGGGCCTGGTCTACGGCCTGGTGCTGATGGCGTTCGTCCTGTTCGAGCCGATGGGGCTGTATGGCCGCTGGCTGAAAGTGCGGACCTGGCTGCAACTCTTTCCGTTCTACCGCCGCGGCATGTTCAGGCGGCAGAAGTCGTTCATGAAGTCGGAGCGGCTCAAATGAGCGACGTCGCTTCACCCTTGCTCGTGGCCCGCGACCTGTCGGTGCGCTTTGGAGGCGTGCTGGCGGTCAACAAGGTCAGCTTCGAGGTCCGGCGCGGCGAGGTCTTCACCCTGATCGGCCCCAACGGCGCCGGCAAGACCACGGTCTTCAACCTGATCAGCCGGATCTACACCGCCACCACCGGCAGCCTGCACTTCGAGGGTGTGCTGCTCGGCGACCAGGCGCCGCACGCCATTGCCGCGCTGGGCATCGCCCGCACCTTCCAGAACATCGAGCTGTTCGAGAACGCCACGGTGCTGCAGAACCTGCTGATCGGCAACCACATCCACCGCGGCGCGGGCTTCTGGAGCAACCTGTTCTTCACCGGCGCCAGCCGCCAGGCCGAATTGGCGGCGCGCCTGCGGGCCGAAGAGGTGATCGACCTGCTCGACCTGCAGCCCTACCGCGACAGCTTCGTCGCCGGCCTGCCCTATGGCAAGCGCAAGGTCGTCGAACTGGCGCGGGCGCTCTGCACCCGGCCCAAACTGCTGCTGCTGGACGAGCCGTCGTCGGGCCTGAATGTCGAAGAGACCGAGGACATGGCCTGGTGGATCCAGGACATCAAGAACGAACTGGGCATCACCGTGCTGATGGTGGAGCACGACATGAGCCTGGTCTCACGCGTCTCTGACCGGGTGCTCGCGATGAACCAGGGCGAGGTCCTGGCCATGGGCAGCCCGGCGCAGGTGCAGTCGCACCCGGGGGTGATCGAGGCCTACCTGGGTGCGGCCGACGATGTCGCCAGCCTGCGGCGGGTGGCGGCATGACCACAGACCACGCGAGCGCAACCGAGCAGGCCGAGGTGCTGCTGCTGCTGTCCAACGTCGAGGCCGCTTACGGCCCGGTCAAGGCGATTCGCGGCGTCAGCCTGCAGGTGCGGCGCGGTGAAATCGCCACCGTGCTGGGCAGCAACGGCGCGGGCAAGAGCACGATCCTGAAGACGATCTCCGGGGTGCTCGACCCGACCCGCGGCACGGTGCAGTTCAAGGGCCAGGACATCACCGGCCGCGACCCGGCCGACATTGTCAAGCGTGGCCTGGTCCAGGTGCCCGAGGGGCGCGAAGTCTTTCCCCTGCTGAGCGTGCGCGACAACCTGCTGATGGGCGCTTACACCCGCCATGACCGCGACGGCGTGGCGACCGACCTGGAGCAGGTCTACGCCTACTTCCCGATCCTGCGCGAGCGCCAGCGCCAGGACGCCGGCCTGCTCTCGGGCGGCCAGCAGCAGATGCTGGCGATCAGCCGGGCGCTGATGAGCCGGCCCGAGCTGATCCTGCTCGACGAGCCCAGCCTGGGGCTGAGCCCCAAGCTGACGCGCGAGATCTTCGAGATCGTGGTCCGCATCAACCGCGAGCGCGGCACCACCATCTTGCTGGTCGAGCAGAACGCCAACATGGCGCTCAACGTCGCCGACCACGGCTACGTGATCGAGAACGGGCGCATCGTCCTGGCAGACCGCTGCAGCGTGCTGCGCGACAAGGACGACATCCGCGAGTTCTACCTCGGCGTCAAGGACGAGGGCGTGCGCGGCGAGCGGCGCTGGAAGAAGAAGAAGACCTGGCGATGAGCGAGCCTGCCATGAACACCCTCGACCCCCACCGCTGCGTCGTCACCCAGCGCCCCGGCTGGGCGCTGGAGCAGTTGTCCTTCGACACCATCCCGGCGATGTTCTGGCAGCGCGCCGACGAGCTGGGCGACGCGGTGATGATGCGCCAGAAGGACCTGGGGCTGTGGCGTGCCTACAGTTGGCGCGATGTCGCCGGCACCGTGGCCGAGATCGCTGCCGGCCTGGCCAGCCTGGGTTTTGCCCCGGGCGAGGTGGCGTCGGTGCTGGCCAACACCTGCCGCGAATGGGTCTGGGCCGACCTGGCGATCCAGAGCCTGGGCGGCGTGGCCAACGGCATCTACCCGACCGACGCCGCCGCGCAGTGCGAGTACCTCTGCGCCGATTCGGCCAGCGTGTTCCTGTTCGTCGAGGACGACGAGCAACTCGACAAAGCGCTGGAGGTGCGCGCCCGCCTGCCGCTGCTGCGCAAGATCATCGTCTTCGACATGGAGGGCCTGCAGGCGCTGGACGACCCGCAGGTGCTGAGCCTGGCCGCGCTCTGCGCCCTGGGCCGCACGGCGCTGGCCGGCGACGCCGGCCTGGTGCAGCGCCGCACTGCGGCGGTGGGCCCCGACGACCTGGCGGTGCTGGTCTACACCTCGGGCACCACCGGCCGGCCCAAGGGCGCGATGCTGCGCCACCGCAACCTCTGCGCGGTGCTGGCCGGGGTCAACCCGGGGCTGTTTGCCGGCCAGGCCGAGGGCGGCGAGCGCATCGCCTTCTTGCCGCTGTGCCACATCGCCGAACGCTTGATCGGCGAGTACGTCTCGATCTTTCGCCGCTCGGTGCTCAACTTTGTCGAGAACCCCGAGACCGTGTTCGACAACCTGCGCGAAGTCCAGCCGACCACCTTCTTTGCCGTGCCGCGGGTCTGGGAGAAGATTTATTCCAGCGTCGCGATCGCCCTCAAAGAGGCCGGCCGGTTGCAGCAACTGGCCTACGCCTGGGCGCTGTCCGAGGGCATGGCCGTGGCCCGACTGGCCGAGGCCGGGCGCCGCCCCGGCGGGCCGCTGCGGCTGCGCTACGCCCTGGCGCGGCTGCTGGTGCTGAACAATGTGCGGCGCATGGTCGGGCTGAACCGGGTCGAGCTGGCGCTGACCGGCGCGGCGCCGATCAGCCCGGAGCTGATCCGCTGGTACATGGCGCTGGGGATTGCCCTGCGCGAGGCCTGGGGCATGACCGAAACCAGCGGCGGTGGCACCGTCACCCCGGCCGGCGAGTCGCGCCCGGGCAGCATCGGCATCCCGGGCCCGGGGGTCGAGATGCGCATCTCCGAACAGGGCGAGATCCTGATCCGCGGCGCCAACATCTTCAGCGGCTACCTCAACCTGCCCGACAAAACCGCCGAGGCGATGGATGCCGACGGCTGGCTGCACACCGGCGATGTCGGCCGGGTCGACGCCGTCGGCTGGTTCAGCATCACCGACCGGATGAAGGACATCATCACCACCGCGTCGGTGACGTAGGGGCTGAACTTGAGCTGGTTCTCCCACTCGCTGGGGGT